>DCMK01000001.1:0-1095 GCA_002321395.1 Caryophanales bacterium UBA1624
AAGCAGGACGATATGCGGAAAGAGTATGACAATCCGAAATTGAAGTTCTATATCGGGGATGTCCGGGATTACCGGGCCATCGAACAAGCCTTCATCAACGTCGATTACGTTTTCTCGGCCGCGGCATTGAAACAGGTTCCTTCCTGCGAATTCTTCCCCATGGAGGCGGTCAAGACCAACGTGGTCGGCTCGGACAACGTCATTTCCGCCTGCGTGGCGCATCACGTCAAAAAAGCCATTTTCTTGTCCACCGACAAAGCGGCGTACCCCATCAACGCGATGGGGATGACGAAGGCCCTGATGGAAAAAAACGTCATCGCGCGTTCGCGCCAGCTTCTTGAAGGCGATACGGCCCTTTGCTTAACTCGGTACGGGAACGTCATGGCTTCCCGCGGATCGGTGATCCCTCTTTTCCTTCAACAAATCAAAGAAGGGAAGCCCATCACCATCACGAATCCTGATATGACTCGCTTCATGATGACGCTGGATGATGCGGTGGATCTCGTTTTATACGCTTTCGAGCATGGCCAACAAGGCGACTTGTTCGTTCAGAAGGCTCCCTCTGCGACGATTGGGACCTTGGCTCAAGCGATTCTGGAGTTAGAGCATTGCAGCATCGCTCCGGAATATATCGGAACGAGGCATGGCGAAAAGCTCTTTGAAACCCTTGTGACTCAAGAGGAGATGCTCCGCGCGGAGGATAGGGGGAACTTCTTCTGCGTCCACGCGGACAACCGGAACTTGAATTACGATCAGTTCTTCACCAAAGGCGACGCCAAGCTTAACCTCGGCGAATCGTATACGTCTCACAACACCCAACGGTTGGATGTGGAAGGCATGAAGAAATTGCTTCAGAAACTCGCTTTGTTCGGCGGACCCGTCAAGCAGCACGATTAAACGTTCTTGGATCGCCATTTTCTTAATAATGCGTGGCGGATTGTTTATTTCTCGTGTTGATATACCCGTTCGTGATAAAGTTTTAGGCGTTGCTTATGGATTCCACATCTTCCAAAAATGACGGGAAAGCCTTTGCCTTCTCAAAAGGCCAAAAGGCCTATTTTTGCTTTAAGCGCCTCATCGATCTCGGTGGGTCTT
>DCMK01000001.1:1125-7354 GCA_002321395.1 Caryophanales bacterium UBA1624
CGGTTCTTTCGTTGGGATTTTGCTATTGGGCTTGCCGATGCTCGTTTTGGCCGTTATCACCCGCTGCACCTCGAAAGGGCCCGCGTTATATCGGCAGATCCGCTTAGGCAAAAACGAAAAGAAATTCACACTGCTGAAATTCCGTTCCATGAGGACCGACGCCCCCTCGATCGCCCCCAACGACTTCGCCCCAAAGGAAAGGGAGGCAATGATCACCAAATGGGGATCTTTTCTTCGGAAAACGTCGTTGGACGAGCTTCCGCAGCTTTTCAATATCTTCGCCGGCCAAATGAGTTTCATCGGCCCGAGGCCCCAGCAAGAAAAAGAGCATGAAATGTCCCTTTATTTGGCGAGGAAAGCAAACAATCCGACGGGCTTTGAAGTGAAGCCAGGGCTTTGCTCGCTTGCCATCGTTAAAATGCACCGTTCCCATGATCCCGTGAAGAAAGCTCATTACGACAGCGAATACGCGAAAAGGATTTCCTTTTGGACGGACGCGAAAATCTTCTTCACGGCTTTTGCGATCTTGCTGGGGCTGAACAAGAAAGACCGCGGCAACTGATTTTGGTTCAATCCAACGAAATTCTGCGAAAAGGTCCTTTTGACTATGGCCCGAATTTTGGGGCGGATGGTAAACTAAAGGTTGAGAGGCAGAAGCTTGGCGAAAAAGATATTCCCTAAAATCTTCCATGGCGTGGCTCCCAAACTCAAGGAAGCCGTTTTTGCCATTCTCCCGGTCGTCGCCGTCATGGCGATCGTCCCTCTCTGCGTCCCAAACATGGGCTTAGAGCAAGGCGGCAGCAAGTTCGGCCCCATCATGACTTCTTTGCTTATATCCGCCGTCCCTTTGATCCTCGGGACCGCTTTGTTCAACCTCGGGGTTGAAAAAAGCCTTGTCAAAATCGGAGACATCGTCGGCTCCACTTTGACGAAGAAGAAAACCATTGGGCTGCTGCTTTTCGTTGGATTCTTGATGGGCGTGCTCGCCACTTTGGCCGAGCCCGATCTCTCCGTTTTGGCCTCCCGCATCTCCCCGGATGGGCCGAATTGGGCCCTTATCGTGATCGCCGCCATTGGGGTGGGGATATTCATGCTCGTCGCCTTGGTCCGCGTCATCTTCAACAAGCCCTTGAAATACTGGCTCACAATCGGTTATTTGTTCGCCTTCACCCTCGCGTTGTTCGCGGATGAGAGCTTTTTCTCCATCGTCTTTGATGCGGGAGGAGTCACGACCGGGGTCGTCACGGTCCCCTTCATCATCGCGATCGGCGTCTCCGTCGCCCGGAGCATCGGCAATTCCTCCGGCAGCGATTCCTTCGGCTACTCCGGCCTTTGCTCTTTGGGGACGGTTCTTTCGGTGATGGTGTTTTCCATCGTGCTGAAGAATACGGGTGGGATCGAACAGATCCAAAACGTCTTGGCCAGCAAGGATTTCTTCGCCAGCATCGACGGCTACTCCGGCATCGCCCCGTTCTATTTCTCCAATTTCCTCTCCGCGTTGAAGGACGTTTCGATTTCCATCGCCCCGATCGTTGTGTTTTTCTTCGTTTTCAACTTCTTCCTCAAACTCCCCAAAAAGGAAGTGTTCTCCATTCTCATCGGCTTGGTTTACGTCTTCTTCGGGCTCATTCTCTTCTTAATGGGGGCCGAATCCGGGTTCATCCCCGTCGGAACCCAATACGGAATCCATTTCTCCGACCCTGAGAATTTCACCTTGTTCCTTTTCATCGGCTTCTTGTTCGGCGCGGTCGCGATGCTGGCGGAACCGGCGGTCAAAGTCCTCGCCGACAACGTCGCCGAGGTCAGCCACGGGGTTATCTCGGAAGTCATGATCTACGTCTTCCTTTGCTTGGCCATCGGGATCGCCATTGTCTTGAACATTCTCCGCGTGCAATACCGAATCCCTTATCTGTATTTCGCGGTTCCGCTGTTCCTGCTCGCTTTGGTTCTTTCCTATTTCGTCCCGGGGATCTACGTCGGCATCGCCATCGACGCGGCTGGGGTCGCCACCGGTGCGATGGCTTCTTGCTTTTTCCTCCCGATGTTCATCGCCTACACCAAAGAGCTCTATTCCACGGGTCCTTCGATCATGGCTTATGGCTTCGGGGTGGTCGGCATCATGTCGATGATGCCGATCCTCGCGATCGAGTCCCTGGGCTTGTTCTCCACGGTCAAGACCGAGATGCAGAACCGCCAGGCCCTCAAGAAGATCCTTGAAGAGGATGACAACCAGCTGATCCATATCCCCGGTGGGCCTGGGAAGGAGGAAATATGAGCTTTCTCCATCGAATCAAGAACGAAAAGGCGAAAGGCCAAACGGAGCGGGCCCCTTTCGAGCAAAAGGAAAAGATTCATCCCCTTTCCGTATTCTTCACCATCGTGGGGCGAAATCAGTCCCATTATTATGAATCCGCTTATCAAACGGCCGGTGCTTCCTTCTCTTTGACCTTCTACGCGCACAGCATGCCTCCGGAAGAAATCATGGCGATCCTGGGCGAAATGGAGACGAAGAAAGACATCGTCCTCACTGTTTGCCGGAGCGAGCTGATCCCCGAGCTTAAGAAAATCGCAGAAAAGAAATTCGCCGTTTCGCGAGCCGCGAAAGGCATCGCCTTCGCCTGTCCCATCGATGCAGTGCAAGGCATCGCCGTCTATCGTTTCTTAGCCGACCAAAACAAAGAAATCCGCTTAAAGGAGAACCACAATGGCAGAAACCAATAACAAGAAAGCCGAAAACGTGGAACGGAATCTGATCGTCGCCATCGTCAACCATGGTTATTCCGATTTGGTGATGAACGCAGCCCGGAAAGCCGGAGCCAAGGGAGGGACCGTCAGCAGCGGTAGGGGGACGGCCGATCCCGAGATGGCTTCTTTCTATGGCATCACCCTCACCCCGGAGAAGGACATGGTCTATATGGTTGTCGATTCCTCCGACCGCGACCGTATCATGAAGGTCATCTACGAGGAAGCAGGGCTTACCTCGAAAGGGAACGGCATTCTCTTTTCCCTTCCGATCACCGAGACGGTTGGCCTAGAAGGGCAAAAGAGCGAAGGCGAATGAAAAAAAGCGGACCGTTTGGTCCGCTTTTTCCTAGGAACGGGATTTATTTTTTCGCGGTTGGCTGAAGCTGAATCTCCCCGGCTTTTTCCAAAGCGATCTTGGTAATGAAGGGTCCGGTGAGCTCGTAGATTAAGGTGCTGGTCAAAACGACGGCGACGATCGTCCCCCCGATGGATTGGATCTCGGGGATGCTGGATTCGCCGAACAATGTGGAAGCGGTGGTGGCCAGCCCAATCGCCACCCCGGCCTGAGGAACCAAAGTGAAGCCTAAGTACTTCTTAACCGTCGGTTCGGCTTTGGTAATCTCGGCCCCGAGGAAAGCGCCGAGCCATTTGCCCAGGACGCGGCAGAACAGATAAACCAAGGCGATGACGATGATGAGGTACCCTTTGGAAAAGACGGTCAAATCCAAGGAGGCGCCCGAAATCATGAAGAAGAGCATGTAAATCGGCGAGGTGAAGCGGTCCATGAATTCGAAGGTCCGGTTGGAATCGGGGACGGCGTTGCAGTAAACCGCTCCGCACATCATGCACATCAGCAGCGAAGAAAGTTCAAAGCCACCGGCTTGGGGAAGCCGGAAGAGCTGATAGAGGCCTACGCTAGCGAAAATGGAGAAAATCGCCCAGCTGATGCGGTTGGCGCGCGACTTGAAGAAATGGTTGGCGAAACTGATGAGGAAACCCAAAACGGCTCCAATCGCCAAGGAGACGACGATTTCGATCAAGGGCTTCCCCAACATTTCGTAGAGGTCGAAGGAAGATCCGGTCGCAAGGGTCCTAGCGATTTGGAAGAGGATTGCGAAGAAAATCAGGGCGGTCGCATCGTCCAAAGCGACGACTGGGAGCAAAGTACTCACCACGGGGCCTTTGGCTTTGTATTGCTTGACGACCATCAAAGTGGCGGCAGGGGCGGTCGCCGCGGCGATGGCCCCCAAGGTGAGAACCAAAGGCATGTCGACGGATTCCGGGAAGATGAAGTGTAGGATCAACAGGCCCAAGATGACGACGACGGAGGCGAGCCCGGATTCAAGGATCGTGATCCAAATGACTTTCTTGCCGACGGAGCGGATCGCGCTCAATTTGAAGGAAGAGCCGATGGAGAAGGCGATGAAACCTAAGGCGATGGAGGAAATCCAGCTAAGGTAATCGTTCCCGCCGGCTTTACCGTGGACGTAGACGTAGATGGGGTTCAGGGCTGGATTTGCGACGTCGGCGAAGGAATGGACTTGACTCCAATCGACGAAGGCAAGACCGAAGACGAACGGGCCCATCAGGATCCCGGCGATGATGTAGCCGGTGACGTTGGGGAGGTGGAAAACCTTCATGAGGCGAGTGGAAAGGAGCCCCATCAAAAGCAAGGCCGCCACATAAAGGGTGACGGAAAAGAAATCGATGGCCATAAGACTGATTAGAAGGACCCTTCGTAATCCTCGAGGCTGCGGGAGAACATCCCGCCCGCGATTTTGTGGAACGAATCCGTTTTCTCGCGAATCATCTGTTTGAGATCGGCGAGTTTTTCGGAATCGACGACGAAGAGGGCGAACATCGCTTCCCCGTGGTCGTGGTAGTGCTCATAGGCCGCCAAAGAGAAGAAATGGGTGTCTTCCGGCTGATCGTCGTCCAAGGCATGGCGGAGGGAGGCGGTGCGCATTAAGGTGCCGTTATATCCTGCGCCGCGGATCGAGTCGAAAACGGAGAGCGCTTCATTTCCGTTTTCAAGGATGAGGTAGAGGACTTTTTTCATGCTAAGCTCCTTTTTCCGGTCCCATTGTAGGAGCGTTGGGAGAAAAGAGGTGAAGCTAATTGAAAGAAAGCCCTATCAGGAAGGCGTCGTTGATGCTTTGTCAACGGCGTAAGAACCGTATGCTGCACGGGGAAACGAGGCAATTTTAGGGAAAACTCTGTCGCCGGAAGAATCTTCCGCATCGCCTCTTTGGCGTTTGCTGGCTTCGATGCGCTTTTTGCTCTTCGCCTTGCGGCCTTGCTGGTCGGGCATTTCCAAGGCTATTGGATACGAAAAAGGATACAACGCCTCCATTTATTGCCTTCCGGCCCATATCTTTCCTTTGCTTTTGGCCGGCCACCGGCATGAGCCGTTTGCCTTCGAGCCGGGTCAGGTCAGGATCCCCGATGAGGCGGAATCAGGCATATGAGGGGAAGAAATATGCGGGTTACCACCTCGATTTCAATTTCCCTAGCCTGATTGTTCCCAAACACGGGGTGACCCAAAAAGACGATGTGAAAGCCGGCGAAATGGGGAATTTGATTGGGGTGAAGACCGCCCTCGATTTCGCCGCAAAGACCTCAAAATCGATCTGTACAATTCCCGAAGCGAAAAATCTACAACATAAAACCCCCTTCTCTCCCAAAGATTACGGCGATGAATCGAACATCGATTTGACGACGAAAACGATTCAAGGGGGCTGATTTGCGGGCTTTTTGATCTCAAAGGCCTTCTTTCCGTTATGCCCTTCCTTCCTTAGAAGGAAGAGGTGGCGTATACTTCGGAGTGTATGAGCGGCGATTCCTACCCAGTTGAAGAACCAAAACAGAAAAAGAAGAACGGTCTGCTTCGCTACATCGTTTACATCGTGATCGTTTTGATCGCGACCGTCCTTTCTTTGATGATCTCCCTTTGGGGTCAGTTCGACACCGTCGTCGGGACTCTCGGCAGCGCCTTCAAGAGTGTCAACGGCTGGGTTTACATCCTGATCATCGCCGGGGTCGTTGCGCTTTCCTATCTCATCGACGCCCTGATCATTTTGGTTTTCTGCCGTTTGTACACCCGGAATTATAAATACCACCAAGCCCTCGCCACTTCTTTGATCGGCCAGTTCTACAGTGATGTGACTCCGGGGGCAAGCGGCGGCCAGGTCATGCAGGCCTACACCATGAAAAGCCAAGGGATCCCCGTTTCCAGCGGCGCTTCCATCATGGTCATGTGGTTCATCCTTTACCAATGCGCCCTGATCCTATTCGATTTAATCGCTTTCGGTTTCGAATTCCGCTCCATCATGACGATCCCCGGCATCAGTTTCGATCTTTTCGGATGGACGGTAAGCATCCCGACCACTCCTTTGATCATCTTCGGCTTCTTGCTGAACGCTTCCGTGATTTTGTTCTTGCTCTTGATGAGCTACAGCCACAAAATCCACAACTTCATCCTCCG
>DCMK01000057.1 GCA_002321395.1 Caryophanales bacterium UBA1624
TTCCGCAGGAACCAGGGATCATGATCGCATTGGAATTCGTCGCCTCGGGGTCGAAGGGGAACGCGACCCTTATTTACGATGGCTCCACCCTCATCCAAGTGGACATGGGGGTTCCTTTGAAACGCCTGAAAGAGGGGCTGTCGAACCTGAAGAAAGAGGTCACGGACATCGCCGCGGTGTTCTTGACCCATGAGCACGCCGACCACATCGCCACGCTCACCCTCCTGCGGAAGCGCGGGGTGAAGGTCTGCTCCACCCCATCGACGTGCCCTGACGCCGAGACGTTCCTCCAAAGCGGGGTGATGATGCAGATCGGCAGCATTTCGGCCATGCCCTTCTCTTCCAGCCACGATGCCTCCGATCCTTTGAATTACCTTTTCTTCTTGGGCGGCAAGAAGCTCGCTTTCATCACCGATACAGGGGTCATCCTCAAGGAGAACTACCCCCTTCTGAAGGATTGCGATTACTACGTCTTCGAATCCAACCACGACAAGACGATGCTGGCTTCCTCCTCCCGCCCGCTGTCTCTGAAGCGGAGGATCGCCGGGAAGCACGGGCATTTGAACAATCAAGAGGCCGCTTCCTATCTTTGCCGCTTTGTGGGGCCGCGCACGAAGAAGATCTACCTTTGCCATCTTTCCCAGGAATGCAACACCCCGGAGATCGCTTTGGAGACCTTCCAACGCGTCTTCTTGGCCAAGGGGATCGCTTTCCCCATCGAAAACGTCGTCCCGCTTCGCCAGGACCGTCTGATTGAGGGGATCGAGGAATGAAGATCGCCGTCTATTGCGTCGGCAAGCTGAAAGAAGGCTATTGGAAGGAAGCGGTGGAGGAATATTCCAAACGGCTCAAAGGCTATGCCAAGCTTGAAATCGTGGAATGCCCGGATTTGGCGACGCCGGAGAAGGCATCCCCCGCGGAGGAAGAGGAAATCAAAGGCAAAGAAGGGAAGAAGATCCTGGAAAGGCTGAAACCCGGCGATTTCGTTGTTGCCTTGGACCTAGGCAAAGAGGAGTTCGATTCTCCTTCCTTCTCCCGGAAAATGGAATCCTGGTTCCGGCAAGGGGGGAGTTCGATTTCCTTCCTCATCGGCGGATCCTTGGGGCTTTCCGAGGAACTGAAAAAGAGGGCGAATGCCTCCTTCAGCTTTGGGAAGATGACCTTCCCCCATCAATTGGCGCGCGTGATGCTATTGGAGCAGCTTTACCGCGGCTTCCGCATCGCCCATCACGAGCCTTACCATAAATGAAAAAGGGCTTTCGCCCTCAATCGATCAACCCGTAGTGGCGGAAGGCGTTGGCCCAGCCGTCCTTATCGATGGGATCGGTGACGTAGTCGGCGATGGCTTTGGTTTGCTCTTTGGCATTCCCCATGGCCACCCCGATCCCGGCGTAGAGCAGCATCTCCACGTCGTTGCTCCCATCCCCAATCGCGAATGCGTTCTTCTGGGTGTACCCATAATATTGGAGGACCGACATGATGCCTTTGGCCTTGTCGGAGTCTTTCAGCATCACGTCCACGGCGTACTCGTCCCAGCGGGCGAATTTGCAATCGCCCAAGTGGGGGGCGATGAGATTCTCCTCGAATTGGTCGATGAAGGCGATCATCTGGTAGACGGTCCGATCGTAATGGTCGGGGTAGTGGCGGGGCTGCGGGAAGCGGGTCCCGTATTTCTCGTGGGCCGAGATGACGCGGTCGTCGATCATGTTGATATGTCCTTCGCTTTCTTCGATGAGGGTCAGCCCGAATTTCAGCTTCTTGGCGAACAGGACCATTTTGTCCACGACGGAGGAGGGGATGGGGTAACGGTAGATGATGTTCCCATCGATGATCGCGTTGGATCCGTTCATCGTCACCAACCCATCGGGGTTGAAGATGTTGAGGATCCCGCTTTTGCGGATCAGGTAATAGTTCCTGCCGGAGCAAAGGAAGACTTTGATCCCTTTTTCCTGTAGTTTGCGCGCGGCCGAGATCGCGGAGGGGGGCACTTGCTTCTTGGAATGGGAAAAGAAAGTCCCGTCGATATCCGTGAAAACAATTTTGATGTCCTTCGCTTCCGGCAAAACCATTGGCTTATCTTATACCACCTTGGCTGGTTTGGACGAGGGGGAGAGAGGAAAACGCTTCCAAAACGATCGGGCGATGCGGGTGGTTGTTCAGGCGGTTCGCTTATTTTACCCCAATGCCTTCGGTTTTTACTGAGTAACCGGTTTCAGGATTTCCCCTTCCCTCGTTGTCTCTGGAAGAGGCCATAATACCGAAAGGAGATTAATCGATATTCATGAAAAGCAAACGCCTCGCCTTATTGTCGTTGCCGCTACTAGCCTTGCTCATCACCGGCTGCTCGGGGAGTGGGGATGCCCCTTCTTCCGCCTCTTCCTCCTTCACGGATTCTTCAAACGTTTCCTTCAGCGCTTCTTCCGAAGAAACCTCGGAAAAAGTCTATGACGTCGAAGAAGCCATCCTTTTGGCCCAGGGGAGCGACACCACGAACAAGGAATACTTGGTTCGCGGCATCGTGAAGAGCTTCGCCAACTATTATTACGGCCAATGCACCTTAACCGATGGCAATGGCCATGACATCGACGTCTATGGCTTGAGGGGGGAAACCGACAGCGATTATTTCTCCGCCTTGCCCGTGGTCCCCATGGTTGGGGACACCATCGTGATCCGCGGGGTGGTGAAGCGATACAACGGGACCGCCGAAATGGGCGTTGGGCACGTCCAATCCGTCGAGCAGACCCATGAGGTCCCCGATTTGACCCCCTATCAAGCGAAGACCATCGCCGAAGGCAGGGCCTCTTCGGTTGGGAGCAAGGTGAGATTCACCGGAGTCGTCGCTTCCCTCACCCATACCCAGAAGATGAACTACAACGGCTTCTATCTGGTGGACGAAACGGGCTCCATCTTCGTTTACGGCGGGGAGTCCACGAGCCAAGTCCAAGTGGGAAACACGGTCACCGTCGTGGGCGAAGTCGATCGTTACATCGCCTCCTCGGAGAAGGGCTACGCCAATCAATTCGGGTATCAAGGGGCCATCCAGATCAAAGATACCTACGTGGTTTCCAACGACAAAGGGAATTCCCCCTTTTCCCGTTCTTGGATGAAGAAGACCACGATGAAGGAGATCCTCTCCACCTCGGTGAAGGAGGAAAACATCACCTCCGATTCCTATTTGGTGACCGGCGTGGTGAAGAAGGACGAAAACACGGATTACGTGAATTACTACCTCGACGATTTGGACGGCAGGACCGGCGGCAGGGTCTATACTTCCAACAGCGGGGATGATTTCAAATACTTGGATCCCCTTTGCGACCAGATCGTCGACATGGTCGTTTCCCCCATCAACTGCAAATCCACCGTCTCCGGGGTTGAGTATCGTTTCATCCCCCTCGACGTGAAGGTCGTGGAGGATTATTCCTTCGATTTGGCTAACGCCCCCCAGTTCGCGCTGGATTACGTGGTGTTGGATCAGTTCCAAAAGACCTATTACGGGGATCCGGAGTTGGAAGTCGCCACTTCCTATTCCAACTCCCTGATCGGCATCGATGGGCTGAGCATCTCCTATTCTTCTTCCAATTCCGATTTGGCCTATTTCCTCACCGAAGAAGGGAAAACCGTCTTTCATACCTCGGGCAGCTTGACCGGAAAGGCCACCATCACCGCGACGGCCTCCCTTGGCTCCTACAGCGCTTCTTCTTCCTTTGACGTCGAAGTGGCTTCCCCTTCCTTCGCCGCCAAAACGGTGAAAGAAGCCGTGGACGCCGAAGAAGGGGATGAAATCACCGTCAAAGGGGTGGTTATGGGCAAGGTCCTCAACAAAGTCGGCTTCTATGTGGGCGATGATACGGGAGTCATCGCCGTCCAGCTTTCCAGCAAAGACGATTTGTCCAAAGTCGAAACCGGCGATGAAGTCATCGTGAAGGGGAAAAGGACCTTCACGGGCGCCAAAGGAAATTACACGGGGCAAATCAACCTATCCTTGTCGAGCGTTTTGGCGATTACGTCCAAGGGCAATTCGTATTCCCGCGCCTCCATCCAAGAAGTCTCCTTTGAGGATTTGGTCTCCTACGACATGAACACGAACCGCACCGCGGAGCTTTTCCGCGTGAACGCCTATGCGACGATCTACACGAACTCCCGCGGATACAGCATGTTCGAGTTCTTCGCGGATGAAGCTTCCAGCAAGAATGGGGGGCAATATCTGAAAGTCTATACCGGGAACAATGACCAATACGCCTTCCTCGAAAGCATGAACGGGAAGCAAGTCACCGTGGAGCTCGCGCTGTGCTACTGGAACTGGAACGGGAAGTACCTGTCCCCATATCAATGCTGCCCGTTCTGGGTGAGCGATGGGACGAATACGGTCGTCAATCCGATCGTCGCTTAAGTTTCTCCGTTTGTTTTAGAGCCGCGAGAATGCGGCTCTTTTTTGTTGGCTTTCCTTCGGATTCCTTCATAACGTTTTCCAACGGCCGCATCGCGTTTCGCTTCGGGGCTCGAAACGCGTTCGCGATGGGCCAAAGCCACATCTCATTCCTTCCTTTTTTGCGGCCCCCTCTTCCTTAGTGGTAGTATTGTTCCATCATTATGGATTACATCGAATTCGCGGGCTATAGACCCTATCTCGATCCGTTGAATAAGCTGGTTCATGCCTATACCGATGAGGAGGGCAACCTCTTTTACGTGGAGCCTGGCTTCTACGATGGCCTATTGGGTTTCGAAGAGAAACGCCCCGAGGCTTTCTCCCGCATCATGGAAGAGATCGACAAGACGATCAAAAAGAACCATAAGGTGATCTTCACCGCGGATTTCGAAAACCCTTGGATTGAACGGGATGGGTTCCTTTACCGCGAGATCGGCGACATCACCGATCCCCTTTTGGTGTTCGTGGAAGACAAATCCCGCGGCAGCGATTACGGAGACTGACATGGAGGGGATCGTTCTTCATTCTTCGTCTCGAGACTCCTCCTCTTCTTTCGCCCAGGAGAAGAAATACCTCCTTGCCTGCAGCAAGGTGACCGACGTTCAGCTTCGCTTCCTTTCCTTTTTCGAGGGCGAAGCGTTGATCCGGAAGAACCCCAAAGGCATCGGGTTCCTTTATTTCTACGATGAGGACCTGTATTTGGAGGATCTCGCGGTGCGTTTGGGGGTCCCAACCTATTCCAATCCGAAGAATTACCTTTATGGGCATGATCTTGGGGCCTTCTACCGCCGGATCTCCGATTCTTCTTTGGCCTGCCCCCGCTTTTACATCGCCCCCCATCTAGAGGGGGAAGCCTATTCGAAGAGCTTCGAGAAGATTTCTTTGGGCATGAAGGAAGAAGGGCTCAGCTACCCCATCCGCCTCCGTAGGAGATCGGACGCGGACGTCTATTCCCCCTCGTTGTGCCTCACCCCGATCGAATTCAACGCGAAGCTTAAGGAACTGGGAAGCTCCCCCTTCGTCTGCGAAGAATTCCTCTCCGGCCCTTTGCTTTTGGCTTTGGTGATCGGGAAGAAATGCTTCGGCATCCTGGAGCAACAGGGCAAGGAATGGACTCGCTCTTCTTCGGACAACCGATTCGTGCGGTCCCTCGCCTGCCAAGTCAGCGCCTCTTGCTACAAAGAAGCCTCCTTGGTCTTACTTCAAAGGGAGGGGAAAACGCCTCTTCCCATCGGGATATCCTCGCGCCTCCCCATTCTTTTGTTTGATTCCCTTTTAAGAACCCATGCGGGCGAGGAATGGATCCTCCATCTTCAAAAGCTCGCGAAAGAACAGAAGGTCTTCCTTTATTCCGAGGAAGAATCCATCAAAAGGGAAAGAGCCTTGCTCAATAAGGACAAGTAAACGAAAACCCCGCGGTTCCCCGCGGGGTTTGCTTTCTTACTTCCCTTGAGGGGAGAAGGCTTTCATGGACGTCCACATGATCCTCAAGCCGTAGAGGAAGAGGAAGACGAACATCGTCATGGAAGACATCGACTGGGAGAGCAAGAAGCCAAGGGCCAAGGAGAGGATGGCCGGGGCCATGGCTTCCCAATAGGCGATCTTTTGGCTTTGCCAGAAGGTGATGACTCGGTAAGGGTTGTTCTTGCCGCGGGTGATCAGGAAGAGCACCAAACCAAGGAGGAGGATGATGCCTGCGTTGATGCCGGTGAGGATGCCGACGTTCTTCCAAGCGAGGTCGACTTTGGTGGTCTCATAGCCTTTGGTGAGGAGGGCGCGGTAATTGTCGCGGACTTCGCTGATATAGGCTTGGGGATCGGCAGAGAAGTCTTTCTCCGAGGAGAGAGCGGACAGAGATTTGCCCTTGATCCCATCGTAGCTATAGGAGACGAAGGCGTTGGTGGTGGCGGTGCTGCGATCGGGGTAGGTGGCGAAGGAGAACCCGGTGGTCTTG
>DCMK01000036.1:0-6528 GCA_002321395.1 Caryophanales bacterium UBA1624
CTATTTGGCCTACCAAGAGGCCTTGGCCAGCCAAAAGAACCCCATCTGCCTCATCTTGACCCGCCAAGCCTTGCCCATCCTCCCGCTGCAGAACCCCGACGGAGTTAAAAAAGGCGCCTATTTCGTGCGCAAGGAAGAGAATGAGGAGGGGGAGATCCTCGCCACGGGGAGCGAAGTCTCCTTGGCGCTTGAAGCCGCCGAATTGCTGAAGAAAGAAGGGATTCGCCTCAGCGTCGTCTCCATGCCCTGCCTTGAGAACTTCCAGGCCCAGGACCAGAGCTACCGTTCCTCCATCCTTTCCAGCCCCTACCAGAAGCGCGTCTCCCTGGAAATGGGCTCGACCGCCCTTTGGGGGCGGTACGCCGAGCACAACATCGGCGTCGATGCCTTCGGGGAATCCGGGAAGGCCGAAGACGTGCTGCGCGATTTCGGCTTCGTCCCCGAGAAGGTGGCCGAAAAGATCCGCCAGATGCTAAAATAAACCCATGAGCGATTACCTAGTCATCAACAACTATTCCGCCGGAGGCAAGCTGCGCATCTCCAAGAAGGCAATTTCGGAGATCGTGGAGAAATCCGTGGCGAACCTCTCCGGGACCTCCCTCAAAGGGAGGAAACGCGGGCTTCTAACCGTCGCCAACCCCCTCCGCATCGTGCTGGGGAACGATGGGAAGATCAAAGTCTCCGTCGACGTGATCCTGCCTTCGGAGGCGAAGGTGAGGGAGACCTGCCTTGCCCTGCAGAGGGAAATCGCGACCAACCTCTCGATGATGATCGAAGCCGTTCCGACGGTGATCCAGGTCCAAGTCGCGTCCCTTTCTTGATTTTTTGGGAACGCTTTCTTCAAAGCCCCCTCCTAGCAAGGGGGGCTTTTATGTTATGATAGCCGGGCTGAAGGCTTCTTTATGATCGACGAAACAAGCAATGAACTAGCATGGGAAGAAGGCGGGCGCAACGCCCTCCAAAGCGCGGCCATGACCGCCATCTACGATGAGCTCACCTACATCGACATGGGCGAGCCCGTCGACGTGGAGGGGATCGTCTCCTCCCTTTTGGAGCTCCCTTTTTCCGATTGCGACCTTTTCGTGAAAGCCTCCGCCGTCTACGCGATCAAATACCACGACGAAGCCATCGCCAAATTCAACCAGAACATGAAGCGGTGGACCTTCGACCGCCTCAACCGGGTCGAACAGGCCATTTTGCTCCTTTCCTACGTCCATTTTTACGCGGTGGAGCCCGAAGTAAGCAAGAAAGTCGTGATCTCGGTCGCCGTCAACCTGGCCAAAACCTACCTCGGCGAGAACGACTATAAGTTCGTGAACGGGATCCTCGACCACGTATTGGTCCGTGCATGAGAGAGAACACCGGCTGCCTTTCCGTCAGCGAGCTCAACCACATCATCAAAGCCAAGCTGGAAGGGGATGAATTCCTTTCCTTTTTTTCTTTGCAGGGCGAGGTCTCCAACTTCAAACTCTATCCTTCCGGGCACGCCTATTTCGCCCTCAAAGACGCGGATTCCCTGATTTCCGCGGTCATGTGGCGGAGCTATGCGGAACGCCTGAGCTTCCTTCCCCAAAACGGGGACAAAGTGATCGTGAAAGGAAAGATCGGCGTCTTCCCCGGGAAAGGGGTTTACCAAGTCAGCTGCTTTACCATGGAAAAAGACGGGCAGGGGGATTTGCTGAAACGCTTGAGGGAACTCGCCGAAAAGCTTCGGAAGGAAGGGCTTTTCGAGGAAAGCCGCAAAAAGAAGATCCCCCGTTTCCCAAGGAAAATCGCCGTCATCGCCGGCAAGAACAGCGCCGGGATGAGGGACATCGAAGTCAATTTGGCCAAACGCTGGCCCCTATGCGAAGTGGAGAAGTTCCCAAGCTTGGTCCAAGGCGAGCTCGCCAAGGCCGACTTATTGCTCCACCTAAAGGAGGCAATCGCCTCGAATCCGGACACGATCATCATCGGAAGGGGGGGAGGCAGCAGCGAGGATCTGGGCGCGTTCAACGATGAAGCCCTCGTTCGGGCCGTCGCATCTTGCCCCATCCCCGTCATCGCGGCCGTGGGGCATGAGGTGGACGTCACCCTGATCGATTTGGTCGCCGATCTTCGCTGCTCGACCCCGACCGGGGCCGCGGTGGCCGCAACCCCCGACCAAAACGAAGTCCGCCAGCGTCTTGATCAAATCGGGGACGAATTGGACGCGAAGGTCCGCCAAGAGATTGCTTTGAAGAAAGAACAACTCCTCCTTTTGTCGAACAAGCCCTATTTTTCCGATCCCAAGCGCCTCTATGCGCTTTCCTTGGATCGGATCCGCCAATTGAAGGCCCGGCTCGAAGGGAAAGTCCGGAGCGAGATCAAGCTGGGGTCTTCGATGCTGGCATCCACTTCGAAGAGCTTGGATTCGCGTGTCCTTGCTTTGCTAGAGGCCAAGAAAGCACGACTTTTGGCCTTATCCGGGAAGATGTCCGCCCTCAATCCGGATGCCGTGCTGTCCCGCGGCTTCTCCCTCACAACGGATGAATCCGGAACCCCGATCTCCAGCGCGATGGGCTTGAGCAAAGGCGAGAAAATCAAAACAAAATTCTCCGATGGTATAATCCTTTCGGAAGTTTTGGGAAAGGAATGAACATGGCCGAGAAAAAAGAAATGAGCTTTGAGGAAAAGCTGAACCGTCTCAACGAAATCGTCGGAAAAATCGAGGGGGAAACCCTCCCTCTCCAGCAGACGCTGTCCCTGTACAAAGAAGGGAAAACCCTGATTGGGGAATTGCAGAAAGAGCTGAGCGAGGCGGAGAAAAAAGTGGGTGACCTCAGCGTATCAGACGAAGACATAAAGTAAATAAATAGTAGTTTTCTAGTATATGAAAAAGAAAGGTGCAATCGAAAGAATCGACTTATCTTCCATTAAGGACCCTTCTTTTTTGAAAACGCTTGATTACCGCCAACTGGAAAGCCTGTGCGGGCAGATCCGCGAGGAGATTCTCCGCGTCGTTTCCACCTATGGCGGGCATTTGTCCAGCAACCTCGGGGACGTGGAGCTCACGGTCGCCCTTCATCGCGTCTTCGACTTCAAAAAGGACAAATTGATCTTCGACGTCGGCCACCAATGCTACGCCCACAAGATCCTGACGGGCCGGAAGCTGGACCATCTCAACGAAGCCGGGTACTGCAATGGTTTTCAAAATCGGAAAGAATCCCTTTATGACCCTTATGACGCCGGGCACAGTTCAACCTCTTTGTCGGCGGCGGAAGCTTTCGCCTACGCCCGCGACCTGAATAAGGAAACCTACGACGTCGTCGACGTGATTGGTGATTCTTCGATCACAAACGGCTTGGCTTTTGAGGCATTGAACAACATCGGCGAGCGGCGAAACAAGGTCATCATCGTGCTCAACGACAACGGGATGTCCATCAGCAAGCCCGTCGGAGGGCTCAATAAATTCTTTCGGTATATTTCTACCGGAAAAGTGTACAACAAAGCGAAGAAGGATTACCGCAGGGTCCTGTTCCGGACTTCCTTTGGCAAGAGGCTTTATTCCTTCACTTCGCGCCTCAAGCGGGCGCTGAAATCAAAGCTCGTCCCGGTGACGTTGTTCGACAATATGGGCTTCACTTATCTCGGACCCATCGACGGCCACAATTTCAAAGACTTGGAAAAAGCGTTCCGGAAATCGAAAAACGCGACCAAATCGGTCGTCATCCACGTATTGACCGCCAAAGGGAGAGGCTACCCCCTCGCCGAGGAAGACAAAGTCGGCGATTGGCACGGGGTGGCGCCCTTCGATTTGAAGACGGGGAGGGCGAAAGACCTCCACGAAGGGGAATTGACCTGGTCCAAGTTCTTCGCCGGGGAAATCCGCGGCAAGCTTTCCGAAGACCCAAACGCGATTCTGATCACCCCAGCGACGGAAAACGGATCTGAGCTTGGGGATTGCTTCGCCGCATTCCCGGACCGCAGTTTGGACGTGGGGATCGCCGAGGAGCACGCCCTCACCTTCGCCGGGGCGTTATCGATCGCGGGGAAAAAGCCCATCGTTTCGATCTATTCCTCTTTTTTGCAAAGGGCCTACGACGAGATTTCCCACGATTGCGCCCGCATGGGCAGCAACCTCACTTTGCTGATCGACCGCAGCGGGCTGGTCGGGAAGAACGGGGAGACCCACCAAGGCATTTATGACGTCGCCTTCCTGAAGTCGATCCCCGGGGTCGTGGTCTCCATGCCCGCAACCCCGAGCATCGGGAAAGCCCTCTTCCGTCAGTCCTTCGAGAACCGCGGCGTGTTCGCGATCCGCTACCCGCACGCCTATTTCAGTCAGGAAGAGGCCTTGGGAAGCCTCGCTTTTCAGCCCTTCCTTTGCTGGAGGGCCTTCGAAAAGCCGCGAAGCAAGGCCGCCGTCATCGGAATCGGCCCGCTGGGGGAGGAACTCCGAAGGAAGATGAAGGAAAGGAACCTGCCCACGTCTTTCTTCGACCCGGTTTACCTGAACCCCATCCCTGAAAACGAAACCAAAAAGCTTTTGATTTACAAAAAGATCTTCGTCTACGATCCCTATGGGACCGAAGAGGGATTCGCTGAGAGCCTGCTTTCGAAGCTGGCGAAGCTTTCCTACTCCGGGAAAGTCTTCCTTTTCTGCGCGCCCAGCGCCTTTATCCCCGCGGATACCTACGCGGGCCAGCTTGCTTCCTGCGGCCTTGCCGTCGATTTCGTCCTCGGGGAAATCGAGTCCAAGCTCTGAAGGAGCGTTTTCCCTTTCGAATTAGTTAACATAATGGGCAATATCCTTTAAACTAATCGCATGGCCAAAGTCATCATGCACATCGACCTGAACGCGTTCTTCGCCTCCTGCGAAGTCATCCGCGACCCTTCATTGGCCGGGCTCCCTTTGCTGATCGGCCACACCGGCCGCTCCGGCATCGTCTCAACCGCCAGCTACGAAGCCCGCGCTTACGGCTGCCACAGCGGCCAGCCGATGTTCCAGGCCCTCCGGCTATGCCCCAAAGCGAAAGTCATTCCCGTCGATTACGATTACTATTCCATGATGTCCCTTTCCTTTTTCTCTTATCTGAAGCGTTTCACCCTTTTGGTGGAGCCGGCTTCGATCGATGAGGGATTCGCGGACATGAGCGAAGCCGTGAAGGGGAAGGAAGACCCGGAATCCTTTTTCCGTTCCCTGCAATCGGAGCTGAAAAAGGAAACCGGGCTTGGCTGCTCCATCGGCGTGGCCCCGACGAAGTGGCTCGCCAAGATGGCTTCCGACCTGAAGAAGCCAATGGGCTTGACCATCCTTCGGAAGAAGGACATCCCCAATTTGCTATACCCCCTCCCGATCGAATCCTTTTGGGGAGTGGGGAAGAAGACGAGCCCCCGCCTCCGGGAGATGGGGATCGCGAGCATCGGGGATTTCGCCCAGGCCCTTTTGCGCGGGGACCAAAACGTGGAGAAGGAGCTCGGGAAATTCGCCCTGACGGCGAAAGAGTGGATCCAAGGGTACGGGAGCGATCGGGTTTCCCCGCTCGAGGAGGACCCCAAATCGATCGGGGCCCAGGAGACCTTGGCGAAGGATTGCCAAACCTATGAGGAGGTGGAGCTTTATTTCTCTCGTTTGGCGGAGGAGATCTCCTCGCGCTGCCTCTCCGCCGGGAAGGAGGCGCGTTCTTTGACCGTCTCGGTGAAGACGCTCGATTTCCGCCTCCATAGCCGCGCCATGCCTTTCGCGGAGCCCACCCGCTCCAGCGTTTTGATCAAGGAGAAGGCGAAGGAAGGATTCCGGGCTTTGATGGACAGGCTCGGAGACCCCAAAATCCGCCAGGTGGGGATCGCTTTGACCCGCTTGGTCGACCCCCAGAGGGAAACCGTGCAGATGAGCCTGTGGAATTATCAGGACTATGAGAGGAAGGACGCGACCAAGCTTTTGATCGAGGAGCTGAACCGGAAGATGGACAAGCCGATGCTGAAGAGGGCCTCGCAGGCGGAAAAGGGGAAGAAAAATGGAAATCGCTGACGCAATGGAGCAATACTTCGCCTACCTCATCGCCTCAAAAGGCCTCTCCAAGACGACGGTCGCCGACTATCGGCAGGATTTCGAGATCTTCCTCCGCGACTTCCCCTCGAAGAGGACAACCGAGGATTTCCTGCCCAGCGACCTCGAGGATTTCGCCTTGATCGAGGGCTCCAAGGACCGCTCCTCTTCCACGATCGCCCGGAGGATGTCCTCCCTGAGCAATTTCTTTTCCTACCTTTACCGCGTCGGGATCCTTCCCTGGACCCCGGAGAAGGAAACGCGGCCCAAGCAGGAGCGCCGCCTCCCGGTGGTCCTCACCTTCGAGGAGGTCGAATCCCTTTTGGACGCTCCCGACCCCAGCAAGGAGTCCGGGGCCCGCGACAAGGCGATGCTGGAGACGATGTACGCGACCGGGCTCCGCGTCTCTGAGCTCTGCGCCCTGCGCCTGGACGAAATCGACGAAGCCCACCGCCTGATCAAAGTAAGCCACGGCAAAGGGAACAAGCAACGGAGCGTCCCAATCTCCCCCTTCGCTT
>DCMK01000036.1:6566-16146 GCA_002321395.1 Caryophanales bacterium UBA1624
GGACGCGTATGAGAAGAACACCGGCCTTGTCATCATCGAGGAGTTCCGCCGCCGCAACAAAGGAAGGAAGAAAAAGGATGTCTTCCTCAACCTCCGCGGGGAAAGGATCAGCAGGAACTACTTCTTCATGCAGGTGAAAAAATACGCCAAAGAAGCCGGGATCGATGCCTGCGTCTCCCCGCACACCCTCCGGCATTGCTTCGCGACCCATCTGCTGGAGAAAGGGGCGGAGCTTCGCTCGGTTCAGGAGATGCTCGGCCACGCCCATCTTTCGACGACTCAGATCTACACCCATGTCTCCGCCCGGCGCATTTTGGAGGCTTACGAACTCTATTCGAGCCGAAAATAGGCTATACTGAAAGGCCAAGGAAATTGGCGAGGCAAAATCCTATGCAAGAACAAAAGCACCGCTTCAAGCGCATCTTCCTGATCGTCGCCGACTCCGCCGGCATCGGCGAGGAGCCCGACGCCGCCCTCTTCGGCGACTGTGGATCCAACACCTGGGCCCACGCAGGCGCCTCCGTCGGCGGGCTGAACGTCCCCCATATGGAGAAAATGGGGATCGGCACCCTGGACGACATCCCCGGAGTCATGAAAATCGAAGACCACCCCCAGGCCTATTGTTTGGCTTGCCGCGAGACCAGCCGGGGGAAAGACACGATGACCGGCCACTGGGAGATGATGGGCATCGACACGGTCAAACCCTTCCAGACCTTCACCGATACGGGCTTCCCCAAAGAGCTGATGGATGAGCTTCGTGAAAAGACCGGCCATGAGCTTTTGGGCAACTACGCCTCCTCAGGGACCGTGATCTTGGAGGAACTCGGCGAAGAGCAGATCCGAAAAAACGCCCTGATCGTCTACACTTCCTCCGATTCCGTCCTCCAGATCGCCGCCAACGAAGACCATATGCCCCTTGAGGAGATCTACCGTTGCTGCCGCATCGCAAGGGAATTGACCATGCGCCCGGAATGGATGGTCGGGCGCGTCATCGCCCGCCCCTACATCGGCGAGAAGAAGGGCCAATTCAAGCGTGTGGGCGCCCACCGGCACGACTACACGGTCTCCCCGACCGGGGTCACCGCCTTGGACATCCTCAACGACGCGGGCTTCACCGTCTCGGCGGTCGGGAAGATCAACGACATCTTCAACGGGGTCGGAATCAACCGGACCATCCATACGGCCAGCAACGAAGAAGGCATGGACGAGGCGATCCGCCAGCTGAAAGAGGACGATTACACGGGCCTTTGCTTCGTGAACCTCGTCGAATTCGACAGCGAATACGGCCATCGCAGAAACCCCGTTGGCTATGCCAGGTGCCTAGAGGCCTTCGATCGGAGGGTCGGCGAATTCGTCTCCGCCATGAAAGATGACGATCTGCTCATGATCACCGCCGACCACGGCAACGATCCGACTTTCCGCGGGACCGACCATACGCGGGAAAAGGTGCCCTTGCTCATCTATTCCCCCTCCTTCCGGAAAGGGAGGAAGCTTCCAGAGCAGCCGACCTTCGCGGTGATGGGGGGGACCATCCTCCGGAACTTCGGCCTCAAAAAGGATCCCTCGATGCTTGGAGGGGACTTGACGGACCTCCTGAAATGAACTCCAAAGCGCTCTTCCCGGAGCGCTTTTCTTTCACTTGGCCCCAAAAAAAGGGATAATGGACGGGAAAGAGAAAAACTTATGAAGAAAACATCCATCGCCGCGCTCGCGCTCTTCCTCCTCGCCTCTTGCTCCGGCCCCACAAAAGAAGATAAGGGCGAGGCTTTTTCTTGGGTGACGCCGACCGGGGCGCCGACCCTGGCCTTCTATGACCAAGGCGACAATCCGAATTGGGTCAGCGCCAGCAACCCTTCGGAAGTCGTCGTCCCAAGCTTCGCCGCCAACGCTTACGATGGGATCGTCTTCGACGGCGTTTCCGGTTTGACCATGATGGCCAAAAACGGCAAAGCCGCGAATTATAAGCTCGCCCGTTGGATCAATAACCTGGGCTTTTACCTCGTCTCCGTTTCCCATGCCAAGGAACAGATCGAAGCCTGGGACGCCTCTTGGACCGTCGATGCCTTCGTCAAGACCGGGAACGCCTCCCGTTGCCTTTTGTCTTTATCGGAGAGCCTTTGGGGCTGGGGCGACATTTCCTCTCAGGTCACCTATGAGGCCGGCTTGGACGCGGTGGTCAGCAACGTCCCGGCCAACGGGTATGACTTCTATCTGCTCGCCGATCCCGCCTACACCAATTTGAAGAGCAAAATGGGCGATAAGCTCCATTTGATCTACGATCTCCAGGAAGAGTGGGGGAAAGCCCATGGAGGGGCGAAGATCCCAAGCGCGGCCCTTTTCCTGAATTCGGAAGGCCTTTCCGAGCGTGCCTCGGCCTATCAGAAGTTCCTGGAGGAAACCGACGAAAGGCTCAAAACCCTCGTCGATGCGCCGGAGAAAGCCAAAGCGGCATTGAAGGAATACGCGGAGGAAGACCCTTCCCACGTGGTCAATGGGGCTTTGCCGAAGTTCGGCATCGCCTCCTCAATCGTCGAGAACTTGCCGAGCCTTCAGTCCCATAACGCGTTCGGATTCGTGAGGGATGAGAACGCGGGAGAGGCCAAAGAAATCGCAAATTCCTTTTCTCAGGCCCTCGGCGGCCCTTCCTTTGGGGATGAATTCTTTTGCTGATGGCCTTTCAGCGGATCCAAACAAAAACAGCCCGAGTGGCGTTTTCCATTATCGGTATTTTTTTCCTGTTTTTAGTTTGGTTCCTTTTCGCCTTTTTCCTTCGCCGAGGCGGGAACTTCGCCGTCCCTTACCCCCATGAGACGTTCGCTTTGGCGTGCTCCTATCTTTTCGGGGCGGGAGCCGGTTCGACGTGGACGGCGATCTTTTGGACGCTGCTGCGGATTTTCATCGGCTTTTTGCTTTCCTTCGCGTTCGGATGCCTCTTAGGCGTCTTATCGGGCTTGTTCGCGTCCTTCTCCGCGTTCCTGAGGCCTTTGATCGCCGTCTTGAGGACGATTCCGACGGTCGCGGTGGTGCTGGGCTTGGTTTCCGTCTTGATGGGCGCGAAAGCCCATGCTTGGCTCAGTTGGATCCCCGTGGCCCTGACCTTCGTCGTTTCCTTCCCTTTGTATTACGAAGCCTTTCGGACGGGGATCCGTTCCGAGACGGAAGAGGTGAAGGATTCCTTGCGTTTGGAAGGGGCGGAAAGAAAACTTTTGAGCGTGATGGCGATTTATCTTCCGGATTCCAAGGATTTCATTTTGCTAAGCCTGTCTCAGAGCATCGGATTGTCCTTCAAAGTCTCCGTCATGGCGGAGGTCCTTACGTCCAGCAGCGCGGGAAAGCTTGGGATCGGATCCCTCATTGCCTTATCCCGCCAAGTCGACGGCGGGCTGGAATCGATTCCCGCATATTGTTTGATCGTCTTATTCCTCATGGCCTTGCTGGATTTGCCTTGCCTGATTGGGAAGGCGGTCCAACGGAAAGAGCACGAATAAAGGAAGGGTGGGAGCTTGAGCGTAAGCTCTTTTTTATTGACGAAGGAACGCGACGAGGAATATAGCGTCGACCGATGCGCGGAGACCGTTTCCTCCGATTGTAAAGAAGGATTAGGGTAGGCTTTGAAGGAAGAGAGGAGTCGTTTTTTCCATAAATTGGCTACTAGTAGTTTTTTAGTATATGTGATTTTGTGGATAAACCAAGTGTAATTAAAACGAAAACGATTCTTGTCATGTCCGAATTATAACGTTAAGAAGCCGTTTTTCTTAGTTTTGTTAACATAATAGACATTATGCGAAGTGCAATTTTTTTTGCCCTATTTTTGATTTTCCAAAAAGGAATGAAATCTACTAATTCAAGGAATTAAAAAAGCGGCTTCCGCCGCCTTTTGAATCTTGCACCGCTTCTTTAGGCTCGCTTGGATGTGACTTCTTTTTGAAGCAGCCCTTCCAGGTCGATTTCTTTTCGATTGACGTCTAAGAAGAGGTGCACGACGATCTCCCCTGCTTCAACGATCATCCAACCGGATTCCGGGATGCCGTCCTTTTTGATGTCCGTAAATCCGGATTTCTCGAATTCTTCTTCGAGGCTTTCCGACAGAGCTCCCAAGTGGCGGATGTTGGTCGCGCTCGCCAAAACGTAATAGCTGGAGAAAGGGCTGAAGCCTTCCACGTCCACCACCGCGACATCCTCAGCTTTATGATCTTCGAGGACTTTCTTCGCGAGCGCGAGTTCTTTCAATTCTTTCATTGGTTCAATCTCCTAAGTAGTAGCGAAAGCATTCTTCCGTCAGCGGATTATCGACCTTGTAACCCTTCTTCGTCAAGTAAGCCCGGTTCTCCTTCAAGACGGTCAGGAAGCCCTTCCGATAGTCTTCTAGGCATTCTTGGATCATCGCTCCGCTGTCATAGCCCCTCAAGGGGTCGATTTTGTCGGAGGCGTAGACGATCTTCCCCAAAGGAGACATCCCCTTCTTCCCCGTCGAATGGAATTCGATCGCGTCCAAGATCCCTTCGTCCTCAATCCCCAACTCCCTTTCGGCGAGGTATTTCCCGGTGAATTGATGGTAGCTCCAAGGCGGAAAGGACAGGTATTCGGGGAAACGCCCCTCCATGATGGATCGTTCCTCCTCCTGGGGGCAATGCTTCCCCAAATCATGGAAGATCCCTGCGATGTAGGCCCTCTCCGGCTTCTCCAGGCCATTGGATACGGCGATCCGATAGCAAAGGTGCGCGACCGAAAGGCTGTGCTGGAAGCGATGCTCGCTGGCGAGCTTTTTCTGCAGGTACCCCGCGTAGTACAACCGCTTCCACTCGATGTAGGCCCACAGTTCGGGGCCGATCCCCGGGCAAGCGAGGTTCCTCGCTTTGCTGGGGCTAGGAGGAAGGGAAGAAAGAGAAAGAGGAACGGCCTCCCCGATCCTTTCTCCGCCCAAGAGATAAACGGTTCGTTCGGGATTGGGAGAAGCCAATAATCCTTTCTCCATTAAAAGGCGGTAGGTTTCCTTTTTCAGCAAAAGGGATGCGCGGCCGTTTTCTTCTTTCAGCGTTTCAAGCCAGGGTTTTGGGGAAAGAAGGGAGAGACTCCCCTTCCCAGCCAAATAGAGGCGGAGCATTTCCTCGCGCGAGGCCAAATCCGCACCAGGCTTCACGAGGAAGCGATCCGGGAGGGGGAGGAAGGCGACGTCCACCCCAAGCTTCGATCCGGCTTCTTGCGCGCAGCAAAAATCGCCCTCGGTCACCGGATCGAAGGGATCGATGTAGAAAAGGGCGTTGGTTCTTTCTTTCATTCCGGAAGGACGATTTTGGGCAGTTTGCTCGATTTGCGGTACAAAACGGCAACTTTGCCGATGGTTTGCACCAATTCGGCCCCCGTTTTCTCCGCGAGAACGGATCCGGCTTCCTTCGAAGTAAGCGAGCAGGAAGGCAAAAGGCCGACTTTGATGAGCTCTTTGGCCTCCAAAGCCGCGTCGATTTGTTTGAGGAAAGCCTCGTCGATTTCGCCTTTGCCCAGCAAGTAGCGTTGGGAGATGCCGTTGGCGAGCCCCTTCAAGTAGCGTTTTTGATTTCCTTTTAGCATGGTTGAGTGTCCTTTCATTTGATTTTGATCTTCGCGTTGCCGGAATAGAGGGATACCCCCTTCCGGACGTAGATGCGGAAGGTTTGGCCGGCGGAGCGGAAGCAGATCCAGCCAAGGCCCTCGATTCCGATGTCGCGCTCGCCTTTTTCTTCGATCTTCGTTTCGAAGGCGTCGAAGTCTGCGGAGGGATTCTTCTCCCTCTTCGCCCGGATTTGATCGGCAAAGCGGTAGAAGGCGTCCTCGATCTTCGTCCCCAGCCTTTTCGAGACGGAAACCTCGTTGGAGCAATAAAGCTTCACCGGGGTCCTAGCGCCATTCAGCAGCTCAATCGAGGCCAAATCGTCCCCAAGGATCAATTTCTCCCCTTTGCTAAGGCTATAGGAACGGGCCTTGATCTCGCTTTGGGGCAAAATGCGTTTCATGTCGGAGGCATCCACATGGGTGATCATCGAATTCTCCAAGGAAGTCCCCGGGGTGTCGAACAAGGAAGAGGAGGAATCCAAAGGGATCGTCATGACGCTGAGTTCGGTCCGCGGATATTTGCTGATCCCGATGGCCCGGGAGGAGGGGTTGGCGTAGCTCCGGAGGAAGGCATTGACGAAGATCGTTTTCCCCGCCCCGGCGGCGCCGATGACGTAGACGTCGTGCCCCTGCCTTTCCTTCTGCATCCGCGAAACGACGCGGTCGACGTTGAGGTCGGAACGCAGGGAGATGAGGCAGACGTCGTTTTCGGAAACGGACAGGCGCGCCTTGCGGAAGCGTTGGGAAACGTATTTCCTCAAAGAGGAGTCATCGGCCTTTTTGGGGAGCAGATCCCTCTTGTTGGCCAGCACAAGCAGTTTCAGGCCCTCCAAAATCCGGCAGACCTCAGGAACGAGGCTGCATTCGAAGGAGAATAGGTTCACGACGAAGACGATCAAGGCATCGCTGGCTTTGGCATCCCGCAGCATCGAGAGGAAATCCTGGCTGGCGCTGGGTTCAAGAGGGGCGCTGTTGTATTTGGTCTGCTTCCAGCAGGCTTGGCAGAAAAGCGGCGCGTTCACCTCGGCTTTCCCCACGATCTCCGGATCGATATAACCCGGCTTCGCAGGATCCTCGCTTTGCAGGATGACGCCGCACCCATAGCAGCGCCGGACAACGTTGAACTCGCTCATAGAATATCCTCCCAGGGTTTGGAAAGGCCCTTCTCCACGATTTTTTTCCGGATCGGACGGTCGAATAGGCGATTGAATTTCGTCCAGGGCGGCTCTTTTGGGGAAAGAGGCTCGGTCAAGATGCAGCGGATCCCGGCGCCGTTAGCGGCCTTGACGTCGGTCATGATCTGATCCCCGATCAGAACGATGGAGTCTTTGCCCCATCCGTTTTGGCGGATCAATCTCTTCAACGGCCCCGAAAAGGGCTTCCTCATCCAGCATTCGGCGGCGCATCCGCATTCAGAAGCGAATTTCCGGACGCGCTTCCCGGCGCTGTTGGAGCAGACATGTACAGCCAACCCGCGCTTTTTCGCCTCGCCGAGCCAAGCGAGCACCTTCTGGTTGGGGCTAGAGGCGGTATAAGGGATCAACGTGTTGTCCAAATCCAAAAGGAGGATCCGGATCCCTTTCTTTTCGTAAAAAGAAAACGGGATCTCGAACAGCGTCTTCGCAAGGGCATAGGGCAAAACTCGTTTCCTCATCGCGCTTATTTTATTCTTTGCGCGCGCGTGACGCTAGGCGGGAGAGAAAATCGCCGCCCATTTTCTTTTCGAAAAGGGAAAAGATAACAAAATTAATGAAATCGAAAAAACTTCGATAGATTCTAGATAATTTCTACTAATTAAGAACTAATTATAAACTAACGTTCAATCATCGTCTCCAAAGATCGAAATCTGCTCGAACTTCTCTTTCGGCTTTTCGTCCACCGCTTTTGCGTCCTCTTCTGGAAGCTCGTTTTCTTCCTCCACGGTCGGGGCGTGGGCCACGATGGTTTCGTCGATGTAATCTTTGCTGCGGCGATCGACCCCAACGACCTTCCCCGATTTGGGGAAATGCTCATCCTTCTTGGCGTAGCGGTCCATGGGGGTGAGGTTCCAGTTGGGGATCACCAAAGAGAGCTTCTCGCCGCTATCCAAATTCAAGGAGACCGCATAGGGGGAGGGTTTGCTCCCGACGTCTTCGACGTATGCCAAATCGTGGGGCTCGTTTTTGAAGGATTTGAATAAGGCATTCGCCTTGCTCAGCCTTTCTCCTTCTTCCAAATTGGAAACGGCGGCGACGCGCCAGCATCCTTGGTCGGTGATCAAGAAGAATTTTGCATTGGCCACCTGCTCAGGGCCGTAGGCCAAAAGGGCAACGCAGGGGGAACGTTTGAACGATCCGGCTTTGACTCCGGAGCTCGCCCCGACGTTGAGCGGGACCAAACCTTCGTTGTAGCGAGAGACAAGTCCCGATTGCGAGAAAACCAAAAGGGTCGAATCCCCGCTCCCCAAAGCGGCGTCCACCACTTCGTCTTCCTTCAATAGGCGCATGGTGCGGATGGGCCGAGAATAACGCGTGACGGGGAAATCCGAAAGGCGGGCCTTCTTGATTTGCCCGAGCTTGCTGAGGATCAGCACGTTGAGGTCGCTTCGGAAAGCCTTCACCGCGAAGGCGCGGACCAGCTTTTCTCCGGTGGCCAAAGAAACCAGCGTGTTCAAATGGACGCCCTCGTCCAGCCATTTGTTGGCTTTGATCAGGTGGATGGGAAGGTAAACGTAGTTCCCAAAGTTGGTGAACGCCAACAGGAAATCGGTGGTGAGGCAATTGCCTTCGTAAACCAAGCAATCGCCCGACTTCAGGCCGGGGAGAGCCCCAGACAGTCCGCCCGAGCTCCTCCAAGAAGCGATGGAGCTGCGCTTGGCGTAGCCGTCTTTGGAAACGGTGAGGATCACTTCTTCTTTGGCGATGAGGTCTCGCTTATCGACGGTCGTGAGGGTTTCGTTCTCCTCGGTGATCTCGCTCCTGCGGTCGTCCCCGTAGGTTTTGGCGATCCTCCTCAGGTCAGAAACAATGACGTCGTTGAGCTTGTCCTTGCTTTCCAATAGGCTCTTCAGATAGGCGATCTCCGCGCTGAGATCATCCCGCTCCTTCTCCAAAACCGCGATGTCGGTGTGGGAGAGTTTGTACAAAGGCATCTCCACGATGGCTTTGGCTTGGGGTTGGGTGAAGGCGAACTTCTCCATAAGGTTCTTCATGGAGTCGGCTTTGTCCAAGGAAGCGCGGATGGTCGCGACCACTTCGTTGATGATGGAATAGGCTTTGATCAGGCCCAAGACGATCTCCAAACGGCTTTCGTCTTTGGCAAGGTCGTATTTCGTTTTCCGCGTGTAGACATCGACTTGATGGCCGATGTAGGTATCGCAATAGGAACGGAGGTTCATCGTCTGCGGACGCCCATCGACGATGGCCACCATATTCGCGGAGTATCCGGTCTTCAGCTGGGTCTTCGCCATCAAATAGGCCAAGACCGCGTCGGCTTTGAACCCCTTTTTGATGTCAACGACGATGCGGATGCCCTCTTTGTCGGATTCGTCCCGGACTTCATCGATGCCATCGATCTTCTTGTCGTGGCGGATTTGGTCGATGGAACGCACCAAGGAGCTTTTGACCACTCCGAAAGGGATCTCGCTGACGATGATCTGCGAGGATCCATCCTCGTTTTCCTTCACTCGGCAGCGCGAGACGATATCGATCCTCCCTCGCCCCTTGAGATAAATGTCTTGGAGCCCTTGGGATTCGTAGATGATGCCCCCGGTCGGGAAATCCGGCCCCGGGATATAGGCCATCAAGCTCTCCACGGGGCAGCGCGGATGCTTGATGCGATGGATGACGGCTTGGCAAACCTCCTTCAGGTTGTGAGGCGGGATCTCCGTCGCCATGCCGACCGCGATGCCGGTCGAGCCGTTGACGAAGAGGTTCGGGAAGGAGGAAGGGAGCACGGTGGGCTCGAATTCGGTGTCGTCGAAGGTGAGCTCCATGTCGACCGTGTCCTTCTC
>DCMK01000033.1 GCA_002321395.1 Caryophanales bacterium UBA1624
TAAGGGAGAAGATGGTGGCAAATCAAGTTCACGCCGCCCCAATAAAGAGCATCCCCATTCCTTTTGAGCTCCAAGGGAGTGACGTCCCACCCTGATGCGGCAAAAGCCTCTGTGATAACTTGCTTTTTGCCCAATTGACTGGCCGCGGATCCAACCTGTTTTGGCGAAATGATGTCCGGGCAAAGGCGCCCCAGCCAATCAACCCCGGGGATGTGCTCGTATTCATACATCGGCATCACCCCAGCGCAGCACCACATCTGACCGAAAAGGCTCACTTCCTCCACGTAATGGCCAGTGAGCTTATAGCCATTCGCTTCGCACCAGGAATAAATCTGTTCCGAATAGGAATGAAGCATCAGATCCTGCATGGCTTTCCAATACTGATAGCGGAATTGGCGGTATCCTGCTTTTTCCACAAACATCAGCCCAAGCCCGTCGAGGATATCGATGCCGTAATGCTCTTTGAAATAACGAGGGAGGCAATCGGTATAGGGATGACCCCATCGATAATACTGAGGTTCATCGGTGAAGAACCCTTGCAGCCCTCCCCTGTCGCGCTTTTTGTACTCTTCATGGGTCGCGGCAATGAATTTCGCAACGACGTCCTTGCTCAAAATGTCGACGGTGGAATTTGAGATCCTCTCATAGACATTCAGCACTCGCCCCCCGGAGTTCACGCGCACCAAGGAATCCCCGGAATCGTCATAGCTGACCAATGCCTTTTTGTCAAAAGGGCCGTAGGCGAACTCCAAATAGCGGTCGCGATTGGCTTCTTCCTCCAAAAGCTTTCCTCCGGCGAATCCGCTGGGCCAGCCGTTTTCGTCGTAGGCATAGGCCTTCATTCCGAGTTTGTTGGCCTCTTCCACGCAAGCCTCGACGCATTGGAACCACTTCTGCCCCAAATAAGGAGTCTTCAATCCGCCGCGCGCATGCATGAAGAACCCACCGATTCCGCGCTCGTGCATCCAATGGATTTGCTGAACCAAAACCTCTGGATTCAACTCGTCGTTCCAACTCCAAAAAGGGATCGGCCGATATTTTAGATCCAAAGGTTCCATAGTACACTCCTGCGCGGAGGACGCTCCGCATCCGGATTTTGAAGCAATTTCCCAACCTCATCAATAGAGGTGCGGCCCTATTGCAAAAAAACGAAGAATTTTCAAAACAAGACGCACATTGCAAAAAAAGAAACGCCGTTTAGGCGTTCGCGATACATGGGTTAAGTGGCGGAGGCGTCGAGATTCGAACTCGAGCACCGGCATACACCGATCTAACAGGTTAGCAACCTGCCCCCTTCGGCCTCTTGGGTACGCCTCCGCGAAAGAAACTATACAACAAAGAATCCTTGAATGGTAGGTGGAATTTTCGCCCCGGCAAGGGTCGAAGAGCCGTTTTTAGTACCATTGGGGGAAGCCGTTTTCCCTTTTGCGAATTTCGGTGTTTTTGTTCTTTTTCCGCAACCTTCTTTCTTCGGTAGCGCTTTCTCTCTCACTTTCTTTTCCCATGCCTTAGGATAAGGAACAACGGACTTTGTCCCCAAAAATAATATGAACCTCAAAATAGCCCTACCTTTGGCCGATGCCCAGGCTGCGCCGATCTGGATTCCCATCCTCCTCATGATGGGCGGTTTAGGCGCCTTGCTTTTGGGGATGAACCTTCTTCAGGCTTCCACCGAAAGGCTCGCCACCTCCGGTTTGAAAAAGCTTTTCGAGAAAACGGCAAAGTCCCGTCTGGCGGGGGTTGGGATCGGAACGCTCGCCACGATGATCATGCAATCCAGCGGAGCCACGACGGTCATGGTCGTTGGCTTCGTCAACGCGGGAGTCATGTCTTTGCTGCAGGCCACCACCTACATCATGGGAGCCAACATCGGCACGACCATCACCGCCCAAATCGTCGCATTGGGTGGGATCAGCTCATCCGCGTTCCCTCTGACCCAAATCATCATTGCCCTCACTTTGGTTGGGGTCGCCCTCAAGATGGCGTTCCACAAAAAGCACCCGAAAATAGGCCTTGTCGGAGATCTGCTCTCCGGCCTAGGCCTTTTGTTTTTGGGGCTTGAAACGATGACGACGAACCTCCAAAGCCTTTTCTTATCCAACGAATCCCTGAAGGACTTCCTGATCAATTTGAGTAACCCCTTCCTTCTTCTTTTCTTGGGGATCGTCCTCACCGTTTTGGCCCAATCCTCCAGCGCGGTCACCTCCATCATCTTGGCCCTTGCCATGGCGGGCGCCGTCATCGGAGGAAGCGGAAACGGGGTTCTTTATTTGATCCTGGGCTCGAACATCGGCTCCTGCTCCACCGCTTTGCTTTCTTCCATCGGGTCGACCACCAACGGCAAAAGGACCGCGGTCATCCACCTTCTCTTCAACGTTTTCGGGAGCGTGCTTTTCTTCATCGTGCTGCTTTGTTGGCCGAAAGCGATGGAATCCACGTTCGTGTCTCTTTTCCCCGGAAACCCCGCTTTGCAGATCGCGATGTTCCACACCTTCTTCAATCTTACCTGCACGGCGCTATTCCTTCCTTTTGCGAAAGGATTCGTCTTTTTGGCCAATAAGATGGTCAAAGACAAAAAGGAGAACCCTTCTTCCGATTTGCTGGATCCTCGTTTCCTCTCGACCCCGGAGCTCGCCTTATCCCAAGCCGTTTCCTTTTACCGCCTGATGGCCAACCAATCCTTGGCGAATTTGAATCTCGCCCTTCAGGCGTTCCTAAAAAAAGACAATAGCAAAACGGAGCAAATCAAAGCCTCGGAAAAGCGGGTCATGCTCATGGGAAAGGAACTCAGCTCCTTTTTGGTGGCGATCGCCTCTCACGACGTTTCCCCTTCCTCCAACGAAAAGCTTTCGAAGATGCAGCTGGACATCGCCGATATCGTCCGCCTGAGCGAGGTGGCAGACAACATCACCGGATACACGTCCCATGAAGTGGACGAAGGGTTGGAGTTCTCCCCTTCCGTGGGCGAAAACCTCATGGATATGGGGAAAAGGATCAACCAGATGTATGAGGAAGCATTCGCTTTGTTCGCAAACCCGAATCTCGAGCTTTTGAAGAAGGTGCGGCAAAGCGAAGAAGGGATCGACGCCCTCCGAAGCAAAATGGTGAAAGGTCATTTGGAACGTTTGGAAAGCGGGGAATGCAAGCCTCAGAACTCCAACGTCTTCCTGAATTTGGTGAGCAATTTGGAGCGTTGCGGGGACCACCTCAACTTCATCGCCGAACGTTGTTGCTCTTCCCTTCTCCCTCCAGGGGACGAAGACCCCGCGTCCATCCACCCCTAAGAAAAAGGGGCTCGCCGTTGCGGCGAGCCCCTTTCCTATTATCCTTCAATCAATAGGCCTTCCCAAAATAGACGACCATCTTCGCATCCTTGCCGCAGCAGGGGCATTTCGCCCCTTCCGGAACGGAGGTGGAAGCGATGCAGCGGGAAGAGATCCCGCCGGTGATTTCCTTCAAATGGTCTTCGCATTCCGGATCGCCGCAGAAGGCCATTTTGGCAAAGCCGCCTTTTTCATCGAGGACGTTCTTGAGCTCCTCCACGGAGGAAACTTCGTAGATGTGGCTCTCCAAATTCTCTTTGGCTTTTCGGTACATAGCCTCATGGATGGCGTCAAGGACGCCGGGGATTTCCTCCTCAATCGCCTCGATGCGGGCGGTTTGCTTCAAGCCATCCACCCTGCGGGTCAAAACAGCCTCGCCTTTTTCCAAGTCGCGCGGCCCCATTTCAATGCGGAGGGGCACGCCTTTCATCTCATATTGGGCGAACTTCCAGCCCGGGGTTTTGGAATCGTCCTCGTCGAGGTAAACGCGGACCCCTTTCTGCTTGAGAACCGCCTCCATCTTCCGGCAGGCCTCCAAAACGCCGGGGGTTTGCAGGCGAATCGGAACGATGACCACCTGAATCGGGGCGATGCGCGGGGGCAAGACCAAGCCATTGTCGTCCCCATGGACCATGATCACGGCGCCGATGAGGCGCGTGGAAACGCCCCAAGAAGTCTGATGCGGGGCCTCCAACTTGTTTTCCCTGCCCAAGAAGGAGACGCCGAAGGCCTCCGCGAATCCCTTCCCGAGATAATGGGAGGTTCCGCTTTGCAGGGTCTTGCCGTCGTGCATCAAGGCTTCGACCGTGTAGGTGTGGACCGCCCCGGCGAAGCGCTCATGCTCGGTCTTCTCCCCCGTTAAAAAGGGGATGGCGAGCACTTCGCGGCCGAGGTCTTCGTAGACTTGGCGGGCATCCAAGGCGTTTTGGATCGCTTCCTTCTCGGTTTCGAACAGGCAATGGCCTTCCTGCCAAAGGAACTCGCTTCCGCGAAGGAAAGGACGGGTGGTCTTCTCCCAGCGGACGACGGAGCACCACTGGTTGTAGCACTTGGGAAGATCGCGATAAGAAGAAACCAAGCGTTTGTACATATCGCTGAAAAGGATTTCCGAAGTTGGGCGGATCACCAAGGGATCGTCGAGTTTCTTGCCTCCGCCGACGGTGGCGACCAACGTCTCCGGGGCAAAGCCTTCGACATGCTCTTTTTCCTTGTTGAACAAGGACATGGGGATGACGGTCGGGAGATAAACGTTGCTCGAATGCAGGACCTCTTTGAATTTCCGGTTGAGGTAGGCCTGGATCTCCTCCCACATCGCATAGGAATAGGGAAGGTAATCAATGAAGCCTTTGACGGAGGAATAGTCCATCAGCTCCGCTTTGCGGCAGACGTCGGTGTACCATTGCGCGAAATTCACATCGCGGGGGGTGATGGAATCGTTTTTCTTATTGCTGTTGTTCGCCATATTTGCTGCGCCTTTCTTAAGCCGTGGGTAGTTTACTACTTTTTCATATCGTTGACTCTTCGGACCGATTTGGCCGGCAGAGGCAGGATCATCGCGTCATAGGGGGCAAAATCCTGAGAAGAGATATAGCTGAGCCCGGAGCGGACCAGAATCTCAAGCGGGCCCCATCCCTGAATGTCGTTAGCGATGATGGGTTTGTGGTATTTGAAGAGCTTCTCGACCAAGGTGTGGAGTTTGGCGCGGATGCGGGCGTCCATCTCGGCCCCGGACCCGGCGTTCCCGAACCCGCAGGCGAAGTAATCGAACAAACCGTAAGCGCTCGATGGCAGGGAAAGCTCGGCTTTTTCCAAAAGCAAAGCAACCTCAAAACCCTTCGCTTTGATGTGGGTGATGTCGTCGTTGACAGAATCCGGGTTCCCAGGATCCATGTGAGCGCGGATGTCATCCTCGCTGAAGCAGAGGACGAGGTTGGCGTCTTTGGCTTTGGCGATATGGGGGAAGACGGAAAGCAGGAAGGCTTTTTCCTCCACGCGGACCGGGAAGAAGAGCTTTTCACCCGGGGAGAGCCTTTCGTTGACGAAAAGGGGGATCATGTTGCGGGCAACGGTGGTGAACAGCTCGCGGTCATCCTGGGTGCGGGTGGCGTAGTCCTTCAGCTCATCCATGGAGTCGAAATAAGTGTCCTTGGGGCTGGCTTTCCCAAAATAGCCGATTGCCTTCCCTTCGCCGATGGAATAGATCGGGCGGAAGGAATAGGCAAGCTTCTTTTCGTTGATGATGCGCTCGACCTCGGTGCGATAGCTGGATTCGTCCAGCAAGGAACGGTTCTCTTTGCCTTTCTCATACCACACGACCGCTTGGTTTTCCTCGAAGGCGATTTCGGCCATCTTCCGGGCACGGGCGATCAAATTGGCGGAATCATCGGGATAGCGGTAATGCTCAATCGCCCCGCAATGGCACTCGATTTGCCCCGCCAAGGCATTGATGAGCAAGAAGCGGTTGACGGCGGTCAATCCCCGCCGGGCCAAAAACACCGCCTTGGGGCGCTCCGCGATCTTCGTATCCGCGAGCATCAGCTCATTCCCGGAGCACATGATGAGAAAACTGCCTTTCTCCAAAAGGGGAGAGAGGACGTTTTTCA
>DCMK01000073.1:0-3123 GCA_002321395.1 Caryophanales bacterium UBA1624
GGCGGGATCGGAATATTCGTAGAGGCAGGTGCCGTCGAATAAGCGCAGGGCGTATGGATCGGTCGCGAAATGGACGGGGGCGAAGTCCAAAATGACTCCGAACCCGGCTTCGTGCATCCTCTCCACGAACGACATCAGTTGCTTGGGGTTGCCATAGCGGGAATCCACCGAATAGAAGCCGGTGGCCTGATAGCCCCACGAGCCGTCGAAGGGATATTGGCAGATCGGCATGATCTCCACATGGGTGAAGCCGGTTTGCTTCAGATAGGGGATCAAATAGTCGGCCACTTCCTCATAGGAGGGGTAGCGCCCATCGATCTTCCCTTTCCATGATCCGAGGTGGATTTCGTAAATCGACATGGCGGAGTCGAAGTTTCGGGTCCTCCTTTCCATCCACTCCCCATCGTTCCAGGGGAAGCCTTCAATGTCGTAGAGCTTGGAGGCGGTGGCGGGTCGGAATTCGCTATAGAAGGCGAAGGGATCGGCTTTGTCGACGTACTCGCCCTTGGCGTTGCGGAAATGGTATTTGTAGCATTGGTAATTCGCTAAGCCGGGGATGAAGGCTTCCCAAACACCGGAGGGATCGACTTTCCGCATTTTGTCGGCGCTTGGGTCCCAGGAATTGAAGTCGCCGATCACGGAGACGTCCTCGGCCATGGGGGCATAGAGGCGGAAATAGACGCCTTCTATTTTCTCCCCAAGGACGACGGTCTTCCCTTTCCCGCCCCTTTCCTTCGGGGGTATCAGGACGCTCGTCCGATCGTCTTTGAAGCCGAAATGGGCGCCGAGGTAGCGGAAGGCATCGATGCTCTGCCCCATGAGGTAATCCAATAAAATCCCGTATGCCATGACAATGTGCTCCTGGAGGGATTATAAGTCTTCCTTTCTTTATAAGAAAGAGGGCGCGGTCCCCCTCGTTTTTCAGGATGCTTTGCCTTATCCTATTGCCCATGGCGACTGCCCTGCTTCTATTGATTTACCTTGCCTTCATCAGCTTGGGGCTGCCAGATTCCCTTTTGGGTTCGGGGTGGCCGGCGATACATCTGGATTTCGAGGTCTCCGTCTCCAGTTTGGGTATCATCACGATGGTGATTTCCGGATGCACCATCCTCTCGAGCCTCTTCGCCGATTTTTTGACGCGCAAGCTCGGAACGGGGACGGTGACGGTCGCAAGCGTCTTCCTCACGGTGCTGGGGCTATTCGGCTTCTCTTTCTCCACGCAGTTTTGGATGCTCGTCTGCTGGGCTTTGCCCTATGGGTTGGGGGCTGGGGCGATCGACGCCTCCCTCAACAACTACGTGGCCAGCCACTACAAGTCCCGCCACATGAGCTGGCTCCACTGCTTTTGGGGCGTTGGCACCATCGCCAGCCCGTTCATCATGGGCTATTCCTTGGCCCATTCCACCTGGAGGAACGGGTTTCGGATCGTCGGATTCGCGCAGCTTTGCATCGCCGCGCTGCTTTTGGCTTGCCTGCCTTTGTGGAGGAAATCCGGCGGGGCCATACAGACTAGCCCAGATAAGAAAAAGGGCGGGGTCCTCGAGGTTTTGAAGACCCCTGGGGTTCTCTTCCTTTTCCTGGGCTTCTTCGCCTATTGCGCCGCGGAGGCCACTTCGATGCAGTGGGCCAGCACCTATTTCGTGGAGGTGAAGGGGATCGGGAAGGAACAGGCGGCGAGCTTCGCCTCCTTGTTCTACATCGGCATCACCTTGGGGCGGTTCCTGTTCGGCTTCTTCTCGGAGAAGCTCGGCGATGGGAAATGCATCGCCCTCGGAGGTGCGGTGGCTTTCCTATCCCTGCTTTTATTGGCTTTGCCCACGCCCTCCTACTGGTGCGCGGTCGTTTCCTTCGTCGGGATCGGCTTTGGGTTCGGGCCCATCTACCCCTGCCTCATCCACGCGACCCCCGCCCATTATGGGAAGCAGAAGTCCGGATCCATCATCGGGATGCAGATGGCCTGCGCCTATGTGGGATCGACCTTCATGCCTCCCCTGTTCGGGCTTTTGGGGAAGGAAGCCGGGTTCGTCTTCATGCCCTACTATCTTCTTTTCTTCTTCGCGCTCATGGCCCTTTTCGTCCTCCTTTGCTTCCGCAAGGCCAAGCAGATCCCCGCCCCTTCGAAGTGAATTCGGCCCTTTTCCTCCCTTTTCTTTGGCTTGGGGTGCTATCATTCCCAAGAACGCCCCTTCTAAGGGGGAAGGAGAAAAAATTATGTACAAAGTGATGGCGGTCAACGCCGGCAGCTCCAGCTTGAAGTACAAGCTCTATGAGATGCCGGAGGAAAAAGTCCTCTGCTCGGGCAACGTGGAGAGAATCGGCCACGAAGACGGGATCTTCGGCATGAAATACAATGGGGAGAAGGTCAAGGACATCCTCCCAGTCAAAGACCATTCCGTTGCGGTCAGCTTGGTTTTGAAGGCTTTGACCAAATTCGGCATCGTCAAGAACCTGCAGGAGATCGTCTGCGTCGGCCACCGCGTGGTCCAAGGCGGGAAATACTTCTCCAAGTCGGTGGACTTCAATGAGGACACCGAGGCCAAGATCACCAAGCTGATCCCCCTTGACCCGATGCACGCCAAAGCGCATTTGGTCGGCTACCACGCCTTCAAGGAAGCCCTCCCCCACGCTTATCAAATCGCCGTCTTCGACACGGCTTTCCACCAAACCATGGAGCCGGAGGACTACCTGTTCCCGATCCCCTATGAGTACACGGAGAAATTCGACTGCCGAAGGTACGGCGCCCACGGAACCTCGCACAACTACCTCGCCATCAAAGGGAACGAGGATTTCCTCGAGGGGAGGCCCAACACCCGCATCATTTCCTGCCACATCGGCTCCGGAGCCTCTTTGTGCGCCATCAAAGACGGCAAGTGCGTCGCCACTTCCATGGGCCTCACCCCGCTTGGCGGAGTGATGATGGGGACCCGGAGCGGCGACATGGACCCCTCCGTCTTCTATTACCTTTGCTCCTGCACGGGCAAATCCGCCGAAGAGGTCTATTCGATCCTCAACAAAGAAAGCGGCATCCTCGGGGTCTCTGGGGTCAGCAACGACACCCGCGACGTCGAAGCCGCCTATGAGCGGGGGGAAGAACGCTCCAAGCTGGCGATCGCCCTCTACGCC
>DCMK01000073.1:3178-13918 GCA_002321395.1 Caryophanales bacterium UBA1624
CATCGGCCAATATTATGTCCGCCTCGGCGGGGCCGATCTGATCCTCTTCTCCGCCGGAGTCGGGGAGAACGCCCCCATCTACCGCGCTGAGATCCTCCGCCGCGTGGAGGAAGCTTTGGGCCTGGCCATCGATTATCAGAAGAACGAGGAAGTCCGCGGGGTCGAGGCTTTGATCTCCAAACCCGAATCCAAGGTCAAAGTCGCCGTGCTGCCGACCGATGAGGAGGTCATGATCGCCCGGGACTGCATGAAGAGGATCAACAATGAGCTCTGATCTGCACCCCGCCGTCGTTTCCTTCGGGAAAGAGCACAAAAAGGAATACGCCGCCATCCGGAGGGCAATCCTTCGCTACGGCAAAATCGCCGTCTTCCGCCACATCAAGCCAGACTTCGACGCGATGGGGGCGCAGATGGGCCTGGTCACTTGGCTTAAGGACAACTTCCCCGAGAAGGAAATCCATTTCCTGGGCGACAACCACGTCTCGTTCACCCCGCGCTTATTCCCCGAGACGGAGAATCTCCCCAACGAATGGTTCGCCAAGGGGGATTTCCTCGCCATCATCGTCGACGTGGGCGACCCGGAGAGGATCGCCGACCCGCGCTTTGGGCGCGCCCATTACAAAGTCAAGATCGACCACCACCCCTGCAAAGTGGAGATCGCCAAGCGGGCGACCATCTGCGAAAAGGAATCCGCCTCCGCCGCGGAGCTCGTCGCCGACTTCTGCCTCAACTTCAAAGGGGCGAGGATGAGCCAGGAGGCCGCTCATTACTTCTACATCGGCATCGTCGGGGATTCGGGGCGCTTCCTTTTCTCGTCCACTTCCGTCCACACCTTCGCCGTCGCCGAAGAGCTCCTGAAAACCGGGATCAACCTCTCAAAGATCTACCAATCGATGTATGAAAAGACGATCCAATCCCTGAAGAACCAGGCTTACGTGCTCTCCCACTTCTCCCTCACCCCGCACGGGGTCTCCTATTACCTGCTGCCGATCGAGGTGCAGGAGGAATTGAAGATCACCACCGAGCAGGGCAAGGAAAACGTCAACCTCTTCTCCAACATCAGCGGGATCAACGCGTGGTGTTCCATCACGCAGGACGTCGACAAAAAAGAGCCTTGCTGGAGGATTTCCATCCGCAGCAAGGAAAAAGACATCTCCGGGGTCGCCGCCAAATGGGGCGGAGGGGGCCACAAGCAGGCTAGCGGGGCCAAAATCAAAGACCTCAGCGAGCTCGATGCCTTCCTGAAGGATCTGGACGACCTATTCGCTTGATGACGCCCTTCGGGGCGTTTTTTCATTCTTCCTCCAAGAAAGCGAGGGCTTCCTGGATGAGAGCCTCGTCGATTCGATTGGCGGCATCGATCCCCTCTTGGCTCAGCTTTGCCCGAAAAGCCTCTTCCCCTTCGGAGGAGAAGGCTTCCTGCAGCTCCTCGCGCGCTGCTTTGGCTTCTAAGCTCAGCCAAGGCAAAGAATGGGAATATCCGGGGCGGAGGATTTTCTTCACCGTCCCCGATTCGGGAAGAGCCTGGTAAAGGGAGGCGGAGAGGGGGACGGTGCGATCTTCCTCCCCGTGGATGAGGACCGCTTTGACATGGGCGGAAGAGATCCCCTCCCCGGCGGACAAGAGGCGGTCCTGCCCCGCTTTCGTGTTCATAGCCCACTCGAAGGTGAGGGAGGTGAAATCGGCCAATCCGCCGACGTAATTCCTCGCTAGGGCAAGCATCTCGCCCTGAGGGGTGTCGAAGCCCGAGAAGGATAGGATTCCTTTGATGGGCGAGGGATAAGCGAAGCGAAGGCTGGCGGAAACCGAATAGGCGCCCCAGGAATACCCGCAGAGGTAAAGATCGGAAAGCGGGGCGTAGAAATCGTTTTCCGAGAACAGGTAATCCAATGCCGCCTTCACGTCGTAGGCCCCTTGGGCGAGGCTAGAGATGCCGTTTCCTTGGCTCCTGCCGGAGCTCGATAAATCGAAGGCGAAGACGCTGTAGCCGCTGCGGTAGAGGGCATCTTGAACGGCGGCGCTTTGATCGTCGGCGTAGCCTTTCAGCCCATGAGCGAAGACAAAGGTGCCTTTGGGGTCTGGATATTGATAGAAATAACCCTGCAATTCTTGGCCGGATGAGGAAAAGGTGACCTCTTTGCGGGCTTTTAGGCTCGGATAATCGTCGCGGGTTTTATCGACCAAAGAGCAAAATTGGCTCAGATCCCCGACTTCGGATTGCCGCTTCCCAAGCAGAGCGTTCTGGACGCAGAGAGCGGCGACGTAACCGCCAAGAAAATAAACGAGGCATAAGGAAGCCACGATGGAAGAGACGACGATGATGACCCTCTTTTTCCTTTTCATGGCTATTCTCCCAAGCAGGCAAGCGGGCAATGGTAAACCCCGTTCTTGCTGCGATAAGCGGAGGCGGAATTGTCCAAGACAAGCAGGAAAGAGGGCAGGCCGATCATGTTCTCAGCGTCCCTGGAATCGTGGATGAGGATTTTCTTTTTGAGCTCGAGCAGCTGGGCCTCGGAGGCTTTGCCGTCGTTTTCCCCGAGCCGGCATTGGATGAGGGCGTACTTCCCGTTTTTGAGGAAAAGGGCCAAATCCGAGCGGAGGCCGAAGCGGTCTTCGTAGTATTTCACCTTCCCACCCATGCCGCTGGAATAGACTTTCAAATCGCGGGCGCAGGCGCCTTCGAAGAGCCGTTGCAGAAGAAGGGGGTCTTTCCGCAGGTCCGCGTCCCCCTTTTTTTGGAAAACAAGGGCCAAAGAAGGGTCGATGAACTCTTTTTTGGAAAGCCTTCGGATGGTGGGCGAGGCTTTGATAGGGGGATACCACGCTTCGATTTCGTCGAGGATCAGAAGGCGGCGGAGGGCGTTGAGCAAATCATAGAGAGTGCTCTCGGCCAAAGAAGGGTCTCTGCCCCGCAGATCGCGCAGCATGTCCGTGTTCTTCTCGATGGTGCCGACGGCGGAGGCGTAGCGCTTCAGCAAGGCGGAAATCCGCTCCGGGGATTGCTCGGTTTTGCTTTCCTTGGACAAAGCCCCTTTCAGAAGCGTCTGATAGATTTTGCGGGGATAGGTGGAGGTCTTTTTCCCCAACGAAACGGGGAAACCTCCTTTGCTGAGGGCGAGGATGAGATCCTCCAAAGAGAAATCGGTGGTGGCGGTTAAGCCGTCCTCATAAGCGCCGGAGAAAAGGGCGTTCAAAGAAACGGCTCCGTTTGAGATCCCTTCTTCGTAAAAAGAGAGGGGGTATAGCGTGAAATGATCGAATCCCGTCGCTCGGGAGCTCATATACACGGCTTTGCCCTTTTGAAAGGGAAGAAGGTCATAATCCAAATCCAAACCATCAACCCCGTGGATGCCTTTTCCGGAAAACGGAAGGCTCCGATCCATGTCCAAAGCAAGGGCGGAGGAGGGGTTGGAAAGAGCCTTTCTGACATCGAAAGGGCGTTCGGACACTTTTCTCAAAAGCGTCGTTTTCCCCGTGCCGCAGGTTCCTTCAACGATTACACGGTTCCCTTCTTTCAAAGCGGAAAGGATATGCTTTTCCAAAATCCTAGTGCGGTAAGCCATGCTGCGATTGTAGTTATTTGTGCCTTTGATTGCTAGTCTTTTTAAAAGTCCCTGCATGGGCCTGAAAATCACGCTCTTTCTTCGAAGCGTTCCACTCGCGCCAATTTTCCGAACGCGAAGGGGTTTATACCCCTTCCAATTCGGCTATAATCAAGCCGATGCCTTATCTCCCGCTCCACATCTATTCCGGCAACTCCTTCTTGCGGAGCGCTCTGCCGATTCGGCGCATTGGCGGCTTGGCCCAAAAGCACAAAGCCGCCTATTTGTCGATTTGCGATTACGGCACCTGCTCGGGGTTCCCGGAGATTCAAAGAATGGCCAAGATTTTGAACGTCCCCCCGGTTTTCGGGATGGACGTTGAAATCGACGGAAACCTTCTCTCCCTTTTCGTGAAAAGCGAGGAAGGGTATCGGAATTTGCTGTTGGTGGACCGTTTGTTCTCGGAAAAGAATCTGACCTTGGCTTTCTTGAAAGAGCATTCCGCGGGGCTAGAGGCCGTTTTGTCCCCGCAGAGGAGTTTCGTCCATTCCCTTTATCGGACCCAAGCCAAGGAAATCCCTTCGATGCTGTCCTCTTTCAGCAGGGGCTTCCGTTCCTTTCGCCTCGGGATCCCTTATCTGCCTGAGGAAAGGTCCTTCGTTTCCTTCCTCCGCGATTTCGCTTTGCATTACCCCTACCCAACTCTTGCCTTCCCCCACATCCTCTACGAGAAAAAAGAGGACGCGATCGTTTTGAAAATCGTCGAGGCGATCGCCGCAAGGAAAACCCTGGAGGAAAAGGAGGCAAGCGGGGATCAGTTCTACCTCCCTCAGCAAGAAGGGGAGGCCTATTTCACCGAAGAAGAGAACAAAGCCAGCTTCGCTCTTGCCGAAAGCTGCAGCCATTTTGAATTTCTTCAAAAAAGGGGTGGCCTGCTCGTTTTCCCCAATCCTTTGGGGATCCGCAGCGAAGACTACCTTCGCAAAATCGCCTTCGAGGGCCTTTCCAAGAAAAAGCCAGGCTTCGATGACGAATACAGAGAACGCCTGGAATATGAATTGTCCATCATCAACAAAATGGGCTACGCGGACTATTTCCTATTGGTTCAGGATTATGTCAATTACGCTAGAAACGTCGGCATCCTGGTGGGGCCCGGGCGTGGTTCGGGCGCGGGGAGTTTGGTATCCTACGCCTTGGACATCGTCACCCCCGACCCCATCGAGAACGGCCTTTTGTTCGAGCGCTTCCTCAATCCAGAAAGGCAGTCGATGCCGGACATCGACGTCGATTTCGCGGACATCCGAAGGGATGAAGTCGTCGCCTATTTGCAGAAAAAATACGGCAAAAACCGCGTATCTCACATCTTAACCGAGCAAACCATGATGGCCAAAGCCTCCATCCGCGATGTCGGGAGGGTCTATTCCTATGAGCCAAGGCAGATCGATTTGCTGGCCAAATCGGTCGATAACTTCCTGACGCTGCGGCAGAACTACAAGATGAATCCCCGCTTCCGCAAGGTCGTGGATTCGGACCGCTACTATCTGCAAATCGTTTCCCTCGCCGCCAAAATCGAGGGCCTCCCCCGCCAAAGCGGCCTCCATGCGGCGGGCGTCATCTTAAACGACAAGCCGTTGGAAGAGTGCCTCCCGATTTCCGACCAAGAGGGGATCGGATACGTTTCCCAGTTCGAAATGACCTATCTAGAGGAGCAAGGCTTCCTGAAAATGGACTTGCTTGGCTTGCGGAATCTGACCATCGTCCAACGCTGCTTAGAGAAAATCAAAATGGCCCACGGGGTCGATCTTTATTACCGCGACATCCCCTATCGGGACAAAGACGCGATTGCCTTGATCGCCTCCACGAAGACGATGGGCCTTTTCCAGCTCGAATCCCCGGGCATGAATCGCGCAATCCGGGAGCTTCATCCGGAAAGCTTCGACGACGTGGTCGCCCTTCTTGCCCTTTTCCGCCCAGGCCCAATGGAGAACATCCCTAGCTATGCTCGGAGAAAGGCAGGAAAGGAAAAGGTCCAGTACTTGGACCCCTGCTTGGAGAAAATCCTCGCCCCCACTTACGGGATCATCGTCTATCAGGAGCAGATTATGCAGATGGTCCAGGCGTTGGCGGGGTTCTCCTTCGGCCAAGCGGATTCCTTCCGGAGGGCCATTTCGAAGAAGGACGCGGCGAAATTGGCGGCTTTGAGAAGCGATTTCATCCGCGGCTGCTTGCAGCAAGGCAGAAGCCGGGGCATCGCCGAAAAGGTGTTTGATTTGATTTACCGATTCGCTGACTACGGGTTCAACAAATCCCATTCCGTCTGCTATGCGATGCTAGCTTGCCAAATGGCTTATTTGAAAGCCCATTACCCCGAGGAATTCTATTGCACGATCCTCGACGATGGGGGGATGGGGCAGCCTGCCTTGGTCTCGGAAATCAAGGCCAGCGGGCTCCGCTTCTTGGTGCCCGACGTCAACGGATCCGGCTTGGGCTTTTCCTCCCAGGGCAAAGACATCCGGCTCCCCTTCACCGCCATCGCGGGGCTGCAGAGGAATCTCGTTTACGCGATTTTGGATGAACGAAGCAAAAACGGGGCCTTCGAAGATTATTTCTCCTTCGTGGAACGGCTGTACAAAAAAGGGCTGAACGAAGCCAGCCTCCTGAAATTGATCGACGCGGGATGCTTCGATTCCCTCTGCCCGAACCGGGCGAGCCTGCGCCTTTCCAGCAAGCCTGCCCTGAAGTTCGCCGAGGTCGCCTCTTCCTTTTTGGACCGCCCCTCTCTTTTGCCCTTCTCCTTGGAGAAACCCTCTCTGATCCAAATCGAGCCGCAGAGGATGTATGACCTCCTTTGCGAGAGGGATTGCTTGGGGATGATGGTTTCAGGATCCCCTTTGGAAAGCAAGGAGGATGAGATTAAGAAGCTCGGGCTGCTTTCCCTGTCCGCCCTCCCCGAAGGCCCAAACGAAGGGCGCTGCGCGGGGATCGTATCCTCGGTGAAGGCCATCTTGGCCAAATCCGGGAAGCGCATGGCGTTCCTGAAGGCCTATGACGAAGAGGCGGAGGCGGAGTTCACCCTTTTCTCGGAGGCCTACGACCTAAGCTACCCGGCCTTGAAGGAAGGGAATTTGGTTTCGATCGCCTATCAGAAAGACCGGCGGAACCCCGGGAAATACCTCGCCGCGAAAGTGGAGGTTCTGCCTTAAGGAGGCATGGATATGGAAAACAAAAAGCACCTTTACGTGATCGACGGCAACTCGCTGCTGTTCCGCGCCTACTTCGCGACCAGCTACGGGGGACCGGGGGAGATCATGCGCACCAGCGGGGGCATCCCAACCAACGCGATCTTCGCTTTTTCGAACATGATCCTGAAGATCCTGTCCTCTTTCAAAGGCGGAGAATCGATTTTCGTGGCCTTCGACTGCGATTCGAAGACCTTCCGCAAAGAGGAGTTCCAAGACTACAAAGCCAACCGAAAGCCGACGCCGGAAGATCTGATCGCGCAGTTCCCGATTTCCCGGGAATTGCTCCACGCCCTAGGGATCTGCCATTACGAAGAGCACGGCGTAGAGGCCGACGATCTCTGCGGCACGGTCGCTAAGCTCGCCGCCAAGGAGGGGTACCAAGTCGATGTTTACACCTCCGACAAGGATTATCTCCAATTGGTGGATTCCTCCATCACGGTCAACCTCCTCAAGACGGGCCTCAGCAACATGAACCCCATCACCCCGGAGGAGATGGTGAAGCAATTCGGCTTTTCGCCGAAGCAGATCATCGACTTCAAAGGGCTTCGTGGGGATTCCAGCGACAACCTGCCCGGGATCAAGGGGATCGGCGACAAAGGGGCGACGGCCCTCATCCAAACCTACGGGAGCTTCCAAAAGATCGTCGAAGCCGCGAAAGAAGGCCTCATCAAGGGCAAGACCGGGGAGAAGATCATCGAAGGTGAGGCGATGGGGAGGATGTGCTATGAACTGGCCACCATCAAAACCGACTGCGCCCTCCCCTTCCGTTTGGACGACCTCCTCTACGAAGGATACGATCAGAGCCGTTGCGAGGAATTCGCCAAGAAATACGAGCTGCGTTCTTTCCTCGGCAAGCTCCCCCTTTCCTTTCGGAAGGGAGCCAAGGAGGTTTGCCCTAAGGCGGAGAAGGTGCCTTCCTTTCAGGGAATCCCCTTCCCCGAGAACATCGGCGTGGCTTTGGATTTGGACGAAGCCTCGCCCCATGAATCCCCCGTTTTGGGGATCGCCGTTTTCACGGGGGGCGGGCTTTATTACGAAGAAGCCTCCGACATGGTCAAAGACGCGGCCTTAAAAAAGGCGCTTTTGGATGAGAAAATCCGCAAAAGCGCCTTCGATTCGAAATTGTTGGAAGTCGGATTGACGCGCTTGGGGGTCCGCTCCTCCCTCCCTTCCAGCGATTTGCTTTTGGAGGCGTACCTTTTGGATTCCTCCTGCGGGGACGCCCTTAGCGCCGCCGCGTATTTCGGGGTCCAATTGGAGGATGAGGCCCCCGACCTGCTTTCGCCCTGCCGCGAAAAGAGGACCGCCACCCTCGCCTATTTGGCCTTAAGGAAGGAAGGGGAAGCCAGGAAGGGCTTGGAATCGAATTCCTCCTATGCGCTTTATCAAAGCGTTGAGCTGCCTTTGGCCCACATTTTGGCGAAAATGGAATTGGAAGGGTTCCCCGCGCACAAGGAAATCCTGCTGGAGATCGGCCGGGATTTCCGCGAAAAGGAAAAGCGGGCCGAGCAGGATACCTATTCCTTGGCCGGGCACCCTTTCAACATCGCTTCCCCCAAACAAGTCGGGGAAGTCCTCTTCACCGAGATGAACCTGCCCCATTCCCGCTCCTTATCCACATCCGCGGAGACGCTGACTTACCTTTCCAAGCAGGCTCCCATCTGCGCGAGCATCCTCGAGTACCGAAAATACGCCAAGCTCCTCGGGACATACGTGGACGGGCTTTTGCCCCACATCGGGGAGGACGGGAAAATCCACTCCTGCTTCAACCAAACCCTCACTTCCACGGGCAGGCTCTCCTCCAGCAATCCAAACCTCCAAAACATCTCGGCCCGGGACGAAGAGGGAAAACAGGTGCGCAAAGCCTTCTACTACGACGACCCCGACACCTATTTGCTTTCCCTGGATTACCACCAAATCGAATTGCGGATTTTGGCGGCCCTATCCGGATGCAAAGCCTATCAGGAAGTCTTCGCGGAGAACCGCGACCTGCATGAAGAGACCGCCCGAAGGATCTTCGGGCAAGTCAACCCAGAGCTCAGAAGAAGGGCCAAGGCGATCAATTTCGCGATCATCTATGGGACCACTCCCTTTGGCTTAGCCGAGCAGATCGGCTGCACCCCGAAGGAGGCCTCCGCCGTCATCGAGGCGTTCTATCAGGCCTACCCGGAAATCAAGGAATACCTCAACCACATCATCGAGCAAGTCCAACGGAAAGGGTACGTCGAGACCATGATGGGGAGGAGAAGATACCTCAAAGACATCACCGATCCGAGCTACATGAAGCGGGAAGCCGCCAAGCGGGCGGCGCTCAACGCCCCGGTTCAGGGCTCAGCCGCCGACCTCATCAAAGCGGCGATGATCAAAATCGATGCTTTTTTGAAAGAAGGCGGGTACCAAACCAAAATGGTGCTTCAGATCCACGACGAACTGCTCTTCGCCGGGAAGAGGGAAGAATTGGAAGAACTCACCCCCAAACTTTCCTCGCTGATGACGGATTCCTTCTCCCTCCCGGTGAAGCTGACCGTGGAAGCTTCCATGGGGAAGACTTGGTACGAGGCGAAAGACTGATATGCCAGAGCTCCCCGAAGTCGAAACGGTCGCGCGGACCCTTTCGAAGCGCCTTATCGGAAAAACGATCGCGAAAGTCGATGTCCTCCGCGAGAAAAACGTCGACACGCCCCCATCCCTTTTTCGTTCGATCCTCCCAGGGAAGCGCTTCGAAAGCATCTCCCGGAGAGGGAAGTATCTGCTTTTCCATTTAAGCGGGGGCTGGGTGATCCTCTCCCACCTTCGCATGGAAGGGAAGTACTTCTTCCGTCCGGACGAAAGCCAAATCCAACGCCACGACCTCATCGTTTTCCATTTGGAAGGGGGAGAGGTCCTTTGCTATAACGACTCCAGGCGCTTTGGGAGGATGGGCCTATACAAAGAGAACGAATTGCCCCACACCTCCCTCAGCAAACTTGGGAAGGAGCCCTTCGAAGAAGGGGCGGAAGAATTCTTCCTTTCCTTGAAGGGCAAGAAAAAGCCCATCAAAGAGGTCTTGCTGGATCAAACCATCGTTGCCGGGGTAGGGAACATCTACGCCGACGAATCCCTTTTCCGAAGCCGGATCAATCCTTTCCTCCCCGCGGGCAGCCTTTCGCGGGAAGAAGCCTCATCCTTGCTATCTTCGATCCAAGCCGTTTTGACGGAAGCGATCCGGAAAGGCGGTTCGACGGTGAAAAGCTACCACCCCCAAGAGGGGGTGGACGGAAGGATGCAGAATGAGCTGCTGGCCTATGGGAGAGGAGGCAGTCCTTGCCCCCGTTGCGGTTTCCCCCTCCATAAAGCCAAACTCGGGGGGAGGGGGACCGTTTATTGCCCCCATTGCCAAAAGAATCCGGAAGAAAAGTTCGTCATCGGGGTTTTGGGCCCCATCCATTCCGGGAAAAGCACGTTCGCGTCCATCCTGGAAAAGAAAGGGTTCCGCATCTTCGATGCCGATCAGGAAGTGCGTTCCCTTTATCGCCTCCCTTCCGTCAAAAAGAAATTGTCCTCCGCTTTTGGGGAGGGGATCTTGAAAGAGGGCGGAGTCGACTTCGCCTCATTGCGGAGCCTTCTTTCGAACAGCAAAGAAAGCCGGAAGACCGTGAATGGGATCGTTTTCCCCTTGATTAAGAAAAGGGCGGAGGCGTATATCGAAAAGCAAAAGCCAGGAAGCAGAATACTCTTGGACGTGCCGCTTCTTTTCGACGCCAAAATGGATTCTCTGTGCTTGGCCACCGTCTTGATCGTGGCGCCGCTGGAAAAGCGAAAGCAGAGGCTTCTAGAGGAAGGGAGGGACGCGGATGCGCTTCTTTCCCTCAACGCGGATTATCCCTTGGAAGAAGCGAAGAAAAAAGCTTCCTTCGTCTTGGAGAACGAAGGAAGCGTGGAGGGGTTCGAGCGAGCGATCGAGAAGCTCCCGCTTT
>DCMK01000073.1:13965-17966 GCA_002321395.1 Caryophanales bacterium UBA1624
TTTTCTGATCAGTAGATCCCCCCGGGGCCGACGTCGATTTCCTTTTGGCAGGAATCCTTGAGGAACTCCCTCATCTGCTTGGCGCGGATGGGGCCGATTTTCGGCGCATAGAGAGAGCAGATCTCATCGATTTTCAGCGAGGAAGAGAAACAAGTGAGCAGGCCGCTCCTCCCGCGGGAAAGCAGAAGCGGGAACAAGAACGAGGAGAAATTGTATTCGGAGACGTACTCCTCCCCGAGCGCATCGAGCACCAAAAGGGGGCAGGTTTGATAGGAGGCCATCTTCGCTTCGAAAGCGGATTTGTCCGAGAAGGAAAGCGACTTCATCTCCTCTAGGAAGGCAGACGAAGACAAATAGGCGACCGGGGAGGCGACCGTGTCGGCATAGGTGTTGCAGAAAGATGCCAAAAGGATGGATTTTCCGCTGCGTTTTCCGCCGATGAGGTAGAGCCAGCGTTTGGATTCCCCTTGCAGGATCTTGCTCATCTCGATCAAGGCTTCGGCGCGCTGATCGGAACGGTCGACTTGGAAGAGGTCCTCCCCCATCCATTCTTTGGGGAAATCCCTCTCAAGGTAACGCTTCTCCCTTTTCTCTTGCTCCAACGCTTTGGGGCAGGGATCGAAATGGCGATCCATGAAGCCTCCGTCCAAAGACAGGGATAAAACGAAATGGGGGTTTTCTTTTTTGCATTGGGCCAGCCCCGGGCAGCGGGCGCAGTAATCGCAGTCCTCTTTCAGATCCAGCAAAGGGCCGATGAATTGCTTCACTTGCCCTTTGGTGAGGCCGAGCGCTTTGATGGCTTGGTAGACCGCGGGGCTTTGCCGAAGGGATTCCAAAGCCTGCTCCTCGGCTTTCTCGAATTCGTCTTTGGCGAACATCAATTTTGGCAATTTCGCTTTTTCCATCATTTCTTCCCCAGGAATTTGGCGAGGCGATCCAAGGCCTCATCCGCTTCTTTTTCGCTGCTTCCGCCGGCCTTTTGCGGCATATTCTCCTCCAAAGGAGAGGCGTTTTGCGGAGATTCCTTCTTTTTATACGCCCGTTTTTTCTCTTGGCCGGACAACAAATACTCCCAAGCGTCTCGGGCGGTCAAGCAATTCTGCCGGACCAAAGACGCACCGACTTTATCGGCGAAGCCATAAGGGAGCTCATTCCCGTTCTTCTGAAGCGCATACCAAACCAGGGCGTTGATGGCCGGGTCAGTCAGCCCGATGTCATTCGCCAAATGGGAAAGCAGCTTCAAATCGCTGGAGGAGGGCTTGTGCCTTTTCTGCAGGTAGGTCAAGAAGGTGGCGGGAGCCAATTTCTCCATCGTGCGGATGAGGTTGGCGTATTCCGAATCGGAGCTGATTTTGCTTTCCTTCGGCTCCTCCCTCAAATAGGAGAAGGAGAGCGAATCGCGGCAGCGTTTCTCCAAGGATGGGAAGTCAACGCGCCCGCCTTTGCTTCGGTATCCTTGATAGCAATCAGCCACCAATTGGCCCATGAGGTCCGAACCGAGGCAATTCAAGCAGGAAAGGCGGTCGATTTTCGCGACCTCCTCCTCCGAAAGGGATTCCGCGCGGATGCCAAGCTTCGAGAGGGCGTTGGCGAAAACGCGGTAGTCGAAATCCGTCTTCACCTTAGCTTGGGCTTCCCCCGCTTTCGGATTGCCGACGCGGAAAAGGGGATTGGTGAGGTCCGGGGCGTAGAAAGTTTTAAAGCTTTGGCTGACGGGGGCAAAAGAGGGGGGGACGGGGGATTCATCGAGGGTGTATTTCTCTTCCAGCTTCTTCGCTTGTGCCTCCCCGAGGTATTGGCGGAGCATCCCGGAATAGAGGACGTCGGAAAAGAAGGAGGAAGGATCGACGGGAGTGTGAAGGCAATAGAGAAAATAGGCGATCCCGTTTTCCTCTTGGTGGAACGTTTCGACTAAGCCCAACGCTTCCAGCGGGAGCATGGCTTGGTAGAACTGGCCGGGGCTAAGCTGCAAGCGACGGAAAAGATGATCGTGGGTCGAAGGGGTTTTCCCCTCCCCCCAAAGGGCGAAGTAAACGGCGAAGGCGTTGCTTCCGACCAAAGGGAGATACAGATCCGCCATCGCCTCGGGATCGACAGAGGCGAAGCTGCCCCGCTTCCGAACTTCGAAGAAATCGTTTGCCCCGCAGTTTCTCATGCGGAATACTCTATCATCTTTTCTTTGATAGACAAGATAAAAGTATCGATACCGCCGTTACTTTTTTAAGTTTCCCACAACGGAAACACCGATTCTTTCGTGTTATTTTCAACTTTTCCACATTCCTCTTTTTGCTTCCCCCATTGCTCATCGCGCACGGGAGCGCGCAATTGGGGGCGCACACGCACGAAGAAACGTTTTATAATGGCCTCGGGAAATTTGAAGGAGTTTTATGATCAAGAAAATCGGAATCCTCACTTCCGGCGGCGACGCGCCCGGAATGAACTGCGCCATCCGCGCCGTTGTCCGCGCGGGCTTGCATTACGGCCTGGAAGTCTACGGCATCATGGATGGCTATAAGGGCCTCGTTGAAGGGGGCGACAACATCTTCAGGATGAGCCGCTCTTCCGTCTCGGACATCGTCAACCGCGGCGGCACGGTTCTAGGGACGGCCAGGCTCCGCGAGTTCAAAGAGGAATCGGTGCGCCAAATCGCGGTGAAAAACCTCCACGAGCACGGAATCGACGCCCTCGTCGTCATCGGCGGCGATGGGTCTTACATGGGCGCGAAGAAGCTCACCGAGATGGGCATCGACTGCGTCGGGCTCCCTGGGACGATCGACAACGACATCGCTTCCACCGACTACACCATCGGCTTCGACACCTGCCTCAATACGATCATGTATTGCGTCGACCACATCCGCGACACCACCGAATCGCACCAACGCTGCGCGGTCATCGAGGTCATGGGCAACCACTGCGGCGATTTGGCTTTGTTCTCCGGCATCGCCGAGGGGGCGGAGATGATCATCACCCCCGACCACCCGATCCCCGAAGACGAGATTATGGCCACGCTGAAGAAGATGTACGAAGAGAAACGCAAGCGCGCCATCGTCATCGTCTCTGAGAAGATTTATCCCGACATCAACGCCTTCGCCGCGAAGATCCAAGAGCAGACCGGATTCGAAACCAAAGCCGAAGTCCTCGGCCGCGTCCAGCGCGGCGGGGCCCCTTCCGCCTTCGACCGCGTCTTGGCCGCCCGCATGGGCGCCTATGCCGTCGATTGCCTATTGGCGGGGAAAGGCGGCATCTGCATCGGCATGGTCAACAACAAGATCGTCGATTACGACATCTACGAAGCGCTCAAGCTCCCACGCGACAAGCATATCTCCATGCTGCGTTTGGTCGACATCCTGAACTGAGCCGACGCGCCGAAAACATCTATAGGGCCCTTCGACGGCCCTATTGTTTCTTCTTAAGGAGGGAATCATGCTACCCAACATTTCCAAAAAGACGAAAATCGTCTGCACCATCGGACCGGCTTCCCAAACCCGGGAGATGATCTTGAAGCTCTACGAGTCCGGAATGAACGTGATGCGGATCAACTTCTCCCACGGCGACCACCAAGAGCAACTGAACAAATTGCTCATCGCCCGCGATTTGGAGAAAGAAGGGATCTACATCCCGGTCTGCCTCGACACGAAAGGCCCTGAGATCCGCACCGGCTACATGCAGGAAGGCGGCGTGCCCGTCACCGCCGGGCAGAGAATGAAGATCAAGATGGAAGACGTGACCGGGAACGAGAAAGAATTCTCGGTGACATATCAGGGCCTCTACGAAGACGTCAAGAACGGAGACCACATCCTCATCGATGATGGCGAGCTCGATTTCGAGGTCATCGGCAGGGACAGCAACGACCGCTCCATTTTGGTCGAGGCGAAAAACGACCATCTATTGAAAGACCAAAAAGGGGTCAATTGCCCCTTTTCCCGCCTTTCGATGCCTTTCATCTCGGAGCAAGACGAAAAGGACCTCGCCTTCGGGGCCGAACACCGCGTCGACGCGGT
>DCMK01000073.1:18013-20538 GCA_002321395.1 Caryophanales bacterium UBA1624
ACACCGCGTCGACGCGGTGTTCGCTTCCTTCACCCGCCGGCCTGAGGACATCCTCGACATCAAGGCTGCGTTGAAGAAATATGGCGATGGCGACATCCCGGTGTTCGCTAAAATCGAGAATCCGGAAGGGGTCAGCAAAATCGATCAGATCATCGACGTGGCCGACGGGGTCATGGTGGCCCGCGGGGATTTGGGGGTCGAAGTGCCCCCGGAGGAAGTCCCGGTCATTCAGCGCCACATCATCGAACGCTGCCGTCAGAAGGGCAAACCCGTCATCACGGCAACCCAAATGCTCGATTCCATGCAGAAGAACCCGCGTCCTACACGCGCGGAAGTCTCCGACGTCGCCACCGCCATCGAGGAAAGCAGCGACTGCGTGATGCTCTCAGGCGAATCGGCATCGGGGCGATATCCGGTTCTGGCCGTGCAGATGCAAGCCAAAATCGCCGCGACGATGGAGAAATACCTCAATTACGAGAACCTCGCCAAAGAGGCATACGATACCAGCGAGCATTCCAACAACGACGCGATTTCCAACGCCGTCGCCAATACGGCGCTGCTCGTCGGGGCGAAGCTCATCATCAACTTCACCGAGACCGGAAAATCCACCGCGCGCATCTCCAAGGCGCGTCCCTGCTGCCCCATCGTCTCCATCACCAATTCGCGTTCCACCGCGCTTCGGAGCGGCTGGCTTTGGGGCGTCTATTCCTTCCTTTTGAAGACGTCGATGCCCGATTTCATCGAGGAGATGGAGGTTTTGGGATTGAAGATCGCGCGCGACTTAGGCATCAAGCCGGGCGAGCCGATCATCTTGGTCGGCGGCACCCCGACGGGCGTCGGCAGGACCAACTTCATGCGCATCGTCGAAGTGAATTCGGTCAAGGGTTTCGTGAAATGAGAAAAGTCATTGGCCTCGATATCGGCGGGACCAACACCCGCGCCGCCTTGATCGATGAGGAATTGCGAATCGAAAAGACGGTGATCCGCCCAACCGTCAGCGGCGACCTCCCTTCCTTTTTGGAATCCATCGCCAGTGCGGTTGCGGATCTGAACCCGGAGCAAGAGGGCGTTTGCTCCCTCGCCGGAGGGGTGCCGGGCAGGGTCCGGCAGGACGGCTACGTCTACGCGCTCCCCAACGTCCACATCTCCTCGATCCCCCTTTCTTCCTTTTTGTCGGAGCGGTTCCATCTTCCGGTCTCCATCATCAACGATGCGGAAGTCGCTGCTTTGGCGGAAGCCAACGTCGGCCCCTTTTCAAAAGCGAAATCCCTTTTCTTCGTGACGGTTTCCACGGGGCTAGGCGGCGCTTTGACGGTCGATGGGAAAATCCGGAGTTCCTCTTATGAGATTGGGCATACCCTTTTCCCTTACCAAGGGAAGACCTATGAGCTCGAGCACTTGGCTTCCGGCAGCGGGATCGTACGCCTCTGCTCATTGAACGGCCTGGAGGTTTCCTCGGCCGCGGAATTCTTCTCTTTGGTGAAGGGGAACAACCCCTTGGCCAAGAAAGTCTACGAGGACTGGATGGGACTTTTGGTGAAGTTCTTCACGATGGTTCAGGATCTTTTCTCCCCCGAGATCGTCGCGATGACCGGAGGGGTGATGAAAAGCCAAGAGGTTTTCTTCTCCGATTTGCGTTCTCGCCTCCCCTGCGTCAATCTGCATCCTTGCTTCCATGGCCAATTCGCCGGGCTGCTGGGAGCCGGCGTGCTGGCTTTCCAAACATTGGACTGAAAAAAGATCATCGGCCCGCGGGGCACCCCGCGGGTTTTTGACTCCCGAGGTCCGAAGCGACCAAAAAAGCCCCTCCGAAGAGGGGTTTTGGATCGGGTTTCCGATTATTTGCCGAAGCGGAAGGCGGACAGGCCGGGATAGACGGCATGGTCGCCGAGCTGTTCCTCGATGCGGAGGAGCTGGTTGTACTTGGCAACGCGTTCGGAGCGGTTGGGGGCGCCGGTTTTGATCTGGCCGGCGTTGAGGGCGACGACGAGGTCGGCGATGGTGGTGTCGACGGTCTCGCCGGAACGGTGGGAGACGACGGCGGTCCAGCCGGCGTTCTTGGCCATCTTGATGGCTTCGATGGTCTCGGTCAAAGTGCCGATTTGGTTGAGTTTGATGAGGACGGAGTTGGCGACGCCGAGCTCAATGCCTTTGGAGATGATCTTGGTGTTGGTGACGAAGAGGTCATCGCCGATGAGCTGGATCTTGTTGCCGAGCTTCTCGGTGAGCTTCTTCCAGCCTTCCCAGTCGCCTTCGGCCATCCCGTCTTCCAAGGAGATGAGCGGGAATTCGTTGGCGATCTTCACCCAGTGGCGGATGAGCTGATCGGAAGTATAGGTTTTGCCGGATTTGGGCTGACGGTAGATGACCTGGCCGTCCTCGCTCTTTTCGCCTTTGGCCCATTCGGAGGCGGCGGCGTCCATGGCGAGCATGAAGTCTTTCCCCGGCTCATATCCGGCGGCTTTGATGCCTTCCATGATGAGGGTGAGGACTTCCTCATCGGAACCGTGCTTGGTGTTGGGGGC
>DCMK01000073.1:20664-22509 GCA_002321395.1 Caryophanales bacterium UBA1624
TCGGTGCACCAGCGGAGAGCTTCGCTCCAGGTGGGGGCGCCGACCGGCATGATGAGGAATTCCTGGGAGTCGATGTTGTCGCCGGCATGGGCCCCGCCGTTCATGATGTTCATCATCGGAACGGGGAGGGTGTTGGCGCCGGTCCCGCCGATGAAGCGGTAGAGCGGAACGCCGAGGCTTTGGGCGGCGGCGTGGGCGGCGGCGAGGGAGACGGCCAAGATGGCGTTGGCGCCAAGGCGGCCTTTGTTCTCGGTCCCGTCGAGCTTGATCATGGTGGTGTCGACGAGGAAGGTGTCTGCGGCGTCGATGCCGATCAAGGCATTGGCGATTTCGGTGTTGATGTTGTTGACGGCTTTGGTGACGCCTTTGCCGCCGAAGCGGGTTTTGTCGCCATCGCGGAGCTCAATGGCTTCGCGGGTGCCGGTGGAAGCGCCGGAAGGGCTGGCGGAACGGCCGACGGTGCCGTCGGCGAGAGTGACCTCGGCCTCAACGGTCGGGTTGCCGCGGGAATCGATGATCTGGCGGCCAAAGACTTTGACGATTTTGGTTTTGTCCATTTTCATTCTCCTTTAAGGACGGATTGATTATATCCATGTTTTCTATGCGCGCACGCGAAAAAATCGGGTTTGTTTCCTTTTTTGTCTCCGAAACTTCTTTTTCACCGAATTACCATTACGTTTTGGCGAAAATTCATCCGTTTTTCATCGAAAACCTTCTTTTTCTTGTTGGGATGCGTCCTGGTTCAATTTTGACGTTTGTTTTCCCTGCCCCGCTTCTTTTTTAAGTTGGAACTTTTTTGGGGGACAGGCATAGGGTTTTCCACTTTCTCCACAACTTGCAAATGGGCGATTCCGTTGACCCGTCTCCTTGTTAAAATGAAAAGGATCGACTTTCTTTAAGGGGGACTTCTTGGATGGAATCCTTGAATTTGAATCAGTGCTGCAATGAGCTGTTGGACATGGGAAAGAGGAACCGCCTTCTTTATTTCTCCGAGGGTGGAGCTTGTTTGGAGCTATTCTCGAGTTTGTCCCAGGAAAAGCTATTCGAGAAGTTCAAATCGGGCAAGGTGTTCTCCCCTTTCCCTTTGGATTCGCTGCAAAGGAAACTGGGAATCGCCAATGAGGAGTTCAACTCCAGCAAAGAAAGCAGGAAGCGTCTGTTCCTAGAAGCGAAGAGCCTTTGCTCGAAGCCCGGGGCGCCGGAAAAGACCTTGCTGCTCCTTCCGAAGAAAGCGGGGCTATTCTCCGCGTTGCGGCGCATCCAGCAAAGCGCTTCCCTTTCTTTGGAGGAAAGGGGGCTCAATACGCTTTACCTGAGCCTTGGGATGCTCAATTGGAAAGAGGACCCTTCCTCCGAAGAGAGGGTTCGATCCCCTTTGTTCTTGCTCCCGGTTACGTTGAAGAAAGAAGCCTCCGACAATAGCTTCTCCCTTTTCCTCAACGAAGCCGACAGCGTTCAGTTCAACTCCACCCTGTTTTATAAGCTATCCGTCGATTTCGGGGTGAAGATGGAGGAATTCCGCGAGGAAAGCGACACTTACCGAGGGTATTTGGAGAAATTCAAAGCCGCGATTTCCGGCTTTTCGGACTGGCGTCTAGAAGAAAGCGACTATCTGGGGCTCTTCGCTTTCTCCAAACTCGACATGTACCGCGACCTTTCCGACCACGCGGAGAGGGTCCTAGCCAACCCGATCGTTCAGGCGTTGTTCGACCCGAAAGGGGAAATCCAAGAGCCTGAAGGGGATGGGAAAGAGGTTTCTTTGCACAACGTCGTCGACGCGGACTCCTCCCAGATGGAAGCCATCAAGGCCGCGAAGCTCGGGCGTTCCTTCCTTTTGCAGGGCCC
>DCMK01000073.1:22610-24183 GCA_002321395.1 Caryophanales bacterium UBA1624
GGGAAGAAAGTGCTCTTCGTCTCGGAGAAGAAAGCGGCCCTCGACGTGGTTTACCGAAAGCTTCAAGAAGCTCGGCTCGACGATTTCTGCCTTCCATTGCACGGGAGTAAGGCCAGCAAGAAGGAAGTCCTGTCCGAAATCAGCCGCGTTTTGAACATGGATCCTTCTTCCCTCACCGAGGAAGCCAAGGAAAAGCTCGACCGCCTCAAAGAAGAAAAAGATTATCTCGATGCCTACGCTTCTAGCAGCGGAGCCATTTGCAAAGCCCTTCGCGAGCCGATCTATCGGGTTTTGGGGAAGGCGTGCTTGACGCGCGAAGTCCCCTCCCCTTCTTTCCGCTTCGAGAAGATCGAGAAAAAGGGCGAGGCTTTCTTGAAGAAGGCTCTGGAGAACCTATCCCTGATCCAAGGGGAGGCCAAACGCCTTGGGCGGGATTTCTCCGCCCATCCTTACTATGGCTTATTGGGAGAGGAATTCACTTACGAGGGGAAGCTTTCATTCGAAAACGACTTGGAAGCGTTTTTCAAAGAAAAGGGCAAGATGGAAGGGAAGGCCGCGGCTTTGTCCGAGCTGGGGTTCGACGTCTGGTGCCTTTCCAAAAGAAGAAAGGCTTATTCGCAAGCCAGCAAAGCCGCTTCCTTGCCTTTCTACGATTCCGATCTTTTCGCCTCGGGGGAAGCTTCTTTCTTCGCTTTGCAAATCCAAAAAATCCACGCGAAGGAAGAGGAAATCAAGCAGGCGGAAGAGGCGCTTCTGCTTTTGGGGAAAGAAGAGGCTCTTTCCTTTCCTTCCTCCGAGCTTTCTTTGAAATTCAAAAGGGAATACTCCTCCCCTTTCCGCGCGATGAAATCATCCTACCGGACGGATATGCGGAAACTGAAAGAGCTCAGCCGGGAGAAGAAGCTCTCCTACTCTTCCGCTTTGGCGTTCCTAGAGGCGATGGAACTGCTCCGGGAAAGGAAGGAGGAACGGGGGGCGTTATTCGAGGAGCTGAACTCCCATTTATCGGAAGCCAAGGTGCGGAAAGAGGGGGATTTGGGCCGCCTTTCCTCTTCTTTGGAAATCCTTTCTTCCCTGCCTAAGGATTTCCCCTTCTATCAAACGGCCCCTTCTTTTAACGGCTTCTCCGATTGGAAAAAGAAGGTTTTGGACTTGAATCTAGACGAGGCGGACTTCGCCTCCGTTTCGCCTCTGCTTTCTTCTTTCGACCCGAAGAAGTTCGATTTCGAATCCGCTTCTTGGAGCCAAGTGTGCGCGAAGGCGGAGAAGATGAAGGAAAGCCCCGAATCCTATGGCGGGCAAATCAAGCTGAACCGCGCGCTGAAAGAGGCGGAGCAAAAGGGATATCTGCCTTTCGTGGAGCTTTATCTTTCTTCCGACTTGCCCTTGGATTCCCTTCTCTTAGCGTTCCAAAAATGCTTCTACCAGCAATGGAGCTACCATTTGATTGAACGCGACCCCGTTCTGAAAGAATCCTCGCGGAGGAAGAATGAGCAGATGGTCGAAGCGTTCCAAAAAGACGACCGCCTCTCTTTCTTGGTGAGCCAAACCCAGATCCGGGAGAAATGTTGCC
>DCMK01000048.1:0-7809 GCA_002321395.1 Caryophanales bacterium UBA1624
TCATGAACGGAGGCGCCTCAAAACGAAGATCAACAAACCATCCGCTTCAGGTCTTCAATGACTTTCTTGTTCCGAGGGGTCAATTTTCCCGGGATTGCATCCAGGGGATAATACGCCAAACCCGTCACTTCTTCTTTTTGCAGTTTTTCCTCGCCTACCGTTTGGCGGCAAAGGTAAAAAACGTCCACGCCGGAAACCTCGTCCCCATTGGGGTAACGGTGATAAGTCAAAGGCCCGCTATATATGCCGAACAAAACCGGATCCACCGCATCAAGGCCGGTCTCTTCCTTGAGCTCGCGCTTTGCCGCCTCTAGCGCCTCTTCATTCCATTCAATCGACCCACCCGGAAAATCGAGGAAGCCATCATCCTCCCGCGTCTCAAGAAGAACCTCTCCGCGCTCATTCAAAACGATCATGACCGCATAGGCGATGACCATTCCTTTATGGCCGACGTATTTTCTCATATCCAAGACGTATCCCATCATTTTCACCTTAGGCAAAGAACCACGACAACGCAGACGGCCATCAGCAAAACGATGACTCCTGAAAAAACGAAAAGGCCAGTCCATCTTGGACGCCCTTCCAGCTCCTTTTTCTGCTCAGGGGTCAATTGCGACCAATCGATTTCCGGGTCTTTTTCCTTCTTTTTCATTCCAATTGGCTCCGAACCCACAAAACGAAATCCAAATCGCCGACGAAGGCTATGCAATCATCGGGGAAACGCTCTTTCAACCCTTTTCCCCCAAGCAAGGGATCTTCGATGTAGGGATAATCCTCTTCGTAGAGGAAATAATCCTCCTTAGCCCGGAAATCAGGCAAGGGACATCCCGTCAAATTGATGGAAGAAGAGGCGTTGGCCAAAACAGGAAGCATCAAAGCGATGTTCTGACCGATCTTGGAAGCATAAAGGACGTGAACCGGCTTCCCACCCGACAAAGCGGGGAGGCTTGACGCCAAAGCGCGGGTGGATTCGTCATTGCTGGCGCCGCAGAGAAGGAAGCCGTCCAAGCTCTCCCCTCTGCCATCCAAATGGAAATCCAAAACCCCTTTGCGAATGTCCTCTTCCTCCACTGGGAAGCTCTCTTGGATCAAGCGAACGCCTTCTAAAGCTAAGCAGGCATCCGGAAGGAAGAAAGAAGCCTTGCTCGGAAGGACAAGATCTTTATAGGGGGTGTAGTCGAAATGGAAAAAGCCATTCTCCAAATGGGCGAAATGATAAGCGTCGGCTTCCTGCAGTTTCGAACCAAGGCTTTTCGCGAAATCCAACAGGGCGCTTTTGGAGTTCTCGTCCATGGAACCGATCAGCAAAGGGCAGCCCGGCTTAAGGATGCCGGCGCAGTCTAAGGCGATCTCCGAAGAGGTTGTTCCTAAAACGTCGGTATGATCAAGCCCGCCGGAAGTGACAATGGCTAAAACGGTGTTGAGATCTTCCAAATTCGTCGGATCGAATTGCCCGCCGATGCCGGCTTCCAAAATCACGAGATCCGGCTTCTTTTCCGCAAAATAAGACAACGCAACCGCGCAAAGAATCTCGTTCCACGCCAAAGAAAACTTCGCAAAAAGCTTTTTCTTGCTCTCGAAAATCCTGCAAAAATCCCCTTCTTCGATTGAATGGGCATCATAACGGATCCCATATTGGCCGGGGAGAAGACGATAATCGGAAAACACAGCGACTTTATAACCCGCCTCTTGGTAAATTCCCTCCAAGAAGCGGCAAACGGAGCTCTTGCCGCTGCTGCCGGAAACATGAATCACCGGAAAGGGGAGGGAGATTTTCTCTTTCTTCACGAACTTCGGCCATTCCGAATCTCCGTATTGGAAAGGGAAGGCGGATAAGGCGTTTTGAATCTCTTCGTCCATGTGTTACTCTCCCGTGGCTTTGCTTCCTTCGCGAATGGCCTTCCCAATCGCGCGTTTGGTATCTCGTTCTTTGATCGCGTCGCGCTTATCGTGGGCTTGCTTGCCGACGGCCAGGGCGATTTCGACCTTCGCCAGGCCATGGGAAAGGAAAACTTTCGTCGGTACACAAGTCGTGGACTTACCAGTTAAGTGGGAGGCGAGTTTTTTGATTTCGTGCTTTGTCAAAAGGAGTTTGCGGTCGCGAAGGTGGTCAACATTGTTATAGGTTCCGTCCTTATAGGGGGCGATATGCATGTTCGCCAAAAAGACTTCCCCACCTCGAAGATAGACGTAGCTATCCGCCAAAGAGGCGTTCCTCGCACGGAGGGATTTGATTTCGGTCCCCGTCAAAACAATCCCCGCGGTAAGGAAGTTGGAGAGGAAATACAGGTAATGAGCTTTGCGGTTTTCCAAAAGCACGGATGAATCACTTTTCTTCGACATATCTTGACCTCATGCATCCTTCACGACGCGGATTTGCGCCGAGGAAGAGGAAACCGACTGAATTTCGATGGTGTAAGGGAAGGCGGCTCCGCTATTGAGAGCCGATCCCTTTGGGAAGAAACGCGGCCCAAACCGCTTCAAGGAGAAGCTGCTGCCCGAAGTGAACAAAGTCGAATTGGTGCCGGCTTCGCCTTTGGCAAAAGTATTGATCCCCGAGGCTTCCATCAAATGAATCAAGGAATAGTCGGTGGAATAGGCTTTGTTGCTTTCCAATATCTGCTGAGCGTTGAATTCTTTCCCGCAGTTGGTGGCGGCGATGAAAAAATAGGAATCGTTGGCAAGGAAATCGGCGTTATTGATATCGCGGATATAGGGGGTTGAGACCGTCGTTTGGGTCCTCAAATTGATCTTGCTCTGAATGACGCGGGAGTCGATGTGGTAGATTTTCACACCCGTCGATGTGTAGCCTCTAGGACGGTTGGGGTAAGCATGAGAGGTGTCGTACTCATTTAGCCCGGTCGGGGTATAAAGCTCTAGGAGAATATATTCGTCCCACGGGGTTCCGTTATAGCAATCCGGGGCAATCAGAAGGCAGTCCCCGTTTTCCTGCGAAGGCCTGAGGATGACTGTGACGTCGTCTCCCCCCACCACTTTCGGGTTTATCCATCCCAGGGAGGCTTTGGAGTAAACATCGTGATCGGTGATGTTCATGTCCATCATGTCGATCCCCCCGGCGGGCTGGAAGGTGTCTTCGTTGCTGTAATAATCGTCAAGCCCCATCGCGTGCCCATACTCATGGATAAGGGTGTGGGGGTCGGCCACCCCGCCTTGGGAGAAGAAGTCATAGGAAAGCCAAACGTATGTGTTCGCCTTGGGGCTCGCCAAATTGGCTTGGTTGGAACACCAATAGGTGTAGGCCCATAGGAAATTGCTGTCCCCTTTCCCATCGAGGTAGGTATGCCCCCCATAAGTGAAGTAATAGCTTTTTTTGGAGAAGTCGGGGGAGGAATAAACGGCGATGACCGCATCGATGATCCCATCATCGTCGGAATCGAAATCCGCCAAAGGATGAGCGGGGTCCGAATAAGCAGCGACCGCATCGTTGACCCACTTTTGGCCATTGATCAAGTCGTCTTGCCCGTTCAGGGTATAGGCCATATTCATCTCAAGGGCTTTTTTCGCCGTAATGCCGGTCTGATAAGCAGACGAAAGATGAAAGTTTAAATTCAGTTTTCCGAAAGAGGACTTTTGGTAGAACGAAGAAACCGATTCCCAGTATCCCGTCTCTTCGCTCCCTTTCCCGTTCAACGCCATTTCCACGTTCGCCAATGTCGCGGAAGAAAAGAGATAATCGGTGAATTCAATCGGCAAAACGAGGACATTGATGTCTCCCGTGGACGGAGCCAGATCCATCCCCCGATGATAGCCTAAATCGCGAAGCGTCGTCTTGCTGAAATCGTTTGAAGTATAAAGCCCGTCTCCTACTGAAGTTTTGTCAAATTCGACCGAAGAATCCGAAAAGTCTTCCCCCGACGGTTCGCTGCTACCGCGGTAAAGGAAATCGTAGATGGTGCAGGAAGAAAGACAAAGCCCGACGAAGGGGAGAAGGATGAGAAGGTTTTTCGAGAGTTTGTTTCCCATAGGGAAAGTTTATCGCATTTCCCACTTAAAGCACGTAAAAGTAAATAGAGAAGAACATCAACGTTGTCCCGGCTAAGATGAAAAAGTGGAAAACCGTGTGATACCAGTAGTTTTTCTTTCCCCCAAGACCGTACAAAGTAGCCCCGATCCAAAACAAAACGCCGGAGAAAAGGAGAGTCAACAGGCCCGGGATTCCCAAAGCGAAATAAAGAGGATAGAAAGCGACCAGAATCAAAGAGCCGACGCCGACATAGATGAGCATGGAGAGCTTCGCGTGCTTTTTAAGGTCAATGGAATTGAAGACGATGCCCAAAATGCAAAGGGCCCAAACGGAGGCGAAGATAACCCACCCCCACGGGAAGCCATCCACCGGTTCATAAAGGGCCACCAAGGTGTAAGGGGTATAGGATCCCATGATGAGAAAAAAGACATTGTTATGGTCCAAAACCCTGCAAATCTTCTTCGCTTTACCTGGTTTTAAGCCGTGATACAGCGCACTTCCGGAATAAAGGACCAGCATGGAGAAAAGGTAAATCGAGCAGGAAAGAATCGCCAAAGGCTTTCCGTCCCCAGAGGCTTTTAGAAGCATGAACGGTGCGGCGACCAAAGCGAAAATGGCCCCGCATAGATGGCTGATGCAGTTCCACCACTCCTGCTTCCTGGTATAGGAAGGCAATGCGATTTGTTCGATTGGCATACTCCTGACCTCCGCATCTAGTTTATGTTACTAGTTCTTAAAGTCAATACATCTAGTTACAAAAACAAGATGAACATTGTTTTTCTTTCCTAACTCAACCCGCCACCCTATATTAGAGGTCATGGTCACGCTGCTAAGAAAACTCTTCGTAAAAGACTATAAAGAGGTCGAAAAAGAAAAGGTCCGCCTTGGGCATGGCCGCCTAGCGGCCGTTTTCGGCATCATCACAAACGCGATTTTGGTCGCCTTGAAGCTTTCCGCCGCTTTGATCCTCGCCTCGAACTCCGGTTGGGTTTTCTCCATGGCTTTGATCGGCGATTCCATCAATAACATCGGCGATATCGCTTCCAGCGTCGTGACCCTCATCGGCTTCTCGCTGTCGGCCAAACCCGCGGATAAAGAGCATCCTTATGGACATGAAAGGATCGAATACATCGCCGCCCTGATCGTATCCATGCTGATCATCGCCGCCGCGGTTGAACTGTTGAAATCGTCGATCGAAGGGGCGATCGAGGGCTCGATGACGACGTACGACGTCTTTTCCTTAATCGTCTTAGGCGTATCCATCGTTTTGAAGGTCTTTCAGGCATACGTGAACTTTGGCTTAGGAAAAGCCATCTCATCCGTCGCTTTGAAGGCCACCGCGATCGACTCCATGACCGACTCCATCGCCACGTTCATCGTCCTGGTTTGCGCTTTGCTCACCTATTTCTTCCAATGGGGGTTCTTGGACTCTTATATGGGCATTGCGGTCTCCCTTTTCATTTTGTATTCGGGAATCCGGGCCGCAAAAGACGCGGGGAACCCCCTCATCGGGCAACCGGCGAGCAAAGAATTCGAATCCAAAATCGTGAAAGAGGTCCGGAGCTACCCTGAGGTATTGGGGGTCCACGACGTTCTCTGCCATGCTTATGGGCCGACGAAATACTTCGTGTCCTTGCACGCGGAAGTCGACGCCAAAGACAATCTTGTCTCCATCCACGATGTCATCGACAACATCGAAGAAGACATCCGCGAAAAATACGGATGCGAGATCACGATCCACATAGACCCCATCCAAGTCGGAAATCCGGAAGTGGACCGTCTAAAGGAACAGGTCCAATCCGCTTTGAGGGCATTGGACGAAAGCCTTGCCATTCACGACTTCCGAATCGTCTCGGGGGACACCCACACGAACGTAATTTTCGACTGCGTCATCCCTTATGAGAAAAAGCAATTGACTCCCGACGAAATAAACGCGTACATAAATAAAGTTTTCCAAAAAGAGAAACGTTACAATTTCGTCGTTCATTACGATCGTCCTTACGATGAATGATGCTAAAACGCTTCATCATGGAAATCATCAAAACAATCCCCACCGTTGAAGATTGGATTTGAGGGGCGTTGTTTCACTCTTATGGAAAAAGGCCAGCTTCCCCAACATCGCAGAATGCGGGGAGCTTTCCTTTTGGGATGAAGGCGCTTTACTTCAAAAAGTACAAATCCATCGCCTTTTTATCCGGAGAAGGATCTTTCTTTGGCGTCCCCTTCAAAAGGCAACGCCTTCTTCATCCCCGCGGGAAGAGCGCGAAGCCGACGGGAAAAGGCGAATGCGTCTATACGACTTTTCCTTAATCAGGAATTCCGCAAATTCTCAAAGCAAAGAGCGCCAGCGCCATAGATTCCGGCCTCGCTCCCCAAACACGAGATCAAAATCTGCGTTTTTGGGGGATTGTCTTTCAGCAAGCCATATCCATTGCGAGCAACGTAGCTCTCCACTTTCGCGCGGAGGTATTCCCCTTGCTTCGCGACCCCGCCACCCAAAATGATGGCTTCGGGCCGGAAGATATTACAGAAGTTCAAGCACCCTTCGCCTAAATAGAAAATGTAATTGTCGATGACTTCCTTCGCGGTTTGGTCGCCCATCTTTTCCGCTTGGAAGACGATGGCCCCATTCATTTTTTCGGGCTTGCTGCAAAATTCCCACATCTTCGATTCGGGATGATGGGCAATGGCCCACGCCGCGTCTTTGGTCAAGGCTCTGGCGGAAGCGTAGCATTCCAAGCAGCCTCTCCGCCCGCATTCGCATAGACGCCCATGGGCTTCCACGGACGAATGGCCGAGCTCCGCGCCCTTCCCTTCATTGCCCGAATAGATTTTCCCGTCTAAATAAAGCCCGGATCCAACCCCGGTCCCAAGCGTCAGGAAAACGACATTCCGGAAGTTCTTCCCGACGCCGAAATAGATTTCGCCCAACAAGGCGACGTTCGCGTCGTTTTCGATGAAGCAAGGCTTCCCATAACGCTCTCTCAGCAAAGAAACGATGGGGAAATCCTTCCAATGGAGATTGGTCGCATAATCGCAGGTCCCTTTTTTGGGATTGATCCCGCCTGGGCAGCCAACCCCAATGCCGAGGAAGTCTTCCTCCGCGATCGAAAAGTTCTGATCGATCTGGCGGCAAAAGTCCTTCAAGGTCTCCTCTTGCTTTTTATTTTTGTCGACCAGCATCGTAATCCGCGGAGAGAGATGCCCGTCTTCGGATACGAAAGAGGCTTTGATGGAAGTGCCTCCGATGTCGATTCCCAATGCGTATTTCATGATTTCACATTATACGAAAATGCAAATCCGAAAAAAGCGAGAGGGCGAGTTTTGGCGAATAAGGAAAAGTTGTTGATTAATCTTGATGAATTCCGAGAAGGAAAGCAAAAATCCCGGAGACGAAATGCCCGTTGGCCAAGTCGCGCAGCAAGTAAGAATATTTGATCCCCAGCCCCGACATGATCACGTTGCGAAGAGGAGTCTGTTCAAAGAAAGCTTTGTCGCTTTCATGCCCCGGGTCGTTCAGGTGGGCCTTCTTGGCGGCAACGGAGAAGATTTGCCGCCCAATCCACGTCCTCGAGATATCGGAGAAAGTGGAGTTGAGGTTGTAGGGTTTGCTCTTTGGGTCGCGTTCCATCGCGATGGGTCGGCCGTAAAGGGCCTCGAAATCATTATCAAACTGCAAGAAGCCATCTTTGGTCGGGGAATAGTACGTCGGCATTTTGAGCCTTTGCGATTGGACAACGTCGTCCGAGACGATTTGAATTTCTTCCGCCAGCACGATTTCCTGACAGGATTCGCCGACTTCAATGGCGACCTTCCCCGCCTTC
>DCMK01000048.1:7852-8040 GCA_002321395.1 Caryophanales bacterium UBA1624
ACTTTCCAACTGGAAGAAGAAGGGTCATAGATCCTGAAATCGTCAAATCGAATGTCAAAATCGACTTTTACAGAGCTTTTTGCGGGGATTTCAACTTTTTTGAAGGCAATCAAAACCCTCTTCGGCTTGAAGGCATTCCCTTCTTCCAAAGGCTCCGAATAAAGCTCAACGACTTTTTTCGCCGAATA
>DCMK01000048.1:8115-8299 GCA_002321395.1 Caryophanales bacterium UBA1624
GAACGCTGGCCGTTAACGATTCGCCTTTCCCCAATGCGGTTTTGCTCAACGTCAACGAACGGCAAGAGAGTTTCGCGTAGCTCAAACCATGCCCGAAGGGATAGTTGACCGCCCTATCCACGGATAGGTAATAACGGTAGCCCACATAAATGGATTCCCGGTACAAAGACATCCGCTCTTCCCC
>DCMK01000018.1 GCA_002321395.1 Caryophanales bacterium UBA1624
GCTTCTGATCGGATTCGCCTTCTTCGGCATCCTGCTTCTTTGGCAGGTCTATGACTCCTGGTGCCCGACTTTCCTCACCGAGCTTTTCCAGGAAGCCTTGCGGGCCGAGAGCCAGACCGAGGTGCAGTACCTCGTCGGCATCATGATGGCCTTGGACAACCTAGCCGCCCTCATCCTCCTGCCCGTCTTCGGCCACCTCTCCGACAAAACCCATACCCGCATCGGCAAACGCATGCCCTACATCCTGGTGGGCACCTTCGTCTGCGCGGTCGCCTTCCCCTTCATCCCCGTCCTGTTCCATTTCCACAACCTGGCCGGGGTCATCGCTTTGATGGCGATTGTGGTGGTGTTCTCCATGATGTACCGCAACCCCGCGGTTTCCCTCATGCCCGACATGACCCCCAAGCCGCTCCGCTCCAAAGCAAACGGGCTCATCAACATCATGGGATACGTCGGCGGCGCCTGCGGCACCCTGGTCGGCGTCTTCTTCGTCCTCTCCGACTACCTCGGCACCAAGGACGACCCCCATTGGTCGCTCGGCCCCTCCCACAGCAACATCTGGATCATCGAAGTGCCTTTCTTGCTCGCCTCCGTTTTGATGCTCATCAGCGCCCTCGTCCTCTTCTTCACCATCAAGGAAAACAAAATCGAGAAGGAGATGGAGCCGGAGATGAAGCGCGGGGAGGAGGAAGCCGCCACCGCGGACAAAGTCAGCGACGAAGCCCCCCTCACCAGAGCCAACCGCACCATGCTCTTCCTCATCCTCGGCGCCGAGTTCTTCTGGTTCATGGCCGATAACGGCATCGGCACCTTCATGGGCAACTACTCCCTTTATTATCTTCATTGCAAAACCAGTTCGAACCTCATCAACACCATCGTCGGCGGCCTCGGATCGGTCATCGGCTTTGCCGTCGGCGGCCTGATCGCCTCCAAAATCGGGCGCAAATGGACTGTTTTCTCCGGCCTCGCCCTGACCGGGACCTGCCTCGCCGTCTGGGCGATTCTGACCTTCGCGATCCCCGTCCAAGTGCCCGCCCCCGGGACCTATAACGCCTTCCCGTGGTACCTCTTCCTCATTTGGGGACTCAAAGGGTTCGGGATGTCCTTGGTCCACGTCAATTCCTACCCCATGGTCGTCGAGCTCTGCACCGGCAAGAAGATCGGCGCCTACACCGGCTATTATTACGCCTCCTCCATGGCCGCTCAGACCATCACCCCGATCGCCTTGGGCTCCCTGCTGTTCGTCTTGGGCGAGCAGGATTCCTGGAAGTTCCTCCCCGTCTACGCCGTCTCCTGCCTCGCCATCAGCTTGGCCATCTTCCTCTTCGTCAAGAACGTGAAAACGAAGAAGACCGAATTCAAAGTCGGCTTGGAGGGCATCGGGGAAAGCGAGGATTGACATGCCCGCCTGCTTAGCCCATCTTTGCTTTGCCCAAAAGCTCGAAAGCCCCTTGAGCGAAGCCTTCCGCCTCGGCACCCAAGGGCCCGACCCCTTCTTCTTCTACGGCATGATCCCATGGAAGAAGAAAAAGGACGCCGAAAAGATAGAGGCCCTCGCCCAGAGGATCCACCATACCGATTTCGCATCCGAATACGCAGCGATGATCGCCTTCGCCCAGAAGGAAGGGGATCCGGAGGCAAAATCCCTTTACCGGGAATACCTCCTCGGATTGTTGGCCCATTATTCCCTCGACCGCACCTGCCATCCCTATATCTTTTACCGCTCCGGCTTCGATGAGAACGGCGAGCTCACCGGACATTTTTCCTTCGCCCACAAAGAATTCGAGGCCCTGCTCGACCTCTCCCTTTCGGAGGAGCTCTCCTTCTCGCGCAACCCCGTCAAAGCCATGAAGATCGATGAGGACGCCGCCAAGAGAATCTCATTCCTTTGGGCGCAATCGGGCTATCCCGAATTGGGCGAAGAGACCTTTTTCCTCGCCTACGAAGACTATCTGGGCATCCAATCCTTCCTGCAGAGCCGAACCGGCTGGAAAAGGCCCCTTTGGAAGGTCTTCGGGAAAGAAAGCGCGATGGTCGGCTTCACCTATCCCCATAGCGCCAAAGGCTCTTCTTCCAAAGACGTCCTCAACCAAAAAAGGAGCCTTTGGAGGGATCCTTGCACCGGGGAGAGGAAAAGCCAAACCTTCTTCCAGCTCATGGAGGAAGCGGAACGGCATTACCGGCGGGGCCAAGCTCTTCTGTCTGCCTCCGCCTCCCCGGAGAAGCTCACCCAAGAACTCGCCGCCTGGGAAGGGGGAATCGACCACGACGGGGCCCCTTTCGGAAGGAAAAAGGAATTCCTCGATCCCGACAGCCCCTTCTAAGAAGGGGAGAGTTCCCCTTTTCATGCGCCCGCCTTATAATGGGGGCGCTTTTTTGTGGGGAGAGGAAGATGGGGAAAGAACGCATCGAGCATTATTCCTGCGCCGTGGTGGTTCAGGGCAAGCACCTTTTATTGCTGCGCGAACTGGGGAAAGACGACTTCCCCCTCAGCGGGTTCCATTTCCCCGGCGGCAAGGCCAGAAGCGAGGACCGGTTGGAGGAGGCCTTGCAGAGCGCCCTCGCCGAAAAATACGGCGCAAGCGTGAAGATCATCGCCCCCATCTGCCCTTTGGCCAGGGTGGACGGCAAGCGGAAAATCGTCCTCCACGCCTTCCTCTGCGAGCCGTTTTCCCCCTTCCATTTCCCGCGCGCCCACTTCGAATACGTTTACAGCGATTTCGCCTCCCTCCAAGACCTATACCTGGACCCCCTTGACCGCGTCTTGGCCCAGAAAGTCCGCCTTTTCTACCCCGTCTATGGCTATAAAAGGCGCCTCGTCCCCCTCAGCGAAAAGCAGAAAGGGGAGGCCAGGCTCTATTTGGATTCCCTTTTCTATTTCCGCTCCGCCCTTCCCGGGAAGGAGATCAGCGACTTCTCCCTCCTCATCCGCGCCGACTCCACCATCCAGCAGATCCGCGACGCCTATTATTGGCTTCTGAACCTCTACGGGCTCGACCTCAACGAATACCTCGACGTGCTGGAGTACCGCAAGAAACGCTTGGGAAAATGAAGAAGCTTTTCACCCCCGGATTCCTGCCGAAACTTTTATGCGGCCTTTTGCTGCTGGCCCAGATGGTTTTGGTCCTGTTCGGGCTTTTCTGCCTTCTGGGCTTCGTCACCGACGTCGGGAAAAGCTCCAGCTTCGTCCTTTTCTTCGTCGCGCTGATCTATTCCTGCGACGTCGTGGTCAGCATCTCCATCATCAACGGGGACTCCGCCCCCAGCTACAAAGTGGCCTGGATGTTCTTCGTCTTCGCCCTCCCCATCGGGGGGCTGCTCCTCTACCTTTTCTTCGCCAACAAAGCCAATTCCAAGCGGAATCGGAAAAAAATCGCTCACGACTCCTACCCCCTCCTCTCCCACCCCAGCAAAGAGAGCACCCACGCCGCGCTGCGCAAGCAAGCCCCCTCGGCCGTCAGCATTTCCGATTACCTCGCCCACATCGGCAGAATGGGCGTCCACGACCGGACTTCGGTGGAATACTTCCCCCTGGTCGACTTCGCCTTCGAGCCGCTTCTTAGGGAGCTAAGGAACGCCAAGCATTACATCTTCCTCGAATTCTTCATCGTCGCCCCCGGCCTTTTCTGGGATTCGATCCTCGCGATCCTGGAGGAGAAAGCCAAGGAAGGGGTTGACGTGCGTCTGATCTACGACGACGTCGGCTCCCTTTCCACCCTCCCCAGCGGCTACGCCTCAAAGCTCGGGAAGATGGGCATAAAAGCGGTGTGTTACAATCCCTTCCGCCCCTTCTTGGACGTAAGGCAGAACAACCGCGACCACCGGAAGATCCTCGTCATCGACGGCCATACCGCCTGGAGCGGGGGCTTCAACCTCGCCGACGAATACATCAATAAGCTCGAGCGCTTCGGCCATTGGAAGGACAACGCGATCCTGGTCAAAGGGGAGGCCGTCTATTCCTTCACCCTCCTTTTTCTGGCCACTTGGGAAAGCGTGCGGAAAGAAGAGAGCGTCAACAAAGAAGACTACCGGCCCGAGCGTTACATCGATGAGATCGGCGGCTTCCCGGAAAGCCAAGGGTTCGTCCAGCCCTACGGCGATCTGCCCTTCGACCGGGAAGAAGTGGGGGAGTCGGTCTACCTGTCCCTGCTGGAGAGGGCCGAACGCTACTGCTACGTCACCACCCCCTACCTGATCCTGGACTCGGAGATGGAGAACGCCTTCTGCCGGGCCGCCAAAAGCGGCATCGACGTGCGCCTCGTCACCCCGCACATCCCCGACAAAAAAGCCGTGTTCAACCTCACCCGGTCCTATTACGGCAATCTGCTGCGGGCCGGGGTCAGGATCTACGAATACACCCCCGGCTTCGTCCACGAGAAAACCTTCTGCGTCGACGATTCGATGGCCACCTGCGGGACCATCAACCTCGATTACCGTTCCCTCTACCTCCACCTCGAATGCGGGACCCTGCTGGTGGGCTGCCCCTGCATCAAGAACATCCGGCGGGACTTCGACGACACCTTCGCCCTCTGCCACGAGGTGAGCTATGGGGAATGGAGCCGCTGGAGGATCCGCAACCAAGGCTATTGGAGCCTTCTCCGCGTCATCGACCCCCTGCTATGAAAGGAGCGAAAGCATGAATCCCTTTTCCGTCTTCGCCTGCCGCGTTTACCAAAAAACCCTCTTCATCGCCCAAACCCTGATGAATTTCCCAATCCCCGAAACGAGGGAGGGGGAGGGGGCTCTGAAGAAGATCCCGGACTACCTGAAAAAGAAAAACAAGCGCAAACCGCTGCTCGTCGCCGACCCCTTCTTGGTCAAATCCGGGGCGATTTCCTTGCTCACCAAGCCCCTGGAGGAGGCAGCCGTTTCCTTCGCTCTTTTCGACGAAGTCGTGCCCAACCCCCCCTTCCCGAGCGTGGAGAAGGCCTATTCCCTCTACGAAAGCGAAGGCTGTGACTGCCTGATCGCCATCGGGGGAGGATCGAGCCTCGACACCGCCAAAGCCGTCGGGGCCAAAGCCACCGACCCCAAGAAAACCCTCGACCATTTCAAAGGGATCCTCAAAGTGAGGAGGAAGATCCCCCTCCTCATCGCCATCCCGACCACCGCCGGAACCGGCTCGGAAGCCACTTTGGCCGCCGTGGTCGTCAACCCGAAGACCAAAGACAAATTCTCCATCAACGACCCCCATCTGATCCCGAGCCTCGCCGTCCTCGACCCCGGCTTGCTCTGCTCCCTCCCGCAGAAGCTCGTCGCCTCCACCGGGATGGACGCCTTGACCCACGCCATCGAAAGCTACATCGGCTGCTCGCGGACCAAGCTCACCAAATCCTCCGCCTTGGAGGCCATCTCCCTGATCCGCGACCACCTCTACGCCTTCTATCGCGACCCGACCGACGCCAAAGAGGCCTCCTCGATGCAGAAAGCCGCGTTCTTGGCCGGGGTCAGCTTCACCCGGGGATACGTGGGCTACGTCCATGCCCTCGCCCACGCTTTGGGGGGCTATTACAACCTCCCCCATGGCTACGCCAACGCCGTCTTGCTTCCGCACGTCCTCTCCGCCTATGGCAAAAAAGCGGAGAGAAAGCTCGCCGACATCGCCGCAACGCTCAACTTGACCCAAGCCAAGGGAAGAAGTCAGCAAGCCCAGGACATCATCGCCTGGATCAAGTCCCTCAATGCCTCGATGGGCATCCCGGAAGGGTTTTCCGGCGTCATCCAAGAAAAGGATCTGCCCCTCCTCTCCGCCCACGCCTGCAAGGAAGGCAACCCCCTTTATCCGGTCCCCAAGGAAATGAGCCGGAAGCAGCTGATGAAAATCCTGGAGGAAGTGCGGCGATGAAGATAGAAACCCAAAGGCAAAGCGATGGCTTCGATTTGCTGACCCTCACGTCGAGGAAAGGTAGCTGCCTGCGCCTTTCCCAGCTCGGCGCCGGGATGTTCTCTTTCCTCATCGAAGGAAGGGAGATGCTCGCCCGCCCCGCCCGATATGAGGACTACGCGCAAAGCCGGAGCTACTACGGCAAATTCGTCGGCCCCGTCGCCGGAAGGGTCAAGGGAGGCATCTTGGAGGGGGAGGGCAGGACCTTTCGCCTCCCCACTAACGAGCGTGGGAACTCCCTCCACAGCGGATCCCTTTGCTATGCCTTCGCCCCCTTTTCCTACGCGATTGAGGAGAAAGCTGACAGCGCGGTCGTGAAATTCTCCTCCGCCTTCCCCGCCTGCGAGGATTTCCCCGCCCGGGTCGAGGCTTCCATCGAATACCGTTTGTTCGAGGATGAGGATCGGATCGAGATCGAAATGGCCCTCATCCCCGATTCCCCCTGCCCCCTCAACCCGACCCTGCACGCCTATTATTGCCTGGGGCAGGATTCCGTCTATCCGATGAAGCTCACCCTCGGGCCCAGGAAGGTCGGGGTCTACGATGAAGACCTCCTCCCTTTGGGGTTCGGGGAGAACCGCGCGCTGGATTTCTCCTTGGGGAAAGCGGTGGGGGAAGAGGCCTTCTCCCCGGATACCCTCCCCGTCGGGGGCATCGACCACGCCTTCTTGGCGGAAAGAAAGGACAACAAAGCCGTCTTGGAAGGAAAAGAGCGCCTTCTTGAGGTTTCTGCCTCCGCCCCGGCTTTCCAGATTTACGCGACCAACTTCCCGGTCCATAATCTCCTTCTGGGGGATGGCAGGCTCGACCATCAGGGATCGGGGATCACCTTCGAGCCCGTCTCGAGGATGGACCGGAACCTCTTCCGCCCGGCGGGGGAGCCCTTCCTCCGGAAACTTTCCCTCTTCTTCAAGAAAGGAGGCCGCCATGGCACTCTCTAAACTCATCAAAGAAGCCCTCGTCTACGCTTGCTCGCATTCCTTGGTCGAAGAAGAGGATGCGGTGTACCTGGAAAACCTTTTGCTTCGGCATTTTTCCTGCTTCCCGCCTTACAAAGGGGAAATCGAGGAAAGGAAAATCGCTTCCTATCCCCTTCCCGACCCTCTTCTAGAGGCGCTTCGCGAAGAACTTTTGAAGCAAGGGAAAAGCGAGGCCGAGATCGAAGATGAAGGGGCGTTCCTGCTGGGGATGCTGACCCCATCCCCCAGCCAAGTCACCTCGACCTTCCTGGATTACTATTCCCGCTCCAGCAAAGCCGCCACCGATTATCTTTACAACCTCGGGGTTTTGAACCATTACATCGCCAAATCCCACATCGACAAGAACATCTGCTACGTCAAGGATTTCGCCCCCGACCCCTATTTGGAGATCACCATCAACCTCTCCAAGCCGGAGAAGAACAACAAAGACATCGCCAAGCTCCTCTCCCAGCCAAAAAGCGGGGCGGAGAAGTACCCCCTTTGCCCCCTTTGCCGGGAAAACCTCGGCTATCCCGGGATAAACGGCCACGCCCCGCGGGAGAACCTGCGCTTCATCCCGCTTCACCTGGATGGGGAGAGGTGGTACCTGCAGTATTCCCCCTATGGCTATTTCGATCAGCACTGCATCCTCTTCTATGAGAAGCACGTCCCGATGGAGGTTTCCCGGCGCATCTTCTCCAAGGAGCTCGCCTTCGTCGACCTCTTCCCGCATTTCTTCATCGGCAGCAACAGCGACCTGCCGATCGTCGGCGGGTCGATCCTCAACCACGAGCATTTCCAAGGGGGGCTGCATCGCCTCCCCCTGTTCCATTGCGCCCCCAAGAGGGAGGTCCCTACCCCCTCTTACCCCTCTTGCCGATTGGAGGTCATGGATTTCTACGATACCGTATTGAGGATCTCCTCCGCCGAGAAGGAAGAGCTTTTGGACCTCGCGGAGGCGATTTTGCTCCGCTGGGAGGATTACGACGACCCCGGTCGGGGCATCTTCAGCCACACCGAGGGGAAGCGCCACAACACGGCGACCTCCCTGGCGGAGAAGAAGGATGGGCGCTACTTCCTCTATCTGATCCTGAGGAACAACCGCTGCGACGAGGCCTACCCCGATGGCATCTTCCACGCCCACCCCGAGTATTTCCACGTCAAGAAGGAGGGCATCGGCCTCATCGAAGCCGCCGGCAGGTTCATCCTGCCCCCGCGCCTCCTCCGCCAGCGGAAGCTCATCGAAGACGGGATCAAGGAAGGCAAGGACGATTCCGCGATCGTCCTCGAGAACCCGGAGCTCGCCTCCTTCGCCCCCATGATGGACGCCCTTCGGGGCGGGATGGGCTGGCAGGACTACTACGCGGGGGTCTGCCGCAACATCCTGCAAAACGTCGCCGTCTACAAAAACGACCCCGAAGGGGAGAAAGGATTGGGAGAGTTCCTCGCCCAAATCGAACGATGAGAAAGATCCAAGAAAGCGACGCCATCTTCTACAAAGAATACGGCGATCTGAAACGCAGCCATTACTTCGCCCACGGGAGGATTGAGATCCTGGGCAACCACACCGACCACAACCACGGGCTTTGCCTCGTCGGGGGCTCGAGCCTTGGCATCACTTGCTCCGCCTGCCCCAATTCGCTGGATCTGGCGCGCATCGCCTCCTACGGCTACCGCCCCTTCGAGATCCACCTCAGCGACCTGCAGCCCAAGGAAGAGGAGAAAGGCACGCCCAAAGCCCTCGCCAAAGGGGTCCTCTACGCTTTGAGGAAGCTCGGCTACAAGATCGGCGGCTTCTTCGCCTCCTGCTATTCCGACATCCCCTCCGGGTCCGGGGTCTCCTCCTCGGCCTGCTATGAGTCGCTGATCGCCGAAATCGTCAACGACCTATATAACGGCGGGAAGATCCCCAATCCGGACCTCTCCTTCGCCTGCCAATACGCCGAAGTGGTCTTCTTCGGGAAACCCTGCGGCAGGCTCGACCAAATCGGCTCCGTCTATGGGGGAGTGCAGTACATCGACTTCAAAAACGAGGACGAGCCGACGGTCGAATCCCTCCCATGGGACTTCCCCCTCCGCCCCGTCCTCATCCTCACCCCCAGCAGCCACGAAGGCCTCACCGGGCTCTACGCCTCGATCCCCAGCGACATGAAGGAAGTGGCCGAGAACGTCTTCGGCAAGCGCTTCCTGCGCGAAGTCGACCCCGAGGAGTTCTATCGGCGCATCGCCCTCCCCTGCGTCGGAGTCTCCGAAAGGGCCAAGCTCCGCGCCACCCATTTCTTCGACGAGGACCGCCGCGTTTTGGAGGCTAGAAGAGCCATCTTGGAGAAAGACGAGGCCACCTTCCTCCGCTGCCTTTCCCTCTCCGGGGAATCCAGCCGGACGATGCTTGGGAACACGATGGTGCCCGGAAGGTACAAAGACTCGCCCCAAGAGGCCATCGACGTCGCCCGGCGCTATCTGAAGGAAGGCTCGCTCCGCGTGATGGGCGGCGGGTTCGCCGGCAGCGTGCTGGCCTTCCCTATCCCCAAGGAAAGGGAGGCCTTCCTCCGCTCCATGCGCGCCTTCTACGGCGAGCAGAACGTCATCGAAGACGAGTTCCTCCCCGGAGGAGCCTGCAAAATTCAGGAGGAATGAAAACCATGAACGATAACAAACGCAAAGCCGGGATCCTGCTCGGCGTATCCTCTTTGCCCAGCCGCTTCGGCATCGGCGATTTCGGGGAAAACGCCTACCGCTTCCTCGATCTCCTTTCCGAGGCCGGGTTCTCCCTTTGGCAAATCCTGCCCTTGGCCCCCTTGGGATACGGGCATTCCCCCTATCAGCCCTTCTCCAGCTTCGCCATGGACGAGCTCTACCTCGATCTGGACCAGCTTTCCGCGGAGGGGCTCATCGAAAAAGCCCCGGATTTCCACACCCTCGACCCCAAGATCGCCTATGAGGAGATCCGCGCCTTCAAAGCCCCTTATCTAAGGAAAGCCTATCGCGCGGAGATGAAGAAAAACCCCTCCCTTCTTGAGGATTTCTGCCTCGCCCATCCCTGGGCGAAGGAATATTCGGTCTTCGACGCCTTCCATTCCAAGCATCAAAGCTCCTGGGACACCTGGAGCAAGAAGGAAAAGGAGTGGGTCGAGGAGGAAGGCCCCCTGTCCAAAGCCAACCAGGCCGAGGCTTCCTACCGCCTCTACCTGCAAGCCAAGCTTTACCAGCAGTGGGACAAGCTGCACCGCTACGCCAGGAGCAAAGGCATCCAGATCGTCGGCGACCTCCCTTTTTACGTTGGATACGATTCCTGCGACGTTTGGACCAACCAGGATTGCTTCCTGCTCGATCCCCTCAGCAAGAAGCCGACCTTCATCGCCGGGGTCCCGCCGGATTATTTCTCCTCGACCGGCCAGCGTTGGGGGAACCCGATCTACGATTGGGACCGCCTCCAGAAAGACGGCTTCCGCTTCATCATCGAGCGGATCTTGGGCAACGCGGAGATCTACGACATCCTCCGCTTGGACCATTTCCGCGCCTTCGACACCTATTGGAAGATCCCCTCTTCCTGCCCGACGGCGGTGGATGGGGAATGGGTCGAAGCCCCCGGGTATGAGCTCTTCGACGCCCTCTTCAAAGCCTCGCCCCATCTCAACATCATCGCCGAGGACCTCGGGGATCTGCGCCCGGAGGTGCTGACCCTCCGCGATCATTACTCCTTCCCCGGCATGAACGTCATCCAGTTCACCTTCCACGATTTCGAGATCGAGGGCAAAGGGAAGTGGGACGAGGAGAACTCGGTTTGCTATCTGGGCACCCACGACAACGACACCATCCTCTCCTTTTTCTATTCTCTCCCGGAGCAGGAGCAGGCCCGCTGGGTCTACGCCCTGGAGAGGAAGGGCTTCCTCGAAGGCACCATGCCCGAGAGGCTGATCGCCTATTGCCTTCAGAAGAAGGCGAAGCTCGCCATCCTCACCATGCAGGACATCCTTGAGCTCGACTCGGATGCCCGGACCAACGTCCCCGGCACGGTCGATGACCGCAACTGGACCTGGCGCATGGCAAGCTTCGACGCCTTCCTCCTCCGCCTCCCCTTCCTGAAGGGGCAGATCGAGAAATCGGGGAGGGGCGCATGAAAAAACGGATCGCCCTGGTGAGCCTAGGCTGCGCGAAGAACCTCGTCGACTCCGAGGAGATGCTCGCCATGTTCCCCCCGGATCGGTTCGATTTGACCTCCGATCCCTCCTCCGCCGATTTGATTTTGGTCAACACCTGCGGCTTCATCCAAAGCGCCAAGGAGGAGTCGATCGGCGCGATCCTCAAAATGGCCCAATACAAAGCCCGGGCCAAACTCGTCGTCACCGGATGCCTCGCCACCCGCTACGCCGAGCAGCTCCGGGAGGAGATCCCCGAAGCCGACCTCATCGTCCCCTTGAAGGATTACCCTGAGCTTTCCAAAAAGCTCGAGGCATTGCTTGGGGAGGGCGGCATCCTGGAGATGAATCCCCTTCGGAGGGTCGTTTCCACCTCCTCTTATAGCGCCTATCTCCGCATCAGCGACGGGTGCAACAACTTTTGCACCTTCTGCGCCATCCCGCGCATCCGCGGACGCTTCGTCTCCCGCCCCTACGACGAGATCATGGAGGAGGCGAAGAGGCTGAAGGAGCAGGGGGTCAAGGAAATCTCCCTCATCTCCCAGGACACGACCGTCTACGGGATCGACCGCAAGGAGGGGAAGGACATCGTTGCCTTGCTCAAAGACCTCGAAGCCATCGGCTTCTATTCGATCCGCCTGCTTTACCTTTACCCGAGCGAAATCAGCGATGAGCTGATCCGAACGATCGCCGAAAGCAAAGTCATCGCCCATTATTTCGACGTCCCCGTCCAATGCGCCTCCGACCACCTCCTGAAGCTCATGCATCGTCATGCCGACGCCAAGGAGACCGTCCTCCTCTTCCAAAAGATCAAGAGGATGTGCCCCGACGCGGTTTTGCGCACCACCCTCATCTCCGGCTTCCCTGGGGAGAATGAAGAAGACCAGAAGCTCACTTTGCAGTTCTTGGATGAGGTCTGCTTCGACAAGATGGGCTGCTTCACCTATTCCCGGGAGGAGGGGACCCCGGCTTACTCCTATCCCGACCAAGTCCCGGAGAAGCTCAAGAAGAAGCGGAGGGATGAGCTGATGAAGAAGCAAGCCTCGATCTCCTACCGGAAGAACAAAGAGAAGGTCGGCTTGGAGATGGAGGGCATCGTCATCGGCAAGCAGGGGGGCTCCTATTTGCTCCGTTCCTATTGGAACGCGCCCGACGACATCGATGGGAACATCCTCTTCTCACCCAAAAAGGAGCACGCGGAGGGGGACATCGTCCGCGTGAAGATCACCTCCGCCTTCGTCTACGACCTCCAAGGGGAGGAGATCTGAGGGCTTGATGCGTCTAGGAGAAACTCCCCAAAAAACTCCTTGCCCTAGGGTATCCCCCTAGCTATAATCTTTTTCGCCGAACGAGTTTGTAGCGAGCTCGCGCGGCGTACCGCCCTCATAGTTCAGCGGTAGAACGGATCCATGGTAAGGATCAGACCTCTTTTCGACTAAGGGTGAGGGCACCAATCGAGAATTTCCCCGGCAACGCTGGGGTTTTCTTTTTATCGGCCCCTTATTTTGCTATACTCACCCCATGGAAAACAAAGGCATCATCGGCATCCGCATGCTCTCCTCCGCCACCAGCGTCCCCGGCCAAGGGGTCGGCAGCGCCTATATGGAGCAGGTTTCTTTGATCAAGGAGCAGAAAGACCTTTTCCGCGTCTATGAGAACAAAGAGAAGGGCATCGCCCAAATCAACCACGTCCACACGGTCAACCCCACCTTCCGCATGAAGATGGACTCCCATCACGTCAACGTGATCTACGTCCATTTCCTCCCCACCACCTTAGACGGCTCGATCAAGTTGCCTCCTTTGGCGTTCTCGATCTTCAAGAAATACGTCGTCTCCACCTACAAGAAGGCGGATGAGATCGTGGTGGTGAACCCCGTCTTCATCGATCCTTTGGTGGAATTGGGATGCAAAAGGGAGAACATCACCTTCATCCCCAACTACGTCTCCCAAAGCGAATTCCACCCCCTGAAGGAGGAAGAGATCCTGGAAGGGAAGAGGAAATATGGGATCGACCCCACTCGATTCTCCGTCCTCGGCTGCGGGCAGGTGCAGACCCGGAAAGGAGTGCTCGATTTCATCGAAACCGCCAAAGCCCTGCCCGAGGTCGAGTTCCTCTGGGCCGGGGGATTCAGCTTCGGCAAGATGACCGATGGCTACAAGCAGCTGAAGGAAGCGATGGAGAAATCCCCCAAAAACGTCCATTTCCTCGGCCTTTTGCCCCGGGAGGAGATGAATCTGGTCTTCAATATGGCCTCCCTTTTCTTCCTGCCGAGCTTCGATGAGCTCATGCCGATGTCGATCCTGGAGGCCGCCGACTGCGGGAAGCCCTTGCTGCTCCGCGACCTGGACCTCTATCCCGGCATCTTCTTCTCCCATTACGATTGCGCCCACGACGTGAAGGGGTTCGTTGAGGAGATCAAGCGCCTTTCTTCCGACGAAGAAGCCTACCTCCATTACCAAGAGGAAGCGCGGGAGATCGCCTCCTTCTACTCCAAAGAGCACGTCGCCTCCCTGTGGCGGGAGTATTACCCGCGCATCCTGCGGAAGTGGGAGGGGAAGAAAAAGCTCCGCTTCGAGAAAAGCAACTGAGAAAGGAACCAACCTATGAAAATCGCCGTCACCGCCGAAAGCACGATCGATCTGCCGAAGAAGATGCTGAAGGAATTCTCCATCCGCACCGTCCCCTTCATGGTCTCCATGGGGGATAAGACGGGGTTAGACGGGGAGATCACCCCCGAGGAGGAGTTCGCCTTCACCAAGGAAACCGGCAAGCTCCCGCACACCTCCGCGGTCAATCCCTTCCAATACGAGGAATTCTTCGCCGACGTCTTGCAAGAGGCCGACCACATCATCCATTTCTCCCTCTCCTCGGGCATCTCGAGGGCATTCGAGAACGCGACCACCGTCGCCCATGAAGACGCCTTCGAAGGGAAAATCGACGTCATCGACACCCGTTCCCTCTCCACCGGCATCGCCCTTCAGGCCATCGCCTGCAGGAAGCTCGTCGATGAAGGCAAGGAAGTGGGGGAGATCGTCCGCATCTGCCAAGCCCGCGTCCCCCATTGCCAGGCTTCCTTTTCCTTGGAATCGGTGGACAACCTCTACAAAGGCGGTCGGTGCTCTCTCCTGAAGATGGTGGGGGCGAACCTCCTGAAGATCAAACCTTCCATCTACGTCGAAAGCGATGGGAAGATGTACCCGGGCAAGAAGTACCGCGGCCCCATGGACAAAGTCGTCGCCAGCTACGTCGACGAAACCCTCGCCCGCTTCCCCACCCCGGACAAATCCTTGGCCTTCATCACCTATTCCACGGCCACCCCAGAAGCGATTGAGGCGGCGAAGTCCAAACTCCGCGAAAAAGGCTTCCAGCGCATCGAGGAAACCACCGCCGGGGCTACCGTCAGCTGCTATTGCGGCCCCCATTGCCTCGGGGTGCTTTACTTCAACGATGGGGCGGAAGCATGAAAAGGGAGCCGCGTTTCTGCCTTTTGTTCCTCCCTCTTTTGCTTTCTTGCTCCGGGGGAGGATCCCCCGCCATGGAGGAGTATGGTTCTGAATTGGATCTATTCTCCTCCTCTTCCACCCTCCGCGTCCTGCAGCTGACCGACATCCATTGGAACTTCACCAGCGACATGGAGAAAGAAGGCGCCTATCTTTCCGCTTTGGTGAAGAACGCCAACCCCGACCTCATCATGACCACCGGGGACAACATCCTCTCCGCCAGCAAAGAGAATTTCTCTTCTTTGTTCGATTTGTTCGAATCTTTCTCCGAGCTTCTCAACAAAGACGTATACTACGGCCTCACCTGGGGGAACCACGATAAGCAGGGCATGTTCGACCCAAGCTATCCCTCCGAATTGGCTCTAAGCAAACCCCATTCCCTCTATAAGGAAGTCGAGGATGATCTTTATGGGGAAAGCAATTACTTCGTCAACCTCAGGAAGGACGGGAAGACCCTTTGGCAATTGATCGCCCTCGACAGCAATTCCCTCCATTATTCCTTCCCCTCGTTCCAATACGAATACGACATCATTCACCCCGAGCAGATCCAATGGTACGGGGAAGTGGTGAAGAAGGCCCAGCAGGAGAACCCCTCCGTCAAGAGCCTGCTTTACTTCCACATCCCCCTTTGGGAGACCCATTACGCCTATTCCCTCAGCAAAGGGGAGGAAAGCATCGGCTATGCAGGCGCCTTTTCCGGGGCGATGGAGGAGACGCCCACCCAGATCCCGGGCTTAGGGAAGACCCACGTCTACGCCGGATACCAGAGGACGACCCTGTTCCAAGTCGCCGAAGACCTGGGCAGCACCAAAGCCATGTTCTACGGCCATGACCACAAGAACTCCTTCTGCGCGGAGTATTCCCTGAGCCCGGAGAAGGAGCCCATCGCCCTTTGCTATGGCCTTAAGTCGGGGCACGGGTTGGCGTATCAGCAGGGCCGCATCGGCGGCAATTTGGCCGAGATCAAAGCAGACGGGGGCCTGGAGCTTTTCCGCTGCTACCAAGAATACGAAGAGGATTATTCCTCGCAAAACGGCTACCGCCAGGAGAGGATGTTCCAATGAATCGCCCCAAGATCCGCAAAGCCGTCTGCTTCGCCTTGGAGATCCTCCTCTATGGCCTTGCCGGGCTTTCTTTCTTCCACCTCCTTTGGCTCTTCATCCAAGATCTTTTCTCCACCGACCACAATTTCCTGAGCCTCCTTCCTTATTACCTTTGCCTGCCTCTCCCGGGCTATCTGACGGTGGTCTTCCACCGCCTGCTGCGCCTTCAAGGGACGAGCAAGAAAAGATGGATGAAGGTGAATTCCTTCGTCTTGGGCGGGGTTTCCCTTGCCCTTCTCCTCCTTGAGATCGCCTATCTCGCCCTAGGGGTCTACCCTGGGATCGTGGCCCATCGGGGCGGGGTGGGATATCCCCTTTCGAGCATCCTGTTCCTTGTTTGCTCCTTGCTCCTATCCGCGGCGCTTTACCTGTTCCAGACTCCTCGCTTCTTCCTCCCGGGAGAAGAAGAGGGGGGAGGGAAAGGCAATCGCATCGAGAAGGCGTTGATCGCCCTTTCCTTCCCCTTCGTCTGCGGATTCTACGGGGATTTCCTGTTGATTCCCGCTATGGCCGATCGCGATCCTTCTTTGGCCTGGTGCACCATCCCCGTCTACCTCCTGATGCTCTTCCCCAGCCTGATCCTGCTGCTGCGCGAGGTCGCCTACCTCTTCCTGAAGCGGGGATGGGTGGAACGGAAAAGGCTCATCTTCCACTTCCTCTCCGGGCTAAGCGGCTTGGTTCTGGCCCTTTGGATGTGCATCGCCTTGGCCGTGCGCGGGGACTTCATCGCCATCTCGATGACCGCCCATTTCCCCATCGACTTCATGGGCTCGATGATGCTGGGGCCCTATTCCCTGTTCTTCCTCGGCCTGCTGTATCCTCTCCTTGGATTCCTCTTCTACCTGAAGGAGAAACCCGAGCAGCTCCCTTGAAAGAAGGAAGCCCATCCCCTATACTATAGGCGCGGAAACCCAAATATTGGTTCCGTCGATCGTCAACGCAGCAAGAGTGGCCTTCGGACCACTCTTTCTCATTTAGGAGGCAAAATGGAAGAGGAAAGCAAAGTCGGGACCCTGCTGAGGGGGCCGTTGAAGGAAAAAGGATTCGACCTCCATTCCACCCGCTACTCGTCCGGGAAGGACGGGATGAAGCTGGAGGTGGTGGTCGACCGCGTCGAGCCGATCGGGCTGGAGGACATCGTCTCCCTGTCCGGGTTCATCTCCGAGCTGCTGGACAAAGAGGACCCCATCCCGGGGCCTTACACCCTCGACGTCAGCTCCTTGGGCGCGGAGAAGCCGATCGAGCTTTCCTCTTTGCCCCTGTACCGTGGCAAATACGTCAGCCTTCATCTCTCCCACCCCTGCAAAGGGCTGAATACCTTGGAGGGGACGCTAGAGAAGGACGAAGGCGGGGAAGTGACCCTGATCGTGAAGCAGAAGGCCAAGAAGGTCGCCCTCACCTTCCCGGAGAAAGACGTCGACAAAGCGCGATTGGCGATTGAATTCTGAACCATTTGGAAAAGGAAAAAGAAAATGAAAATCGATCTGAAACAATTCTTGGAAGCTCAGGAAGAGGTCTCCCAAAGCAAAGGCATCAGCCAAGAGGAGGTCCTCAACGCCTTCCTGGAAGCCATCAAAGCCGCCTATGTCCGCTACCTCGGCGGGGGAGTCAAGGACATGCCCGACCCCGTCGTCACCTGCCAAGCCGATTGGAACGACAAAGAAAACCCCATTCACCTCGCCCAAATCAAAACCGTCCGCGACGAAGTCGAGGACGACATGCTCGAAATCGAGACCGATGAGGCCAACGAAGGCTTGGCCGAGCCGCGCTACAAAGACGGGGACGAATACCGCATCCCGGCCGATCCCGACGACCTGACCAAAGTCTTCCACATCGCGGTGAAGAGCTCCCTCCGCCAGAAGCTGGCCGAGGCCGAGCGCAGCGCCCTTTACGAAATCTACAAAGACCACATCGGCGAGATGATGACCGGCACCGTCGAGCGGGCCGATGACCGCAGCGTCTCCGTCAACATCGGCCGCACCACGGTCGAGCTTTCCCGCCGCGAGCTGATCGGGGATGAGTTCTTCCGCATCGGCGATCCCATCAAGGTCTACATCCAGAAAGTCGAATCCGCCGCCGCCCCCGAGCCCGGCAAGAAGCCACGCGGCCCCCAGATCGAGGCCACCCGCTCCTCCGAAGGGTTCCTCAAGCGCCTCTTCGAAGAGGAGATCCACGAGATCTACGACGGCACCGTCGTCATCAAAGCCGTCGCCCGCAAAGCCGGCATCCGCTCCAAAGTCGCCGTCGCCACCAACAACGAGGACGTCGACCCGACCGGCGCCTGCATCGGCCAAGGCGGCAGCCGCATCCAGAAGATCGTCTCCCAGCTTGGCAATGGCAAAGCCAAAGAGAAGATCGACGTCATCGCCTATAGCGACGACCTCGCCCTTTTCGTCGCCGAAGCCTGCCGCCCGGCCCAGGTTTTGGGCGTGCAGCTTGACGAGCAGGAGGACGAATACGGCAAAAAGCACGCGATCGCCGTCATCCACGACGGGGATCTCCCCCTGGCCATGGGCAAATACAAGTCCAACATCGAGCTCGCCCGCAAATTGACCGGCGTCTCCATCGAATTGATGGAGGAATCCACCGCCTTGGAGAAAGGCATCGCCTATACCCCGATTGAGTCCCTCCGCGCCAAAGAGGAGGAGGCCAAGAAGGAGAAGGCCCGCCAGGAATACCTCAAGAAGACCCAGGAAGAAGCCGCCCGGCGCCAAGCCGAGGAAGAAGAAAGGATCCGCCGCGAGCAGGAGGAGCAGCGCTTGGAGGAGGAACGCCGCCAGAAGCTCCTTGAGGAGCGGCCGGCCCCGAAGGAGGAGAAGAAGCCCCTCGTGGAGCCAATCATCCCGGCGGAAGCCCCCAAAACCGGAGCCAAGCCGGAGGAATTCCCGGCCGAGGCCACCAACCCCGTCGCCGCCGCTTTGGCCGCGATGAAAGCCGCCAAGCAAGCCGAGCTTCAGGAGCAGAGCCAGGAAGAAGAGGCCCCCGCCCCCAAGGAAGAGGCCAAACCCGCCCCAGAGGAGCTCAAAGAAGTCCAGACCACGACCACCCTCTCCGATTTGGAAGCCCAGCTTGAGGCCTCCAAGGAGAAGAAGACCCGCCCCGCCAAGAAAGGGCGTCCCCGCAAGATCACCGAAGACGAGGTCAAGCGCGAAGTGGTCAAACCCGCCCAAAGCGAGAACGCGATGCCCGTCTACACCGAAGAGGAGCTCGCCAAGATCGAAGAGGAAGAGGCCAACTCCGGCTACGACGGGGACCTCGAGTCCGATGAGGACATCGATCAGGACTACGCCGAATACGATCAGTATTACGACGACGAGAAGTGATTATGAGGAAAGACAACCCGAGGATGGACGCGCTCAGCCGGAAACGCTACCCGAAAAACGAGCTTTTCCGCATCGTCGGGACGCCTTCCCCCCGTTTGGAAGGGGAGCTTCCCCTTCCGGGTCGGGGTGTTTACCTGCATAAAGACAAAGCCACCGTGGAGCTCTCCCGGAAGAAGCGGATCTTGGAGAAAGCCTTCCAAGGCCAGGATTGCCAACGGGTCTACGATTGCATGGAGGAGAAGCTATGAAGCAGCGCGCGCTGCAGTTCCTCGGCTTGCTCAACCGGGGGAAATTGACCCTGATCGGGCCAAGCCTTCTGAACAGCAGGAAAGTCTGCCTGCTGCTTCTAGCCTCCGACTGCTCGGAGAACAGCCGCAAGGCGCTGCTGTCTTTGGCGGAGAAGAACCGTTGCCCGGTTTTAGAGGGGGCAAGCCAAGAGGAGCTTGGGAAAGCCCTTGGCTACGATTCCCTTTCCGGGGTCGGCCTCTGCCAGAAAAAAGCCGCCGAAGCGCTGCAGCGGAAATGGAACAGCAAGGAGTGAGGAAACATGAAGAAAAAAACCTATTATTCGAAGAAAGAGGGCGCGTCCAAAGCCCCCAAAAGGGTCAGCAATTTCCAAGATCGGCCCAACAAAGGAAAAGGGGATTACGCCAAAGTCAACGGCGGGGTTTTCGTTTATTCTAAGCCCCTCACCGTCGGCGAGCTTTCCAAAGCCATCAACGTCCCGGCCCCGGCCATCATCAAGTTCCTCTTCCTGCAGGGGAAGATGGTCACCATCAACCAGCTTTTGGACGATGAGACCATCGGCACCGTCTGCCTGGAGTTCAACTACGACTTCAAGAAGGAGGAAGTGGTGGACGCCGCCCACTTCGAGGACATCAAGATCGAGGACGACCCCAAGGATCTGGAACCGCGCCCCTGCGTGGTGACCATCATGGGCCACGTCGACCACGGGAAGACCACCCTCATCGACGCCATCCGCTCCTCCCACATCGTCGACACCGAAGCCGGGGGCATCTCCCAGGAGATCGGCGCCTACCAAAAGGAAGTGCACGGCCAGAAGATCACCTTCATCGACACCCCGGGGCACGCCGCCTTCACGGCCATGCGCGCCCGCGGCGCCTCCGTCACCGACATCGTCGTCTTGGTGGTCGCCGCCGACGATGGGGTCATGCCCCAGACCATCGAAGCCATCGACCACGCCAAAGCCGCCGGGTGCCCGATCATCGTCGCCATCAACAAGATGGACATGCCCGGGGCCAACCCCAACCGCGTCAAAGAGCAGCTGATGGCCCACGGCGTCATCGCCGAGGATTACGGGGGCGACGTCATGATGTGCCCCATTTCGGCCAAAACCGGCATGGGCATCGACGATTTGCTCGACATGATCCTGCTGAAGGCCGAGATGCTTGAGCTCAAGGCCAACCCCAAACGCTACGCCTCGGGCACCGTTTTGGAAGCGAGCCTCGACAAAGGCGAGGGCCCCAAAGCCACCCTTTTGGTCCAAAACGGGACCCTCACCAATTCCGATTACGTCGTCGTTGGGGACATCTACGGCAAAGTCCGCCGGATGACCAACGAATACAAAAAAGTCCTCAAATCCGCCGGGCCTAGCACCCCGGTCTCCGTCATCGGGCTCTCGGGGGTCCCCTCCGCGGGCGACCGCTTCATGGCCTTCCCAAGCGAGAAGGAAGCCAAAGACATCGCCACCAAGCGCGCCCTTGAGAAGCAGCAGGCTTCCCGCCAAGGCAGCGCCGCGATGTCCTTGGAAGACCTCAACAACCTCGTCAACGCCGGCAAAGTCAAAGACCTCAACGTCATCGTCAAGGCCGATACCGATGGGACCGCCGAGGCGTTGAAGGTCAATTTGGAGAAGCTCTCCAATGACCAGATCAAAGTCCACGTCTTGGCCGCCTCTTCCGGAGCCATCTCCGATTCCGACGTCTTGCTCGCACAAGCCTCCAAAGCCATCATC
>DCMK01000051.1:0-851 GCA_002321395.1 Caryophanales bacterium UBA1624
TTGCTCTCTTTCGCCTATGGCTGGGTGCTCAACGTCTTCACTTCCCTCCTTTCCGGGGTCGGCATCAACGCGATCCTGACGGACGCGAATTTGTCGCGCCTCGTTTCCGCCCGCGCGTATCTAGTCGTCTCTTGCTATTTGGTGGACATGCTTTACTACGCTTCCCGCTCCGCCTTCCTCTTCTACGCCCTGTTCGCCGCGCTGTCCTTCTTGCTTGGCTTCTTTGCGCTTCTGCTTTCTTCCTCCAAAGTCTCCTCTTCCCCCCAAAGGAAGTGGAAGAAGAAAGAACTTTCCTATCGCCCCCATTCTCTCTTCTACGCTTTGCTGAAGAAGGAGTTCCTGCTTCTTTTCCGAGACGGGGACAACCTTTTCTCCTATTCGGGCCTGCTTTTGGTCCAGCCCTATCTTTGCTATGCGGTCGTCTCCTCCTTGAACGCGGTCTTCAGCAACGGGAACGTGGCGTATTATTTCGTCTCCTTCCCTGGGCTAGCCACCTACATCGATTGCTTCGCGATCCTGTGCTTCCTTTCCTGCGTCTCTGGGGCGGGGATGAATTATTTCTCCCGTGAGAAGCAGGGGGTGAGGCTGGTCAAGACGATCCCGGTCTCGGAGAAAGAGCAGCTGTTGGCCAAATGGCTTCCGGGTTTCGCCTGCAGCCTGCTTTCCTATTTAGCCACCTTGATCTTCATCGGGGCCAGCAAAGTGCTGCGCACGACCCCGCTTCTTTTTGTCGCTTTCTCGGGTTTGCTCTTCCTTTTGGGCGAGAGCTTCCTCTGCCTGAGGGAGGAAATGGGCAAGAAAATCGGCGGAGCGGAGAGCCATCTCCTCTCAGGGCTTTATTCCTATGGGCT
>DCMK01000051.1:973-23252 GCA_002321395.1 Caryophanales bacterium UBA1624
TACGCCTCCCAGTTCCTTTTGATCGCTTTGGCCGCTTTGCCGGAATCGCTTTCCTTCCTTTTCTCTTCCTCGAAGATCTGGATGAAGATGGAGGTGGCCTCATGAAGAAGGGCGGCTTGGCTTTCTTGTTGCTTTTCCCCTTCGCGATCTCCCTTTTGGGCGTGGTCACTTCTACTGGCGGGTTCCAACGGATCGAGAAGGATCTGATCGACATCGAATGGGACTATGCCCCCCAAGTCGGATTTAAGATCCAAGGCGAGAAGGTGAAGCTCGTCGCCCATGGGATCTACGACAAAACCTGCGCGCTCGCGTATGGGAACGATTTGGTTTGGACCCTGCAAAACGAGGATCCGAACGACGAGGAGGTCCACGCGACGCTTGAAAAATCAACCAAAGTCAACGATGAAGGCAATTTCGATTATTACCTTTTGGCCCTTTCGGAAGGGGATGTGACTTTGACGGTCGCCAATGCGAAAGGGACCCTTTCCAAGTCCATGACCGGGATCATCTACAAGGACTTCGCCGTCACGGTCGCCCCCAAAGTCTCGCCCAGCCAATCCAACATCGACCCCAGCCTCTACTATGGCGAATTCGATTGGGGGAGCCAGGGGCAAAAGAGGAAAGCGGAGATCGACTACTCCTTCTCCGTCTTCCCTTCCTCCAGCCTCACCGAATCCGCTTCTTTGGAGCTTGCTTCTTGCTCAGATAACCTCGAGGTTGATTTAGCGGGCGGCAAGGTGAAAGTCAAAAACGTGGTCGAGGACGTGGAAGAGGCTTCCTTCGCCCTTTCCTTCAAAGGCAAAAAGAGGGCCACCTCCTTCCGTTTGGTCAAAAACGGGATCAACGTCTATACCTATTCCGACCTATTGAAATGCACCAACCAAAGCGAAGACGGGGAGATCGTCTGCCTCCGCAGATCCTTCGAATCGCTTTCCCGTTACGCGGAGAAAGACGAAAAGGGCAACCCGCTGTTCGAAGGCGGGCAGCCGAAGCAAGCCAAGGACAACGTCGCTTTGTTCGGGAACTTCCAAGGATATTCCTCCTCCGGCTCGCCCCTCTATAGTTTCGCTTCGGAGGTCTATTCCCACCCGACCACCATGGACACGAGCTATCTGGACCAATGGAACGAGTTCGCCTCGGGGGATCCCCTCTACGCGGATTCCATCCTTTCCAAAGAGGTCTACGCGGGGCTTCGCGTCCAAAAGGATTTCTATGGGAACGGCTACACCATCTCCTTCCACAACCTGGCCTATCCCTATGGCACGACCACGATCCTCCAAGAGGATGGGACTGCGGCTTCCATCCCGACCCTAACCAAGGAGAACCTCTTCCGGGGGCCCTTGCTCACCTATTGCTTAGGCGACCCGACCCGCTTCCCCCTCATCGGGCTATATGGGGAAGACAACGCGGGCATCTACGTGGATGGGGACGGCATCCTCATCAACGATTTGGTCGCCAAAAACGCGGATTACGGCGACTCTTTCACCTTCTTGAAATATTGCGGGACGGTGGTGGACCTGCATGGGGATGGCATCACGTTGGCCAATTGCCAGCTCTCCTCGGGCAAAAACGTGGTCCGGGCCTTCTCCTGCAAGGACGCCGCGATCGTGAATTGCCTGCTTTCCAACGCCCTGAATTTCTGCCTCGACCTCGGCTCGGATTCCCTGGAGCCTTTGCAGGCGGAGAAAAAAGGCAGCTACCTCGATCTGGACGGGGCAGTCCATAACGTCTCCTACGCGGATTGGATGGCCTCCAGCAAAGGGCAGGACGTGCTCAATGGGTATTTAGGCACTTTGTCCTCGGTTTCTTCGGGGGACACCGAATCCACCAAGAAAGCCGAGAAAGCGATCGAAAGCATCGCCTCCTCCACGGAGAGGGAGGACTGGAAGAGGGATTATCAGACCACCGTCACGTTGAAGGATTCTTATCTCTATAAGACCGGCGTCTCCTGCGTGGGGTTCGAGAATTCCTTCCATGGCCCCTTCCTCTACAACGCCTCCCCGACCCAGATCGGATCGTTGCTGGAAATGCTGTCGATCCCCATCGACGGGGAAGGGCATTCCCTGATCCCCTTCATCCCCAAGGGCATGGCGCTTCAGATGAAGCCAAGCCTCCTGAAGGTGGAGGGCAAGACCGACTTCTACGACGACAAAAAGGTCTCCGACATCGTCTTGGAGGGCATCTTGCAGCAGGATTTCACCGGAATCATCTCCATCCTCCCCGACGATTTGAAGGACAAGCTCTCGACCCTGAAGAAAAGCTTGGGGATCGACGCGATCTTCCCTTTGAAGGAAGCGTTGTCCGAACTGGTGGTCTCCAAGGGGTTCCAAAACGAAGAATCCGCGACCGTGTCGATGCCGTTCAGCTATTATGGAGGCGGGATCAACAATTCGGCTTTGGAGCTCTCCCGTTGGGATAACTTCCTCCCTTATGCGGGGGAGGCCAAAGAAGACTTGGTCCATTATTACCTTTACCGGAATTCCGACGGTCAGGAACGTTATTGGAACTTCCTTTACCGCATCGTGACCATGGTCACGGGATTTGAGGATTTCCGCTTCGGCTTCTATGATGGAAGCGGATCCCACGTCGGGCTTTCGCCCAACGTGGAGGATTTGAAGAAGAACGCGCAGCAAGGAGGGGTTGCCCCATGAACAGATTCGTCAAAAAAGGTTGTTTGCATCTTTTGGCCTTAACGGCCCTTTTGGGAGTCTCGTCCTGCTCCTTCTTCACCGATCCGGATTCGGGGGTGACCATCAAAACGGTCGAGACCTCCGTTCTGGAAAATGGGGACACCCAGGTCAAGATCATCTACGACAACGAGAACAAGGACCCGACCGTCTTCGTTTTGCCCGCCGCCAACGGAATCAAAGAGGTCACTTCCGTCAAAGAGGAGAACGGCTCCACGACCATCACATTCAAGACCAGCGATGGGAAAAGCTCTTCCTTCACCCTCCCCGCGGTGAGATCCATCTCCTACATCGAGCCCGTCTATAACGAGGACGGGTCGATCACCTTGAAGATCGTCTATACCGATGGCTCCACCGAAAACAAGCTCATCACCCTTTCCAAAGGCGACAAAGGCGACCCGGGCAAAGATGGGGAAGACGGAAGGGGGATCGTTTCGATCACCTCCGCCACCCAGCCGGACGGGTCGGTGAAATTGACCATCACCTACACCGATGAGACCACCGAGGACTTCCTCGTTCCTATGGGGGTTGGCATCGTCGCCACCGATTACCAAACCGACGAAGAGGGGAACCTCACGGTCACCATCACCTACAGCGATGGCACCCACCAGGATTTCACCCTGAACCGCCAGTCCTGCTGGTTCTCCGGGGAAGGGCAGCCCAAGAACTCTTTGGGGCAGCCGGGGGATTATTATTTCGACCGCTCCAAGACGGGGATGGCGATCTATTACAAAGACGAGACCGATTCCTGGAAGGAGATCGTTTCCTTCGCCGAGCAAAGCAATACGACCTACACGGTTTCCTTTGAGCTCAACGCGGATGGGGATAGCTCCGCCCAATACCTTTACGATGCGGAATCCTCCTACGTCATCAAAAAGGGGCAGACCTTCCTTTCCTCCAAACTCTCCGTCCCCTTGGCCTCCCGCGATGGCTACGTCTTCGATGGGTGGTATACTGCCTCCATCGTGAATCCCACGACGGGGAAATTCACCGATCTGACTACCGTTTGGTGCGACATGACCCTCCACGCGCATTGGGTCAAAAATTGAATTTCTGTGGCGTTTTCAAAGCAAGAAAGGAGTAAGAAGTGAACTTGTTTCGCAAATTCAAAAGCAAATTCAGCAAGATCGCCCTCTCCTTTTCGTTGTTGCTTGGGGCATTAACGGGAATCGTTGGCGTTAGCGGCGTGGGGTATGCGGCAAGTAGAGAGGCGGTGTCTGGGTTTAATGTGCCTAACTGTGGCTTGTCGTGTGAATGGTCTACCGGTTTGTCGGTTGGTGCGGAGCACGAAAAATCCTACTCGCCAACCAATCAAACGTTAGAGACCACGGTAAAGTCCGGGACGACAAGCGCAACCTTGACCTTCACTTTTACTAACAATTATCCATCTAATGCAGTTTTATCTTTTACTGTTCAAACTCTTGAAAACAAAGGCGAAGTGAAATTCGACGGGAAAAATTGCTCAAAAGGGGCTAATTATTCAAAAGAGCTATCTTCGAAAGGCACTGTTGCTTTGGTGGTTAAAGCATCAAGCAGTTGGCTGAACCCACAAAGCACCAAAGTCGTTCTTTTCGGTATCTCTTTGGCCCCTCTTTATTACAATACCACTTTTGAAGTATCCCCTGGTGGCGAATATTCAGTCAACGGAAAGAAACAAACGGAGAAATCCATACGTAAAGATAAACAGGTTTATACGCTTAATGCTACGCCGGAGACTGGTTATGTTTTTTCGGGGTGGGTGAGAGACGGTTCGCTTCTTTCAAAAAATAATCCCTATAACTATGTCGCAACCAAAGACTCTACAATCAATCCGACTTTTTCCTTGATACAAAACGCCAGTCTTTTTAAGGTGGGAACCAATTACTTCAGCAGTCTTACCGCCGCCATTAACGCGGCCAATACCTCGTCAAATAAAACGATCGTGGCAAATTTGGCTGACACACCAGTCGTCGCCGGCGATTATGTTGTCCCCTCTGGAATCACTTTGCTTGTTCCCTTTGACGCAAACGATTCCGTTATTTTGCCGGGGGATGAAAACCTACTAAAAAAAGATAACGCCACTAACGTGCTCTTCCGGAATTTGATATTGATGCCAGGCTGCAACATTACTTTTCAAGGATCGTCCACCCTTTATGTCGGATCGATCGTCTATGCCGTTTCCTATGGGAAAACTTCTTGCCCGGTCGGGCCTTATGGGATGATTACGACTTCGGAAAATAGCTCAATCACTATGGGCAGCGGAAGCACGCTTTATTGCTTTGGCTTCATCAATGGAAGCGGCGTTGTCACCGCAGAGGCTGGCTCCACGGTTTATGAACTTTTTCAATTGACCAATTACAGAGGGGGCGGATATACCAATGAAATAGTCGGCGATGATACGAAGCCAAAAGTGTTTCCGTTCAATCAATATTATGTTCAAAACATCGAATGCGCTTTGCGCATTGAAAAAGGGGCTTCGGAAAAAGTGTTCGGCGCAATCTATACAAACGGCTGGAAAGGCATCGGGGCTCAATATCTAACGGCGCAATTTACTTTTATAGGCGATGGAGGACTTTTCGTATTATCGTCTGGCTATTGCGAAAAAAAGTACCATCCCGAAACCGATCGGGTCGAAATCCGCATTCATGGGGATGGCAAAATTTCCAACATCGTTATCAATTTTAAAGGTATCACTGAGATTAAAACGGCTGAGTATGTGCTTCCGATTTCCAATTGCTACGACCTGATTTTAGAAAATGGGACCGTGACCACTGAACAAGATTTTTCCTTGATTCCCGGCGCGACGCTTACCCTTAACAAAGGATCCACTTTCGAACTCAACAACAGGCTTTTCGTCCATTCGTCTTCGGATTGGAAAGGCAAGCCCTATGTCAGTGGCACAGCTTGGACGGTTCCAGTCGCCTATACGCCGGAAAATGGGACGAAATCCCCCCGCGACGGAAAAGACCCAGGAATGGCGCAGCTCAATGTTTTGGGGAGCCTTCAAATTGCTTCGAATGGGTATCTCTACGTTTCGAATCAAACGGATGCGTTAGTTGTTTCCAAAACTGATTCCGGTGCTGTCGGCACAGGAAAAATTGAGTTTCTCGGAAGAAACGAAACTGGATCCGAAACATCCATCGAAAGACAATATTCCAAAGGAACCCATGAGTCTGGCAGCCTTACGTATGAGGTTGAATACGCGGAAATGACCGTATATACCTCTTGGCACGAAGAGGTGAGCCAAAATCAGAAGATGAGCTATGATTTGGAAAAAAACAAATGGCTTGCACGCGGGCTTTCTTTCGTTTTCGTTGCCGCGGATTCTACAAAAACCTACACAATTGACGTTCAGTCGGGTGGCGCTTTTAATCTTCCCTCTCTTGACACCGTTTCTACTGTCTTAAATATTGCCTCCTTATATTTTTGGATTGATGAAAATGGTGTTTCCCACGATTTGACCGAAAAAATCAATGCAAGCAAATATCCTAACGGCCAAACTTTTACCGCTTTTACAGATGGCTGGATCACGAGAAGCAGCAAAACTTATTTTTATGACGCTGTCTTGGGGAAAGTAACCGGGATTTATCAAACCTATGCATCTGATAACCGCAATTTGTTGAAAACCTTCCTTTTTGATTCAGATGGCGTTTTGCAGACTTCATTCACCGGCGTAGAAACCAACTCGTTGGATGGGCAGTTGTATTATTTCGAAAACGGTGTTGCGATGCCGGATAAAGGCCTTATTAAAATTAAAGATTCTTCTTCTGACTCCTATTATTTTTTCGGTGAAAACGGATATGCCTATAAATCCGGCACCTACCATTTATCTTCCGACAAATTGAATGGTTATTTCGCGGAAGGCTCTTTCACGTTCGATGCGAACGGGGTTCTTACCTCGTTCACTTCAGACGCTTCCTTCTCCCTCGGCGAGGGCGGATCCCTTAGCAACAACGCCTTCACTCTAGACGGAGTGAAAGCCGGGGTTGGACTATTCACCCTTTCCAACGACAGTCATGTCTATTACGCGAAGGATGATGGCTCCTTGGCGAAGAACGAAACCGTCTATGTATCCAAGACCAACGGAATCAAGGATTCTTCGGGCAATGCGATCGAGGAAGGCCTTTATTGGTTTGACGGATCCGGATATATGTTCGACGCATCGTATCAGACGATGCAGAAGGGGGCTTAACGAGAATGGCTCCCCGCAGGATCAAAAACAGGACCGCCTTGATGACGGGGTTGCTGGGCCTATGTTGTCTTTCTCTTTTCGGCATCGGCTTCTCGGCGTGGAACATCGTCAACGATGACCCTATGCCCGGAAGTGGGGAAATCAAAGCCGAAGCAGACGGAGAATTCATCGCTTCGATCAATGACTGCATCGCCATCTCTTGCGAATCCAGCCCCGTTTTAGGCCGTTATCGGTTCGAAGGCGATTCGTCCACTTCGCTGAACGCGGATCTGATCTATTCCTTCACGACGATCGAGAACAAGATGCCCGACTTCATGAAGAAAGGGTCTTCCTTCTCCCTTCGCTGCACCTTCGGGGTTTATGACGTCGGCGCTTCGTCCTATCTCAATGTCATGGCAGGCGCGAATTCCCAAAACGGCTATTCTTCCTTAACCGGGGTGACCTGGGGCGCGAATAAGATTTCTTCTCTTACCTACTCCGATGATGGCGGATACGTTTATTTCTTGATGGATTTCTCTGTGCCTTCCGCGAATGCGGAAAGCACTTCGAAATTGTCTTTCCATTTCTCCAATTCCTTGGTGCTCGGGGTGAATGCCTACCTAAAAGAGGATTCGTCCCATTCTTTGTCCGACCTCCGTTATCGGATGCGCTTTTCCTTTGGGGGAGTTTCTTCATGAATAAGAAGAGCAAACTCGCCTTAGGGATTGGGCTTCCTTGCTTTGCTTTGGTCGCCTCCATCGGCGTCGGCGTTTCGGCGTGGGTGGCGATCGACATCACCGAGGATAGCCAATCCCTCAGCCAGGTCCTTTACACGGTTGAGCTTTATAACGATAAGCAGCTCGTTAAACAGTACTCTGGGCTAGAACGGGACAGCTCTTTTGAATTACCTTCTTTATCCGATTCCGGGAATAAACGTTTCTCCTATTGGCATGAACAGGGAAAGACCCAGCAATACACGGGGACGGTCTCCCTTTCGAAGTTCACCCCGGATCCAACAAACCATATCGTGAAGCTTTATGCTTCTTGGGAAACGATCCCCCAAATCAAAGTGACCTATGAAACCCAGACGTATACGGTCAATCTGACTTTGCAGGACCCTTATATCTTCCCTTTGTTCAATCTCAATCCGGGCTTCACCGTAACGGGGAAGACCTTGACTGGGTATTCCTATTCCAAAGAAATCGCCTATAAGAAGCGGACCGCGAATGGATATTCGGATGAGACGGGGAAAAGCTTTGGAGTCAACGATGCTTTGGTTTTGACATCCTCTGTTTTCCCGGAACTGAGCAGTGAAACCCCCATCATCGAATTGACGGCGGTCTATTCCTGATTGGGCTTTAAGACGCTTGGCGCAAACATCTTTCAACGCTTTTCGCTTGGGCTTTGGAACGCGCCTTTTGACAAAGCATCGAGAAAGGTAAAAGCACAATAGCGGGGGACTGTGAGTTGCACTGGCAGCCTAAAGGAAGGCGCTTCTCCAAATATGTGCTGAGAGCATTGCGGGGGCGGCTCTTACGCTGACTGTTGATCTAAGATTCAAATTCCACGCCGGCATATCATAGATAATGAATAAATCTTTAAGCACTTGCTCGTAGGATGAGAACGTTTCATCGTCTAACGTGTCGCGGATATTCGATTCCAAAATATCTCTTCTCATGCTCGCCCTTTTCGCTTGAGTTGATATGTTCCTGGCAAAGGACTTTAAAATGAGGATGAGCAACCGAATGTCTTTGTTTTTTAGAAATAGAGTGAAATCATCATTCTCATTCTCTATTCTGAATAATCCATCATAGTAGTTTTCGGTAACCGCGATAGAGTGTTCTTTCTTTGCCATTACGGAGATTGGCCACCCTCCGCGGCAAAGCATATAGGCGATATCCGCTAAGCCGATTGGATTTTCGCAAGAATAAGCTACGTCTTCTGTTGTGCTATTCGATTTGAATAGTTCAGACAAAGAAATGATTCCGGAGGATTCCCCTGACTCATAAAGCGAGAAAGGCTTCAAATTCATCACCGAAATTCTGCCAGCTTCAGAGTGCTGATTTTTTGACGGATCCAAAGGAGTGGCGCTGCCGGCAATGATGTATTTGCCGAATTGATAGTCTTCATCTAAATCATTTTTAATTTCGTTCCAAATTTCAGGAGCCTTTTGCCACTCGCCAACGAGATGGGGCCGTTCTCCTTTCAACATTCCGCGAGGATCGGAATTCGCTAAATCGATTACATTCCCATTCTTCAAAGAAACACATGATTTAGCAAACCTTTGGCAAAGAGTTGTTTTGCCGCAGAATTTTGGGCCCGTGACTAAAACGCACCCCGAGGAATTGAGCTTCTCGTCCAATGTGGTTTCCGCCAATCTTCTTTTGTACTCAACCTACATTTTTCTTTTTCCTGAGACAAATTTTGCTAATTATGCAGGGAATGTGAATCATAAAACCGGCGTTTTTAAATAAAGAAACCCGATGAAACGGAAGATGTTTAACCGACGTTTAAACATTTCAATCGATATCTCACGAGCCCCTCCACTCATCGAGTTCTTTGCCTTTTGCCTAAAGCCTTCCGCGTAAAGAAGCGGGGTGGGAAACTCGTTGATTCGGCGTTCCTTGATAAAAGCTTTCCTTACCAAGCCTCCTTTCCTTCAAATTTTTGATAAGCCGTAGTTGGTCTTTGCTCTTTTTAGCGATGGGTGAAAATCACTAGATGGCTACGCTTCTTTTTGCTTCTTTGAGAAAAAAACGAGGGCGTATCGTCTTTTAAAAATAGTTGGGGCGTTAAGGAGAAAAATCCTTTAACAAATACACGTATTGTTGATTTTGCTGAATGACTTATTAAAATAAAGGCCGATTGGAGAAATGTCTATGGACAAGAAAAAATCTGTGTCGAAAGCGACTTGGATCGGGGCAATCGTCCTGTTCCTATCCCCACTTCTTGTTGGGATCTCCGGCCTTGCCGACGTCATTCACGGCGGCAGCTTCACGCTGGGAGAGGTGAAGGTTGGATACGGGATCCGCGGCTGCATCGACAACTATTGGAAAATGTGGGATCCCTCTCAGTATCCCCACGTCTCGGGATTCCTCGGAGCCCTGCTGATCGTCTTCGCGGTCATCTGCTTGGTTTTCGAAGCCGTCGTCATCATCAAAAAGAAAGAGCCCAAGCTGCTTTTCAACGCGGTCGCCCGTTTCCTGGGAATCGCATTCCTTCCTTATTTGATCCTCCTCGTCGTCACCTTGCTTCTTGCTAAGCAAATGACCACCGGGGCGATGATCGTCTTGATCGTTTCCCTCTTCCTCGATTTGATCGGCAGCGCGATCCTCATGCTTCCTTATCGCGATTTGGCCAAGGACGAAGCCGCTTGCTCCCTCGCCAAGACCTCCGAAAAGGAAGAAAAAGAAGAAGCTCCCACTTTGAGCGAAACCGACGTTCGCCGCATCGTCGATGACCGCCTTGCCAAACTTGAAGGCGAATACGTCAACGAAGAAAGGGCGAAAGCCATCGCCGACAAAGAAATCGTCATCCATCAGGAAGAGTTCCACGCCCAGAAGGAAGAGGCGGAGGAATCCCTGGAACAAGAAGTCGAGCCCGAAGTCGAAGTCAAAGAAGAGCCGAAAAAAGAAGAACCCGTTGAGGAAGAAAAGCCCGTCAAAGAAGACGCGGTTCAGATCTCAACCGCTGCGGGAACCGCCGACGATCCCTTTGCCGCTCTTGGCAAGCACCGCCGCGCCAAATTCGAAACCCGCTTGAAGAACGCCGATCCCGAGCTCCGCGCCAAATACTACGAGCTCCGCGACTACATCCGCTCTTACGGCATCAAGGACCGTATATCCATCCCGGGGCACACCTTCTCCCTCCACAGGGAACGCTACGCCTTCCTCACCGTCTCCGGGAAGAAGCTCAAAGTCTTCTTCGCTCTGAACCCGGACGATTATGCCAACACCACTATCCCGGTCATCCGCAATGAATCCAAGAAGTTCGAAGATCTCCCGTTGGAGTTCAAGATCAAATCCGATCTTTCCCTCAAGAGAGCCAAAGCCTTGGTCGACGATGTCATGAAGGCCAAAGGCATCGAGAAGCCCGAAGAGTCGAAGTAATCGACATCAAAACAATGAAGAGCGCAGGAATCAAAACCTGCGCTTTTTTTGATGTACTAAAGTGCTTTCTTTGCTTGCCTTGCCAGCATTCGGATTTCTTTTTCTTCCAAGAAACGGTACGTTACTTTTCCCCGATGCTGGATTAAGGCAAAGTCTGGGAGATAAAAGAACCGATGGTACTTTTTGGCCAAGGAGGCAATCTCTTTGTCCGTTTTGTGATCCAAGATTGTCGGGGTGTCCTCTGGCGTTCCAAAGTAAAGGGCCGCAAGGCGAAGGAATTCTTTCCGGAACCCATCGTAGTGAAAAAGCTCTTGGGGGACCAAACAAAATGAAGACGCTTTTTGGAATGTGGCGTTTCTTACGTGGAACGCTTCGCTGAGCAAAGCGATGTTTCGAAAAGAAGCGTTCCAAAGAATCTCGTTTTTCGAATAGGACGTTAAGGTGGGGGGCTTGATGCCCGTTAATACGGAGAGTTCCCGAATCGATAGCCCACGAAGGTTTCTCAAAGAGCGGAAAACCCCGATTCTCTGCTCATCGGACAAATACTGTTCGGCAAGCTGCGATTCCGACATCTCGTGGTAAGGGGAATAGCGTTCCACCATTTTCCCAAGGGGGTAAATCAGAAAGGATCTTTCCAAGGGGATTTCGTAACGGGAAAGTAGCATGAAATACATTTCTCCTGCCCAATAGTATTCGCTGATATAGGGGAGGGAAAAATCGATATAGGCATTGTCCTTATGGAACGCATTTCGGATGATTTCCTCCAACGGCGTTCTTAAGAACTTCTCTATGCGATTATCCTCAAAGCAGGAAAAGAAAGGGTGCTCCAAAACTGTTTTGGTGATGAAATCATCCCGGAACCCATTCTCGTGAAGTCTGGACATCAGGGCTCCGAATTTGCCCTTTGCCGATTCGTAGTTATTTTCCATATTTTCTCATGATGTCGCGGATGAAATGGTTCGCGAAAAGATCCTCATTCAAACGAAGGGCGTGGTATTCATCCAGCGCTTGTTTGCGGAATTCCTGGTAAGAACCGGATTGGGATATTTTGTCGCTTTTGAGGTACCGCAAGTGTTGGAATGCCGTAGGGGAGAGCAAAACGTATTGTAGGCCCAGCTTTCCGATTATCATCGCCCTTTCCAGCGTCTCCATCGAAACTTCGCCTTTGATGAAACCGGAGGAATAGGCGAAATAGGAATCGTCCGCCCGATAGCCAATTACCACGTCGTAAGAAGAAAGATCGATAGAGAACTTTCGGGTGAGCCAATCGAGCTCGGTTTGATAACGAATCCGATCCACTTTATCGAAGCGGTTCTTCGCTAAAAGCGCGAGCCAAGTCAGAACGTCTTCTTCGGTGGCGTGGTCTAACGTCAAAACTTTCAGTCCGTCCAAATCGACTTCATAGGTCATGACGTAGCCTTCTTGGAATCTCTCCGCCCATAGTTTCGCCGCGTCTAGAGAAGGCGTTAAATACAGGCCAAGCCCGTAATCATTGCTTGGGTTCCCCAAGCCATAGATTGGGCTTTTGATGATTTTATCCGCCCCATAAAACAATTTCATAATAATAAAATATCAATAAAGCAAAATAAAAACCATAAAAACAACATAGACGATATAATAAAATATATAAAAAATGATAAACCATTTTCGGTGCGATCCCGAAATTTCATTTATATCCATTAAGAAGCAGGTACAAAGCCAGCTGGAGGACGCATCTTGGATCAAGATTCGATCGCGTTGCTGAAAAAGTTGTTAACGCTCCAAAAAGGTGGATTTTTAAATTTTAAAAGCAACGACGAAGACTTTGAGGCGGTTGGAAAATACATTTCCGCTCTTGCGAATATGGCTGCGTTGGCCGATATCCCTTATGGTTATTTGGTGTATGGGGTTGATGACCATACCCACGAGGTTGTTGGAACCGCGTTTTCTTTGGATAATCAAAAGAGCTCCGGAATTAGCTATCGGATGTCGCTTAATTCCATTCTGTCCCCAAAGGGACTTTTTGACTCGGATACATTCGAATGGACCGATGAGAAAAAAGTCACGATCATCCGCGTGAACAAAACGCCCCCGTGTAACCGCGACCTTCCAGGGAGACGAATACGGCAGGGTGGGCGATTCTTTGGTTTCTTTATCCAACGAGCCCGCTTTAAGGCGCCGAATCTGGCAAAAAATCCTCAACAACGTCGATGAAGACGATGCCGCTCTGCGTTCCATCAAAGAAAACGATTTGGAGCAGTTTTTGAATGTCGCTTCTTTTTATCGCCTTCTTCATCAAGACTTCCCATCTCCCAAAGAAAGAGTCTCTTGGCTTATCAACGAAGGGTTCATCATCCGCCGTGATGATGGGTTTTATGACATTACTTATTTAGGCGCTTTGTGCATTGGGGCTTCCTTTTCTCTTTTCCCTCCTTTGTATGGAAAAGGGGTTGAGGTTGTGACATATTCCGGAACCTCTCGCGTCTCAGAAACAAGCATCCCGACTTTCTTTGAATCCGGCTTCTTGCTGAATTTCGATTCGATTGTGGATTGCATCCTAAACGCGATGGGATCAAAGGAAATCGTTGCCACGGGGCTTAGAAACAGCTTCAACCCCATCCCCCCATCATCGTCCGTGAGATGTTGTCCAACGCGGTTGTCCATCAGGATTTTTCCAAAAACGGCGGTAGGATCCTCGTGGAATGCTTCCCGGATCGGTTGGAGATGTACAACGACGGCAACCTCGGCATCGACGTCGACCGGATCGTCGATTATGAGCCCAGGCCGCAGAACCGCCACTTCGTCGAATTGCTTTCCCGCTTTTGGGTTGCAAAGGCCATGGGACGGGTTTCGACAAAATCGTGGCCGCGACCGATGAATACGTTTTGCCCCCCGTCCAAGTGAAAAAGGAAGAATACGGAGTGCGCGTCAGCGTCTTCAAAAAGAAACCTTGGCAGGAATACACCGAAGAGGAGAAAGTTCTCGCGGTCTATCTCCATTGTTGTTTGGCCTACGTCGATAAAAGGAAAGCAACCAACGAAACCGTCCGGAAGCGCTTCGGCCTAGGCGAGCAAAACAAGTCGCAAGTTTCGCGGCTTCTTTCCCTTTGCGTTCAGCAGGGAAGGATCCGAAAAGCCTGAACGGCTCAGGGGTCAGGAACCTCTATTACCTTCCGTATTGGGCTTGAGTTTTGTTGCGCGTAACTCCGTGCCTCTTTCAAAAGCCCGATGCCATCGGAATAATTTTGTTGACGGTTTGTTGCTTGTTTGTTGCGATAACGCTTCGAAGGGCAAAAAGAAAAGCCGGCGAATCACTTCGTCGGCTCCTCCTCTTCGACTTGGATGGACTGGATGCTGATCTCATTCCCTTCCACCAAATACGTGTCCTCGCTGTGGCAGTGGGGGCACGTTTTCCCATATTGGACGGTGGGATAGGTGCTTTGGCAGCTGCGGCAGAAGCTCGTGGCTTTGGCCACGATGATTTTCAGCTGGCATCCGGACATGTGCTTGGAGCGGTTCTCGCAAGCCCATTTCCAAACGTCTTCCAGATAACGGGGGACGACCCCGGACACTTCCCCAACTTCAAGGGTGACCCCTTTGACGGAGGAGAGGTTTTTCTCCTCCGCCAAGGCGTCGATCTCTTTGATGATGTGGAAGGCGATTCCGAGCTCGTGCATCCCTTACCGTTCGATGGGCGGGACGGCGTTCCCGGTGTGCTTATTGGGGCTGTTCTTGGTGGCCTTCTTATACGCTTTGCGCTTCTTGGCCATCATGCGGGCTTCTTTGCTTCCGGAGTGGAAGAGGATCTTGAGGCTCCTCTTCAGGGCGTAAGGCATCAAGCCGGGGATCTTGTCGTCGCCGTTGCGCATGGTCGAGGCCTTCGGATGGTCGCGGACCAAGTGGATGGCGTCGAATTCGCAGCGGGTCGTGCAGATGCCGCAGCCGATGCACTTATGCGGGTCGACGATCGAGGCGCCGCACTGGAGGCAGCGGCTCGTTTCGATCTTGACCTGCTCTTCGGTGAGGGTCTTGCTCGCGTCGCGGAAGGAGTTCTTCCAATCGATGGAATTGTCCATGCCCGCCTCTTGGCGCCCGGCGTGGTCGTAATCGTTGGGGATGAGGATGTCCTTCTTGTCGATGGGCAGGAAGTAACGGCGGTCCCTGCCGATGGTGAGGGAGGCGTGGAACGGGGAGACGAAGCGGGCCAAGGATTCGGCGGCTTCATGGCCTTGACCGATCGCGTCGATGACGAATTTGGGGCCCGTATAGACGTCGCCGCCGACGAAGATGTCGTCTTGGGCGGTCTGATAGGTGAACTTGTCGGCGATGGGGTAGTTGCCGTGCCAGAAGGTGACTTTGCTTCCTTTCAGCAAATCGCCCCATTCGATGGCCTGGCCGATCGCGAAGACGATCTTGGCGGCCGGGACTTCGATGGTGTCGTTCTCGTCGTAGACGGGGGAGAAGCGCTTGGTTTCCGGATCGATGGTGCGGAGGCACTTCTTCAAGACGATGCCCCGGACTTTGCCGTTCTCGTCGACCAAGACTTCCTTGGGGCCGTATTGGCAATGGATTTGGACGTCTTCGTCGCGGGCTTCCTCCACTTCGATCTTGGTGGCGGGCATGGTGTCCTCGCTCTCCAAGCAGTACATGGAGACGGACTTGGCGCCGAAGCGGTGGGCGGTGCGGGCGCAGTCGATGGCGACGTTGCCTCCGCCGATGACGACGCAGTCGCCGTCGATCTTCTGGTTTTGATTCTCGTAGGCGCCTTTGAGGAACTCAACGGCGATTTGGGTGCCTTCGGCGGTGTCATTGGCCACGCCGGGGCGACGCCCACCCTGGCAGCCGATGGCGATGTAGAAGGCTTTGTAGCCCTGCTCGCGGAGCTGATCGAGGGTGATGTCCTTGCCGACGTTGACGCCGGTCTTGATCTCGACGCCGAGATCCTTGAGGACTTCGATTTCCGCGTCGATGACGTTCTTCTCAAGTTTGTAGGAGGGGATGCCGTAGGTCATCATTCCGCCGGCTTTCTCGTTCTTCTCGAAGACGGTGGGGTGATAGCCTTTGACGGCGAGGTAGTAAGCGGCGGACAAACCGGCTGGGCCGGCGCCGATGATGGCGATCTTCTCATCGAACTCGCCATAGACTTTGGCGACGACTTTCTCCGGAATAGAGCGGGTCTTGGGGTCGAGCTCCCTTTCGGCGAGGAACTTCTTGACCGCGTCGATGGCGACGGCTTGGTCGACGTCGCCGCGGGTGCAGGCGGTTTCGCAGCGCTTGTTGCAGATGCGTCCGCAAACGGCCGGGAAGGGGTTTTCCCTCTTGATGAGGGCGAGGGCTTCATCGTAGCGGCCCTGGTTGGCGAGCTTCAGGTAGCCTTCGACGGCGACGTGGGCCGGGCAGGCGGTTTTGCAAGGAGCGGTGCCGGTGGGATAGGTGTTGTAGCGGGCGGTGTCTCTGTAGTTCTCATCCCAGGCGTATTTGCCCCATTTGATGGCGTCGGGGAGGACGGCTTGCGGATAGGTTTGTTGGCTTCCATCCTTCTTGCAGAGCTTTTGGCCGAGTTTGACGGCGCCGGCGGGGCAGGATTCGACGCAGCGGCCGCAGGCGACGCAGTTCTTGGGGTCGACTTTGGCGGTGTAGGCGCTGCGGGATAGATTCGGGGTGTTGAACAAAAGCGAAGTGCGGAGGGCGTTGCAGATCTTGACGTCGCAGTTGCAGATGTCAAAGATGTGGTCTTCCCCGTCGATGTTGGTGATCTGGTGGACGAAGCCGTTGTCCTCGGCGGCCTGCAGGATGTGCATGGCCTCTTCGTAGGTGATGTCGTGGCCCTTGCCCGTCTCGCGGCAGTAGTCGGCAAAGTCGCCCACGCCGATGCACCAGCACATGTTGTCGTCCGCGCAGCCCTCGCCGAGCACGGCGCGGCTCGTGCGGCAGGAGCACTGGCCGACGCCGATGTGCCCCTCATACTTTTTCAGCCAGTAGGAAAGATGCTCGATGTCGAGCGTCTGGTTCTCCATCGAGATGGCCTTTTCCACCGGGATGACGTGCATGCCCACGCCGCCGCCGCCCGGCGGCAGCAGATGCGTCTTGCCCGCCAGCGGCACGTAGGTCATGCGCTCAAAGAACTTGGCGAGCTCCGGATGCTGCTCCAACCGGGGATTTTTGCCCGACAGCTCCGCATCCTCCTCCATGTTGAACAGCTCTGCGCTGCCCGGCACGAACATCGGCAGGATATACCGCCGCTCCGAGGGCGGCGCGGTGCGCCCGTTGTGGTCATAGTGGTAGCCGTAGTCGTATGCCAGAAGACCGATGTAGCTCATCTGGTCGAGCAGCTCCTGGAAATGCGGCTTCTGCTCCTGGGTGACCTTGTTCATCTTCCGGAGCTCTTCGACGGTGTAGGGCGTGCGGAGCTTCATGGTAAGGGCGATGTCAGCCATCTCGTCGGTCACGACGCCGGCCAGACCCCAGTATTCCGCGTCCTCCGCGCTGAGTTTGCCGAGCTTGTGGTCGACGACGTCGGTGATCTTTTTGCCAAGCTTCAGAATTTTCTCCCGCGGCGCAGCCTCGCCCTTGGCGGCGGGGGTCAGCGCGCGCTGCTTCAGTTCCTGATCGATCATGCGTTTGTCTCCTTCTTCTTTTCTTTGTGTGTGCGGATCCGGGTGCAGAGCCAGTCGGCGAGCGCCTCGACGCCCTCGCCGGTTTTTGCGGAAATGGGGAAGATCTCAAGATCGGGGTTGCGCCGCCGCGCAAACGCGGCGACCTTGTCCAGATCGAAATCAAAATACGGCAGCACGTCGATCTTATTGACGATCATCGCGCCGCAGGTCTGGAAGATGAGCGGGTATTTGAGCGGCTTGTCATGTCCCTCCGGGACGGAGAGGATCATCAGGTTCAGATGCGCGCCGGTGTCAAATTCCGCCGGGCAGACGAGATTGCCGACGTTCTCCAGAANNGTGGACGAAGCCGTTGTCCTCCGCTTTCTTCATGATGCGCAGGGCTTCTTCTTTGTCGATGTATTTCGATCTCCCGGTCTCAACCGCATAGTCCGCCATATCGCCGAGCTGGATGCACCAGTTCTCCGGATCGTCTTCGCACCCTTCTCCGAGCTTGGCCCTGGAGTAGCGGCAAGAGCAGATGCCGGAAGCGATATGTCCATCGTATTTTTTGAGCCAATAGGAGATTTTCTCGAGCTTGATGGCCTCTTGGTTGCTTTCGATGGCCTTTTCGACCGGGATGGTGTGCATGCCGATGCCGTCCCCGCCTTCGGGGACCATCGGGGTGATGGGCTCCAAGGGGAGGAAGGTCATCCTCTCGAAGAAATTGGCGACCGGCGGATTGGCGTCGGTGGCCTTTTTGGTGGAGTTGAACAATTCGGCCGATCCAGGGACGAAGAAGGAGATGCGATACCTTCTCTCGTGGGTCGGGTTGGCGTCTTTGATCGGGCCGTCGTCGTTATAGTGGTCCCCGTAATCGTATTCGATGATGCCGTGCATGACCGCGCGGTGGAGGATTTCCTTGAAGTCAGCGGCTTCTTTGTAATCCCCTTTGTTCATTTGATAGAGCTGATCGAAGCTGTACCAGGTGCGGAGCTTCATCTTGAGCATGAAGTCGACTTCAGGCTCGGTGATGATTTCGCGAAGGCCCCAGTATTCCGGGGAGTTCACGGTCGGGCCTTTGATTTTGGTGACCGCGTTGTCGGTGATTTTCCTCGCGAGTTTGAAGTACTTCTTTACGAGCGCTTTTTCTTCTGGCGTTTTCGGCTCGACCCCTTCGTACTTGGATTGGGTGTCCTTGGTGAGACGGAAGATCTCAGGCATGTTTCATTTCCTCCAATTTTCGTATGCTTCCTCGAAGTAGTCGGCCGCCTCTGTCATCCCTATTCCGGTTTTGGCCGAGAGGGGGAGAAGTGCTGCGCGGGGATTGCAGGAACGGATGAATCCCGCGGCTTTGTCGTAATCGAAGTCGAAGTAGGGAAGAGCGTCCATCTTGTTGATGAGCACCGCGTCCACATAACGGAACAGCTTGGGGTAGTTGGTTACCTTTTCGGTTCCGTCCGCGACGGAGATGAGGGCGACGTTGAGGTGGCTGCCGGAATCGAATTCGGCCGGGCAGAGGAGATTCCCAACGTTCTCCAGAAACAACATCTGGGGCCAGGGGGCGAATCCTCGCAGGGCTTCTTCGACCATGCCGCAATCAACGTGGCAGAGCGAATCGGTGTGGATTTGGATCGCGGGGACCCCGGTCAAATCGGAGACCCTCTTCGCATCCACGTCCGAATCAAGGTCAGCCTCGATGACGCCGAGGGACAAGCGCTTCTTCAGTCGGGCGATCAATCCCACCAAAGTCGTTGTTTTCCCCGCGCCGGGGCTGGACATGACGTTAATGAGAAACGTCCCTCTGCTTTTCAGCTTTCCCCTCAACGCATCCCCCTCCGCTTGGATGGAGGAGAAGACGGATTGGTTCACCTGAATCGTGCGGACGCGCGTCATTTCATTCCCTTCGCTTGGGGCTATTTTAAGCACGGTTGGATGAAAAATCCACTTTATATGTACGCGTGTGCGTGTGTTAATAAAAATTAAACGGGCAAAAACATTCGTCAATGAAAAAACAATTTCGCGGCCTTATCGGTCAGCGGAAAACCAAATTTAGCCATGGGGTGCATCGGTAAATCGGCCCTTGCACGGGAAGACCGTTTTTTTTGTTTTGCGAACTCATCTTGTTAGCAAATCGTCGATTGATGGCCTTATTAAGAACGGATTACCGGAAAGGACCGCGCGTTTAGAAAGGGTATTTTGTCAAAAACAGTTGTTTCCAATTAGCACTTTTTGAAAAAGCCTCCTTATGGTTAAAAGGAAGAAGGCTTCTGGAAGAGACTCAATAATGGAAATAACATACAAACAAAAAAATTGTTTAACAATGATAAAAACAGTATATTGGTTTTGCCAAAATAAAGGAGGAACCAACATGCTCAAATTATTGAAGGCAACCGTGTCTGGATACCGCATGCTTGAGGAAGGCTTTACAATCGATCTACTTAATAAAACAAAAGTTTCTTCTTTGGAATTGGAAAAAGATGTCCTGCTGATCGACAAACGCCTTTATACATTTAAAAACTTTGCATTCGTTGGCAGCAATGCTTCGGGAAAAAGCACGACCCTCACTCTTCTTTTATGCATCTACTCTTTTTTATGCTATGGGAGATGGCCGTACAACCCCAACGATTTTTCCTCCAAGAAAATCACTCTCCATTTGGAGTTCTTCCAAAATGGCGAGATTTATTTTTATGATGGAGAGATTAAGAAAATTGAAAACGGCGGTGGCTCTTCGCTAAATATCGGAATCACGCCCTTCTGTGATATCGCGAACGAATCCCTTTTTAAAATTAAGTATGTTCCGACCTTTGGAAAAGCATACGAAAAGCACCTTGAAGGGAGAACAATAATACCTCTAGAGAATAATGTCCCCGATACATCTGGGATCATCTCAATCACGAAGGGACATGTGTATATCGATGATTTTGAAAACAACAATATTTGGGACGCGCGGTCGACGATCGTCCGGAACTCTTTTTTCGATTGCCTTAATCGATACGACATTGCGCTGACTTCTTCTATTCTGAGTTTGCTCGACGAAGGCATCGAATATATCAAAGTCTTAGATTCTGACGCAGTCGAGTACAAACGTTTCAATGAGCGATCAAAAATAATGAATAGAAGCGATTTGATTCTTTTGCTTTCCAACGGAACGATTCGCGGGACTGAACTTTTCATCCGAGCCATAAGGGTTTTGGAAACGGGCGGAGTTTTCCTCGTGGATGAAATCGAGAATTGCTTCCACAAAAACGTTGTTGCGAATGTTTTGGATCTTTTTTCGGATTCAACGATCAACAAAAATGGGGCGCAACTCATCTTTTCGACACATTATTCGCAAATATTGGATCTCCTCAATCGCCGAGATTCTATTTTCATCATGCACCAAAAAGATGGGAAAATCGGAATCAGCAACCTTTTGACCAACTACAAAATTAGAACTGAACTTTCTAAGAGCATCGCTTTTGACAACAACGTTTTCGACACTTTATTGAAATATGACCGTCTAATGAAAATGCGGGGTAACGTGGTCCGTGAACTACAAACTCATCATGACTGAGGGCACTACGGAGCTGTATTTCCTCAACATTCTTTTTGAAAGGGGTTTGCTGCGCTTTGGAAAAGACGAATTGTTCTTCCAAAGGTTTTACCCATCTCGCCAAATTGATGGATCTTTGGTGCAGAAGATTCAATCGCTGAACAGGAATGATGATGTAACAGTCATCCGCGTTGGCGACAAGCTAAATGATTTGTTTCAAAAGCCAAAGAATGTAAAAAACAAAATCAAAGAAGTTATCAACGTCGAAACAGCCCCGGAATTCGAGATATTGTTTGTGATCAACGAGAATCTTTACCGCGAATACGAAAAGAAGAAAAACAAAACCAAGGAGAAACCGAGCCAATTTTTTAAAAAACGACATCCGGAATATCACAAGAATAAAGATTTCATTGAACGTTATCTTGAGAGCATGTCCGATAAAGAAATCATCGATATGATTGACGGATACTCAAGGCTTAAACCGGTCTCCGTTAAAAACACTATCAAATGTCTTCTACGGCAGGAACTGTTGAAGGACCGCGGGCTAAAAGGAGAAATTTTTTAATTTTGTCTTTGCTTTATCCCTTCTTAACGTGTCGTTCCTAAAAAGCGATTGATTTCATGGTTTGAGTGGCGTGCTCTTCTTTTGAAAAAGCATCAAAACGTTTGGGACGTATATACATTTTTCTTATGACTCCCTTATACTAAAAACGTTATGAATACCTTGATGTCAATTTTCCCCGAAGCGGGGCAAACCTACGTCTTTGATTGGATCTCTTTGGTCTTTTTCCTCTTTTTCCTCCTTGTGGTCATCCTCAGCATCCACAAAGGCTTTATCCGCAGCGCCCTTTCTTTCTTCGCCATCTTAATTGCCTTCTTCGTGGCTTATCTGCTCGTAAAGCCCTTGGCCAATTGGATTTACGGGGCCAGCGGTTGGGGCGATACCCTTGCCTCTTCCTTCTCCGACTTTTTCACAAAGCTGGGCGCGGAGCACCCCGTCTCCACCGGGAATGAGGTCGGGGATGCCTTCATCCTCGCCCGCTTCGGCTCGGACAACGCGATGGAATGGGTCCTCAGCAAGTCGGATCTGACTGCTGAAATCCCCACGACGGGGAAGACGGCTTTGGATTTCGCTTTGGCCTCGGTTTCCCTTCCTTCCTTCCTGCTTGGATACGCGAAGGATTTCATTCTCTCCGCCGTACCGGAATCCGCTTCGATGAATTTGGC
>DCMK01000021.1:0-12246 GCA_002321395.1 Caryophanales bacterium UBA1624
AAAGTGGCATGGCCGTCTCCGGGACGGCGGTGCCTTCGATCGAGGAGATGAGCTCCCCGTCGAAGAACCAATCCACGCGCTTCTGATGCGTCAAGGGGAAGTCGGTGTACCAATCGAAGGTGTAGGTGTGGAATTCCCCGTCGTTGATGTAGGAACGGGAGGAGAGGTCGACATTGTTGGTCTGCTTGTCGGTGTGGGTGGTCCAGGTGGTGCACCATTCCGAGGAGTATTGTCCCTCCCCGCCGAGCTCGATGTCGATCTCGTTCTGGGAAGTGGCTTCGTTGCCGGTTTTGGAATAGTAGGTCCACATCGCCGTGACCGCGCCCTGGCGAGGCATGGCCTTCATCTTGATCTCATAACGGCCCGGGTAGAGGAACTTCTTGCTCATGATGCAAGCCCCTTCCGGCTTCACCATCCCCGATTTCGCTTTGGCCAAGTCCTGATCTTTGCAATAGGAGCCGCGGGCGCGCACCCCAAGATAGGTTTTGCCCCCGTCTTTGACGTAGAAAAGGTTGCGCGACCTCACCCCGTTGTGCCAGTCGGAAGCCCCTCCGGCGTCCCAATACCCATCGAGGGCCCACCAGTTTTCGTCTTTCAGCGAGCCCGAGGAGAAGTCCTCTTCGATCTCAACCTCGCTCCCGGATTCGAACCCGACCCGGTTCTCCACGTCCGCATAATAGGCCGTTCCATCGAACGTCTTGGGCTGGACCAAAGACGCATCGCCCTGCTTGGAATCGCCCTTCTTCGAATCGCCCCCAGGCCCCGGATTGCCTTGGCAACCCGACAAAAGCAGGGGAAATAAGGTCAAAAGCGGTAGCACCATCGCGTTTTTCTTCATGAATTCGGTTCTCCTTAGAAATCGGTTTCCTAAACAAAAATCTATCATTGACCCCAAAGAATTTCAATCTCTACATCCATATATTTGAAAGCCCTTCCACAAAATGATTGACCAAAGTTGGGCCGCTCCGTAGAATAAACGTAAGCTAAGAAACCGATTTCCTAAAGTTCGGCTTCGGAAGGAAAAAAACGATATGAACCAAAAAAAGAAGACCCTCCGCACCATCTCCGGATTGGCCCTTGCCTGCCTTTTGGCCAGTTGCGGTGAAGGCGGGGGAGAGTCCGCTTCCCGCCAGCCAGGCGGGGATGGCAGCTCCGAGATTTGGATCTGCGTCTATGACGGCGGCTATGGCCGGGCCTGGATCGATAACATGGCCGCTTCCTTCACCCAGAAGACCGGCATCAGCGTCCACGTCGACTGCGACTCTACCGTCCTCGACCGCATCGAGACCAATCTGAAGAACGGCGGGGACTACGACATCTATATGTCCCATGACATCAACTGGAGGAACTACGCCGCCCAAGGTTGGCTCGCTCCCCTCGACGATGTCTATTCCGCCAAAGTCGAAGGGGAGGATATCACCTTCGAGCAGAAGCTCATCCCCAGCGCGGCGGAGAACTCCAAGTTCAGCGTCGGCGGGGAAGAGCATTACTACAAAGTCTGCTACACCCAAGGCGCCGGGGGCTTCGTCTACAACATGGACATGTTTGAGGAGAACAATTGGTCCGTTCCCGAAACCTACGCGGATCTGGTCAACCTTTGCAAGACCATCGTCGACGCCAAATTGACCAACTCCGCCCATAAGAAAGTCGTTCCCTTCGCTTGGAGCGGAGCCGACCGCCAATATTATTGGGATTACCCCGTCTTTGAGTGGTGGGCCCAAATGGCCGGCCTGGATAAGATCAACACTATCCTCGAATACAAAGGCCCGACCGGGCAATACGCCGATGGCTACGAGATGTACAACCCCGCCACCTATTACAAAGAATTCAACGACGCCTACAAGATGTGGTGGGACCTGATCGCCAATAACTCCGCCAATTCCACCTCCACCTCCCGCTCCGACAACGTCGGGAAGATGAAGATGGCCTTCGTCAACGGGGAGGCCGCGATGATCCCCTATGCCCAATGGGCCAAGTTCGAGCTCGAATTCACCAACGACGGCCAGCCCTTGGACTTCAAATACGGCATGATGAAGACCCCGAAGGTCAGCGCCGAGGCGCAGGATTACAACTATCTCGTCGGCTTCGGCGACTCCGTCGTCGTCCCCTCCAAATCCCCCAACATCGAGCTGGCCAAGAAATTCATCTCCTACATGGCGACGAATTCTTCTTGCCACGACTTCGTCCGCGACGCCGAAGGGGCTTTCCTCGCCTTCGACTACACGAACATCGACCTCTCCGATTTGGAAGCCAACGATCCCTATATCCGCTCGATCCATGAAAAGCTCTCGACGAGGAATTTCTCCTTGGTCTCGCAGAACCCCATCACCTATCTGACCACCAACAAGGTCATGCCGTGGGTCAACAACGACTACTATTACCAAAAAGCCGCTTCCGACCCCGCGGGCAACACCGCCGAGGCCGTCGGCAACAAAGTCTACCAGGCCGCCAAATCGGGCTGGGCCAGCTGGCTGCACACCGCCGGGCTATAAGGCAGAAGCATGGTTTCGGTCCTTTCTAGAAACGGAAAGCAGACGAAAAGGAGGAAGTCCAACCATTGGGCGACCTACCTTTTCATTTTCTTGATGCTCCTTTACCCCGTCGCCCATTTCTGCCTGATGTGGTTCGGGGTCAACATTAATTCGATCCTTTTGGCCTTCAAACGCCCCAACGACAACGGCGTTTTGGTCTGGAGCCTCTCCCTTTGGGATGGCTCCTCCTCCTGGTGGGACGCCCTCTTCTACAACTTCAAAACCCTGTTCATGGGCTTCTCCGACATCAACCAATACCCCATCTACCTCAACTCGATGATGTACTTCGTCATCTCCTGCCTCATCACCCTGCCGATCTCCTTCTTCTTCAGTTACTTCGTCTTTCAGAAGATCGCCGGCAGCGCTTTCTACAAAGTCATCTTCTACCTCCCTTCGATCCTGCCTTTGCTGATCCTTTGCATGGCCTACAAATACTCCCTTTCCCCCGGCGGGCTGATCCCTGGGATGCTGGAGGCCATGGGGATCCCCTGCGAGGATTTCTTCGCCGACCTGTTCATCTCCACGGCCTCAAAGCAGTGGATGGTGTGGCTGTTCTGCATCTGGGCCGGCATCGGATACGACGTCATCCTGCTCACCGCGGGCATGTCGCGCATCCCCCGTGACATCCTGGAATCCTGCAAAATGGATGGGGTAAACCCCTTCCGGGAGTTCTTCCGCATCATCGTCCCCTTGACCTGGCCGACGTTCACCACCCTCTTCATCTTCGGCATGATGTCGGTGTTCAACGTCACCTTCCAGCCCTTCTTCCTGACCGCGGTGGACAAAGACACGGAGACCATCGGCCTGTATATCTACAACGCCTCCCGGGGCACCGGCCTCCATGAGCCGGCCACCCTCGGCTTATTCTGCTCTTTGGTGGGGGCCCCCATCATCCTCGGGGCCAGAAGCCTGCTCAACCGCTGCTTCAAAAACGTGGGGTTCTGATTTATGACCGGCGCAACTTATTCCCTTTTGAAAGCCCTGCAGAAGAAATCCGACGCCCGCAAAGCGGAGGCCTATTCGCGCAAGCACGACATCCTCTATAAACGCCACGGCGGGGAAAAGGCCCTCTTCATCGTGATGGGGATCCTCTTCGCCCTGTTCGCCGTCTCTTTCATCTTGCCCTTCCTTTGGGTTCTGATGAATTCCTTCAAGACCACCAAAGGCTTCGCCTCCGACTCCCTCTGCTGGCCCGACCCCTTCCGCTTCGAGAACTACAAAGACGCCTTCCTCTTCTCCAACGCCGCCACCGGGAACTTCAATTTCCTGCAGATGCTCGGGATGTCGGTGCTGGTGGCGGGAGGGGGCACCTTAGCCACCGTCCTCACCTCCTCCTGCGCCGCCTGGGTCGTCGCCAAATATCGATTCCCCGGGCGCAACGTGATCTTCGGGGTCGTCATCTTCTCCTTGATCGTCCCGATCGTCGGGGCCCTTCCTTCCCAAATCCAGCTGATGCGCTCGCTTCATCTGACCGACACGGTCATCGGCTGCATCTTCCTGTATTCTGGGGGCTTCGGCAGCAACTTCCTCCTCCTCTATTCCTTCTTCAAGAACCTCTCCTGGACCTACGTCGAAGCCGCCAAGATCGACGGCGCCAGCGACTTCCGCATCTTCGTCCAGATCATCCTCCCCATGGCCAAGGGGCCGATGGTCGCGGTCACCATCTTGACCCTCATCGGGCTCTGGAACGATTACCTGACCCCCTCCATCTACCTGCCCAAAAAGCCAACGATCGCCTATGGCATCTACCTGATGCAGTCGACGATGGTGGACACGAAAGGGCAATACCCCCTCTTCTTCGCGACCATCGTTTTGACGATGATCCCCATCATCCTCGTCTTCGTCCTGTTCAACAAAACCATCATGGAGAACACCTCCGTGGGCGGATTGAAAGGCTGATCGGCCCCCGTGGCCAAAAAAATACGCAAAAGGGAAAGGAGTAGTGCATCAATGAAAATCAAAACCCTATTGCTACTAAGCGCCAGCGCCTTGCTGCTGGCCTCTTGCTCCGGAGGGGAGAACCCCTCCGCCAGCCAGACCCCATCCTCCGAACCGGAAGCTTCCCTTCCAAAGCAAAGCGAATCCGATGAAGGCCCCTCTTCCAGCCAGGCTCCCGAGAGCTCGGAAGCCCTTCCCTCCGAATCCTCGGAGAGGACGGAAGAATCCAGCCTCCCCGCCCCGGCGGAGAAGCCGAACCTCTTCTATCAAGAAGGCGACGTCCGCGCGGGGACCGGCGAGACCGAGATGAAAGCCGGGCAGCTCGCTTGGTGGGCCGGCGACGGGGGATCGGTCTCCTCTTTGGAGAAAGAAGAGGGCGGGTACGCCCTCCATTACGCCGCCGCCGGAGCCTGGTATGGCGTCCAAGTCTTCTATAAGCTCCCTTATTCGCAGACGGGCGACAACTACCACATCGAGCTCACCTTCCATAGCGACGTCGCCGGGACCTTCACGGTGAACTCGCAGACCATCACCGTCGAGGCGGACAAGGACTTCGCCTATCAGGCGGACTATTCCTGCTCCTCCAGCACCGTCCTGTCCATCCAGCTCGGCGTCAACGGCGGCGGGCTGATGGGCGGGAGCCTCCTCCGCTTCAGCACCCCGGTCATCACCGATCTCTCCGACGCCGTCTATCATCCCGTCTCCTTCTCCGTCAACGAAAGCAAAGTGAAGGAAATCCTCGTCAAAGACGGGAAAACCGTCACCGCCCCGAAAGATCCCGAAGCCCCCGAGGGGAAAGTCTTCGCCGGATGGTATGCCGGGGAGGAGAAATACAGCCCCGACCAAGCCATCGCCTCAAGCAAGGAATACGTGGCCACCTTCGCCGATGCCTCTTCCTCGAAAACGGTCACCTTCAAAACCGCGGACGGGGAAGTCCTCAAGCAAGTCCAAGTCGCCCAGGGGGAGACTCTCACCAAGCCCACCGACATCAGCATCTTCGCCTATGACATCGTCTCCTGGGCGAAGGAAAGCGGCGAAACCTACGACTTCTCTTCTCCGGTCAACGGGGATCTGACCCTCATCGCCAAGACCCAGATCGCCCCCTCTACCTGGTTCAATTCAAACGATACCGGATGGATTATCCCCTCCATCAACACCCGGATCAACGAGGATGGCTCCTACGAAGTCTATGACCTCGCCCCCTTCGCCTCCGGATCCAGCCCATACTTCGCCCAAGTGAATTTCTCCCCCATCCCCGCGGTGGCCGGGAAGAGCTATGAGATTTCCTTCGAATACAAAATCAACGGCGAAGGCGGGGATGTCCAAATCTTCGATGGCGTGACCGTCGGAAGCTTGGTCGCCCTGAGCGCCACAGCCGAGTACAAATCCGTCACCATCCCCTTCGCCCAAGCCCTCTCCGAGGGCAGCAAGCTCACCTTCGAGCTCGGCGCCGTATCCGGGGTTGAGAAGATCGATTTCTTCGTCCGGAACGTCTCCCTCATCGAAAAGTAACGCGAAAGGCCCTCCTATGAGGGCCCTTCTTGGAGCGAAGGAGATTGCTCCAAGAAGGGCTTTCGGGCCGAAAGGAAAAAAAACATGAACAAATTCAGCAAAACCATCTTCGCGCTTTCGTCTTTGGCGCTGATCTCTTCCTGCGGGGACTCTTCCCCCTCGGCGCCTAGCCTCACCCCCGCCGAGCGCGTCTTCGCCTCCGGCAAAGTCTATTTCCAGGCCGGGACGGAGGAGAACCTCTCCGCTTCCATCGAGCTTCCGGGCAGCATCACCTCAATCAGCTGTGGCAGAAGCAAAGCCGAGGCGGGGGAGTATTCCTACGCCGATGGCATCCTCACTTTGGCCGGGAGCTTCCTGAAGGACATCTCCGCCGGCGAGAAGGACATCCGCATCGTGACCGATGCCGGCACCAAGACCCTCTCCGCCCTCTCCGCGACCAAGATCATCACCACCGCTCAGGAGTTCCAAGACATCAACTCCGACCTGGATGGGACCTACGTTTTGGGGCAGGACATCGATCTTTCCTCGATCCCCAACTTCGAGCCTTTGGGGCGCTATGTCTCCGAGGAAGACACCTCCAACCATTATTTCCACGGCATCCTCGAAGGCAACGGCCACACCGTCAAAAACGCCAAGGTCTATTGGAGCGACGACGTGGGCAATAATCTCAACGTCTACAACAATACCGGGACCCATTTTCAAGACATCGCCCACAAAAATGGCGACAACATCGGCCTTTTCCAAATCATCGGCAGCGCCGGGGTGGTCCGCAACGTGAACTTTAGCAACATCAAAGTCCGCGGCAGGACCATCGTCGGGGTCATCGCCGGCAACTTGGCCGGCACGGTCTATAACTGCACGATCGACGAAAGCTGCAAAGCCGAGATGGGCACCCATTTCTACGACGACGACTGCAACATGGGCGGCGCCTTCGGCATCGTCGGAGCCTCCGGGAACGCCTATAACGTCATCTCCTCCCTCACTTCCTTGACCCTCGGCGGCAGGGGGGCCGGAAACGACGACCTCGGCGTCTATTGCGATTACGACGACAAATACAAGACCGAATCCGGCGGAAACGGCTGGGACCATCAGACCGACAATCCCGATTGCAATTGGTGGAAGTTCTGCGGCGTCGACAAAGAAGACGGCAAGGTCCTCGACTCCAACGGCGCCCCCAGCAACGGGCAATACGCCTTCGTCGGCAAATGCTGGGGCAAAGTCAGCCACTGCGTCGCCCGCTCCTTCACCTATGCCCCGATGAACGGGTCCTCCCGTTCGATTCACTTCGGCCAAACCCACAAAGGGGAGAACAAGCCGACCTCGGGGGAAAGCGACATGGGCGAGCTTGAGGATTGCAAGCTCCTCGGCGCATCCGAGATGAAGGATCCCGCCCAGTACGAGGCCTTCTCTTCGGAGGAATGGAAGATCGAATCCGGTTCGATCCCCACCCTCATCCCCGCCTACACATTCGCCGACTGATTCCCTTCGGAGGTACCACCCATGGTCAAATATTCTTTTAAGCGCGAACGCTTCCTCATTGAGGATTTCTCTTCCGCGAAGACTTTCGCGAGCTTCCTTCCCGCGGTGGCGGGGGAAGACGGCAAGCCTTTATGGGCTTTCTACGCCAACGTCGGCCAAGCCATGGGCGGTTTCGGGGTCAGCTCCAAAGAAACCCCGATCACTCCTTTCGATTCCGCCAATCTAGCCTATTCCAACATCCCCGTGAAAGGCTTTCGCACCTTCTTGAGGGTCAACGGATCCTTCTACGCCCCTTTCTTCGACAAGAAGACCTCTTCGAAACGCATCATGGACATCGGCTGGGGCGATTTCTCGATCCTCGAGGAGAACCCCCTCTTCTCCATGAAGGTGACCTACACCTCCCTCTCCCACCATCCTTATCCCGCGTTGCTGAGGATGGTCGAGATCAAGAACCTCACCTCCGAGGAGATGGACGTGCAAGGGGTGGACGGCACGCCGATCTTCTTCCCACTCGGGCTTTCCAATTTCTGCTACAAAGAGCTCGTCTCCTTGATGGCGGCCTATTGCCAAGTCGACGGGCTCTCCGAGAAGGCCCCCTTCGTCCGCTTCAAGACCTCCACCGGCGACAATTCGATCGTCTCCGCCCAGAAATCCGGGAACGCCTTCCTAAGCGTCGACGAAGCGGGGGAGAGGCTCCTCCCGATCGTGGACCCGGAGATGGTGTTCGGGGAGGACGCGAGCCTCCTCACCTGCGATCCCTTCTTGGGGGATGAGGATTCCTTCCTCCGCTTCCCCCAGCAAACCGAGAACAAGCTCCCTTCCGCCTTCTCTTGCTTCCATAAGAAGCTTGCCCCCGGGCAGGCCTATCGCTTCCTCTCCCTCTTCGGCTCCTTCCCTTCCCGGGAGGAGTTCAAGGACCGCATCGGCGAGGTCGGCTATGCCTGGGGCGAAAGGCAAAGGAAGGCCACCGAGAAGCTCATCCGGGAGCTGATCTCCCCCTGCCAAGTCGAAACCGCCTATCCCCTGTTCGACCTCTGCTGCAAGCAAAGCTATCTGGACAATTCCCTCCGTGGGGGCTTCCCCGTCTTGCTCAACGACAAAGGGAAGGGACAGACCTATTACCTCTATGGCAGGAAGCACGGGGACATGGAGAGGGACTACAACTCCTTCGTCATGCCTTCTTGCTACTTCTCTTCCGGCCCCGGGAACTTCCGCGACGTCAACCAGAACCGGAGGAGCGACCTTTTCTTCGCCCCCTTCGTCGCCGATTACAACATCCGCCTCTTCTTCACCCTCATCCAGGCCGACGGCCAGAACCCTTTGAACGTCCAAAGCCCCTCCTTCCGCTTGAAGGAAGGGAAGGACCTCTCCTTTTTGGGCGGGGATTTGGCCAAAGGCGGGAAGCTCGCTTCCTTGCTTTCCCGCTTCCGGCCCTATGAGCTCTATGGCTACCTGCGGGAGGAAAAGGGCCTAAGCAAGGAAGCCTCCGATGAGGCTTTCTCCTGCATCCTCTCCCAAAGCGAGCCGGTGATCGAGGCCAACTTCGGGGAAGGCTATTGGGTGGACCATTGGACCTACAACGTCGATCTATTGGAAAGCTATTCCGCCCTTTTCCCGGACAAGGAGGAGGAGCTCTTCTTCGGCTCCGCTTATCCTTATTTCTATTCCCCCGTCTACGTGGAGCCCCGAAGCGAGAAATACTGCCTCAAAGACCCAACCACCCCGCGCCAATACGGGGCCATCGATTTGGAGAGGACGAAGCTGTGGTGCGAGAAGCATCATTTCGACCTCTCCTCGACCTCTTACCTCAAAGACAAAGAAGGAAAGATCTTCAAGACCAACCTCGCCGGGAAGATCCTCGCGCTCATCTTGGTCAAATTCAGCGCCCTCGACAGCCAGCAGCTCGGCATCGAGATGGAATGCGAGAAGCCGGGTTGGAACGACGCCATGAACGGCCTCCCAGGGCTTTTCGGGTCCGGGCTCTCCGAAACCGTGGAATTGCTGCGCTTGGTCGAATACGCCCTTTCCCATTTGGCCCCCTTCGGCAGCAAAACCATGCCCCTGATGAAGGAGCAAGGCGATTTCCTCCGCTCCCTGGAAAAGAACCTCGAGGATTTCTCCTCCGGAAAGCTCAGCCGCTTCCAATTTTGGGATAAGCAGACCTCCGCCCGCGAGACCCTGCGCCTCCTTTTGAAGGAGAACTGCTCCGGGGAGAAGGAAGAGCTTCCCGTCTCCATCGCCCTCCCCATCCTGGAGAAGATGAAGGCGATGCTCCTTGACTCCCTTTCCCGGGCCAAGCAGATCGGGAACGGCATCTTGCCAAGCTACCTGATCTATGAGCCGACCTCCTTCCTCAAGACGGGCAAGAAGAACCATCTTGGGCTCGATACCATCGAAGTCCAAGGCTTCGTCCGGAAGACCATCCCGCCCTTTTTGGAAGCCAGCGCCCGCGCCTTCAAGCTCGGGAAAGAAGCGATGGGGGAGGAGGATTACTCCGCCATCAAAGCCTCCGCTCTTTACGATGGGAAGCTCCATTTCTACAAGACCTGCGCCCCCATCGACGATGCCCCCTTCGAAATCGGCCGCGTCCACGCCTTCACCAAAGGATGGCTGGAGAGGGAATGCAACTTCCTCCACATGGACTACAAATACCTCCTCGGCCTGCTCAAAGGCGGGTTCTACGAGGATTTCTATTCCGAGCTCCCGAGCAACCTCGTCTGCTTCATGGACCCGGAGATCTACGGACGGAACCCCACGGAGGCGTCCAGCTTCATCGTCCCGACCTGCAACCCCAACCAGAAGAACTGGGGGAGGGGATTCTTCGCCCGCCTCACCGGGGCCAACGCCGAATTCCTCAACATGCTGGTCCTCCTCTTCCTCGGGGAGAAGCCTTTCTGCGTGGAGAACGGGGAGCTCGTCTTCGCCCCCAAGCCCAAGCTTTCCTCTTCTTTCTTCACCAAAGAGGGCAAAGTCCGCTTCCTGCTTTTCGGCAAGACCCAATTCGAGATCTCCAACCCGAAGCGCTTGGATTGCTATAACGGGGTCAAGCTGACCTATCGCTTGGATGGGACGCCCATGGAAGAAGTCAAAGGGGAATGGGCCCATAAGCTCCGGGAAGGAGCCTTCAAGCTCGTCGAGGCTGAGGTGGTTTCATGAAGCGCCTCTTCCCTTGCTTGATTTTGGCCCCGATCCTGCTCTCCTGCTCCTTGGCTCCCGATCCGTCTTCTTCCGGAACCCCATCCTCTGAGGAAGCCTCTTCCGAGCCCGCCCTCGATTCGCTTCCTTCCTCCTCCCAACCCTCTTCTTCGTCGGAAGCCCCTTCTTCCGAGGGAGGCTCCTCGGCTGCAAGCTCCCTCGCCCCTGAAGCGGGGGAGGACATCTTCTACTCCTCCTCCTTCCGGGAGGGAGGGGAGGACTCTTCCTCCTCCGCCCCGGGGAACTTCTACCTCTGGTCCGGATATGGATGCGGGGGAGAGGCGAAGATCCTAGAAAAAGAAGGGGGCGTCTATTCCTTTTCCTATAAAGCCTCCACGAATTGGTGGTCGGTTCAGCTCTTCTACCAAGCCCCATATGCGGAAGAAGGGGAGGAGCTTTCGATATCCTTCCCTTTTTGCAGCGACGTCGACGGGGCGATCACGATCAACGGCTCGACCCTTTCCTGCAAAGCCGGGGAATGGGGCGTCTATGAAAGCAAAGGACCCGTGCGTAAAAACTCCCAGGGATACCTCTCGACCCTTTCCCTGCAGCTGGGCGTAGAAAGCCCCTTCTCTTGCCTAGGCGGCAGCCTTTTCCGCTTCAAAGCCCCGCGCATCTCCTCCTCTTCCCCCTATCACCGGGTGGATTTCCTGGTGGATGGGAAGAACGTGAAATCCCTCCCTGTGAAGGAAGGAAAAAAGGCGGTTCCCCCATCCGACCCCATCGCCCCCTCCGGAAAGCATTTCGCGGGGTGGTATGAAGGGGAGGCGCGCTTCGACGGGGATGCTCCCATCTACGCCACCCATTCTTATTCGGCCCGCTTCGCTTCGGGGGAGGGCAGTCTCCCTAGCTACGTCCCGGAAGGCTATTCGCTATCCTGGTCGGACGAATTCTCCGGATCGGCCCTAGACCCCTCTTCCTGGGAATGCCAGAAAGGCATCGGGCAGGACGTTGGGCTGTGGGAGTGGGGCAACCAAGAAAAGCAGTACTACAAAGCCGAGAACGCGACCGTGCGCGATGGCAGATTGAGGATCGAGGCCAAACGCGAAGACACTTCCTACGGATCTTCTTCCTACCGCTACACCTCCGCCCGCATCCGCAGCGCGGGCAAGGTTTCCTTCGCCCACGGCTACGTCGAAGCCCGGATCTCCCTCCCGGAGGGCCGGGGGCTTTGGCCGGCTTTCTGGATGCTCCCGGAGGGGAGCTTCGAGGGCAAAGGATGGCCTTATTCGGGCGAGATCGACATCATGGAAGCCCGCGGCAGGCTCCCCTATCAGACCTCAAGCGCCCTCCATTGCTCGCTAAACGGGGGCAATGAGGACCGCTGCCTGACCTCCGTCCACGACCTTTCCTCTTCCTTCTCCTCCTTCCATACTTATTCCGTCCTTTGGGAGGAAAACCGGATGGTCTTCTCCGTGGATGGAACCTCCCACCTGGAGGTTTCCCGTTCGGAATGGATGGGCGGATATAACGGCAACAGCCCCTTCGATCAGGAATTCCACATCCTGCTCAACCTCGCCGTCGGAGGGAGCTTCGACGGGGGGATCCTCCCCGAGGAGAGCTTCTCCTCCGCCTCGATGGAGGTCGACTA
>DCMK01000021.1:12388-14420 GCA_002321395.1 Caryophanales bacterium UBA1624
CTCCCGCTTCTTCTTCCCCGGAGGGGTTCCGCCTCCTTTGGGAAGACGACTTCGAGGGCGATTCCCTCACCTCGGATTGGACCTATGAGACCGGCAACAACGGGGGATGGGGCAACCAAGAGCTCGAATACTACACCAAAGACAACGCCACGGTAGAAGGCGGCATCCTCACCATCACGGCCAAAAGGGAGGAGAAGAACGGCTACCATTTCACCTCCTCCCGCATCAAAACCGCAGGGAAGGCCTCTTTGACCTACGGCAGGGTCGAAGCCAGGATCAAACTCACCGCCGGGAACGCCCTTTGGCCGGCTTTCTGGATGATGCCGGAAGCCAATTCCGGCTGGCCCCAATGTGGGGAGATCGATATCATGGAGAACAAAGGGAGCGATCCCTACACCACCTCCAGCGCCCTCCATTTCCTCGGCGGGGATTCCACCCACTGCTATGAGACCGGGGCCCATTCCTGGAGCAAAAGGAAAGGGGAGAGCACGATCGAGGATTGGCACCTTTACTGGATGGAATGGGACGAGGAGGGCTTTTCCTTCTACGTGGATTCCTTCCTCAAGCTCTCCGTCCCAAGAAGGGCCTATCACCCCAAAGGGGGAGTCTACCCCGGGGAGGGCAACGAACCCTTCGACAAGCCCTTCTACGTCATCTTGAATTTCGCGATCGGAGGGAACTTCGATCCCGCCCACAGCGAGCCGGATGAGGATTTCCAGTCCGCGACGATGCAGGTGGACTATGTGAGGATGTATGAATTCGCCGATTAGGCAGAGGAGGCGCCCATGAGCAAGCAGACCAGGCAAGAATTGTCCAAGCTTTACACTCAGGAAAGAAAGGAAAGGAAGCGGAAAGACCAAGCCTTCCGGCAAATGGAGAAGCAGGAGAAAGCGGCGAAGAAAGCGCCCCACCTCGCCCCGAACGGGAGCTTCCTTTGCTGCCGGGGCATCCATAAGGTCTACAGCAACCGCGTCCACGCCGTATACGATTTCAACCTCGACGTGAAGGAAGGGGAGTTCATCGTTTTGGTCGGCCCCTCCGGATGCGGGAAGTCCACGACCCTGCGCATGATCGCCGGGCTGGAGGACATCAGCCAAGGGGAGCTTTGGATCGATGGGAAGTACGCCAACGGGCTCGAGCCGAAGCAAAGGGGGGTCGCGATGGTCTTCCAAAGCTATGCCCTCTATCCCCATTTGAGCGTTTACGAAAACCTCGCCTTTGGGCTCCGCGGAAGCAAAATCGAAGCCCCGGAAAAAACCCCGGATCCGGAGGAGGAAAGCCGGGTGGAAAAGGAATTTTCGGAAGAAGAGAAGCGCCTGAAGGAAGCCATCTCCTCCGCCTCCAAGGAAGAGAAGCCCGCCTTGCTTTGCCAAAGGAAGATCCTCCATTGGAAGAAGAAAGCGGCCTTGGCGAAAACGGGGAAGCTTATCCTGGACGAATCCGGCGCCCCTTTGATCAAGAGGAGGAAGATCTCCTCCGGGGAGATCGCCGAGCGGATCCTGAAGACCGCCTCCTCCCTCCAGATCGAAGACTATCTCACCCGCAAACCGACGCAGCTCTCCGGGGGTCAGTGCCAGCGCGTGGCCTTAGGCCGGGCGATGGTGCGCAACGCCAAAGTGTTCCTCCTCGATGAACCTTTGTCCAACCTCGACGCCAAGCTCCGCGTCCAGATGCGCAGCGAGCTGGTTCAGCTGCATGAGAAACTAGGCACCACGATGCTCTACGTCACCCATGATCAGACCGAGGCCATGACCATGGCCGACCGCATCGTCGTCATGAAAGACGGCCTGGTTCAGCAGATCGGGACCCCGATGGAAGTCTACCAAACCCCGAAGAACGTCTTCGTCGCCACCTTCATCGGCTCCCCCAACATGAATTTGCTCCAAGGGACGGTGAAAGGATCCACTTTGTTCCTCGGGGAGAAGGAATATCCCTTGGACGAGGAGGAAAAAAACTCGCTCCATTCCTTCTACGAGGGGAAAAAGAGCCAAATCGCCTCCGCGCTTCCAGAGATGGAGAAAGAAGAGGAGAA
>DCMK01000021.1:14467-14917 GCA_002321395.1 Caryophanales bacterium UBA1624
GAGAAAGAAGAGGAGAAAAACCTCCTCCTTGAGGAGAAGTCGCGGATCGAAAAAGCCCTTTCGGAAGGGGTTTATCCGGTCTACTTCGGCATTCGTCCGGAGGATATCCTGCTGGAGGAAGAAGGCGAGGACTGCTTCCCTAAGATGGAGATCACCTGCCAAGTCTCCGAGCTCCTCGGCGCGGAGTATTACCTGCATTTCCCCTTCTTGAATCAGGAGATGATCGCCAAAGTCCCCAACAAGCGGGCGATCGCCCATGGGGAGAAGATCGGGGTAAGCTTCAAAAAGAAGGGGATCCATCTCTTCGACATCGACACGGAAGAACGCATCTTCTGATCGCTGCGCGCTCTAGGCGGCCGAATTGGCCGCCTTTTTTTGATAAGGAAGATCGGGTGGCAAAAGCGGTGGTTCTCCGTGGACAAAAAGGAATCCCAAAACATGGCTAAAAGA
>DCMK01000021.1:15047-15176 GCA_002321395.1 Caryophanales bacterium UBA1624
GAAATCGATTTGTGCACAGTGCACTAGACCCTGGAAACTGGAAGCGCTAACATGATGGAAAATTTGGAGGATAAATCCCATGCCAGAAGAAAAAGAAGCCGTCCAACCGGTTAAAAAGCCGGCTGCTAA
>DCMK01000065.1 GCA_002321395.1 Caryophanales bacterium UBA1624
AAGGAAGCCCTTCTTCCGAAGAATTCGGTATCGTTGAGCTTGCCGTTTTTGTCGGTGGTCGCGATGGTGAAGACCTGCCCAGCCCCTTCGGCGTCGTTGCCGGTGATTTCGGGGGTGTGGACATAGACGAATCCGCGGGATTGGAAGAATTCGTGGATCCCAAGGGCCAAGGAAGAGCGGACGCGGTAGAGGGCCGAGAAGGTATTGGTCCTCGGGCGGAGATAAGCCTCTTCGCGCAGGTATTCGAAGCTGTGGCGCTTCTTCTGAAGCGGATAGTCCGGGGCGACGTCGCCCAAAAGGGAGATTTCCTCCGCGTGGATCTCAAAAGGCTGCTTCATTTGGGGGGTCAAAACGATTTTGCCCGAAACCGAAATCGCGGCGCCCGTCAGGAAATGGGATACTTGGTCGTGGTTGCTAAGCTCGCCCGAATAGACGACTTGGACGCTCTTGAAGCAGGTCCCGTCGTTCAAAGAGAGGAAGCCGATGGAGCCGGAGTCGCGGTTGGTGCGGACCCATCCCTCGAGGAAGACGGAGCCCAATTGGCTTAAATCCTCCCCTTGGGCGAAGCGGGAGAAGAGTTCAGAAACAGTGATGGCTTTCTTTTGCATAGCAAAAAGGATTATAGCGCGAAACCTCTTCCGTCAAACTCCCGACTTGGGCCATGCCCCGCCATTTTTTGCGGGAAACGGTTAAAATGAGCGCATGAAAAAGTTCAAAGTCGGGGATCCGGTCATCGTCATGGTGGAGCGCGGGATCGCCAAAGAAGGCGACGTCGGGGTCATCGATGCGGTGCACGAAGATTGCTATACGGTCGGCTTCTACGCGACCGAAGACGCCTTGATCGGCAACGCGCGCTACTACGAGGACGAATTGAGGCCCCAGCTCGAAGAAGAAGGGCATTCCCGCTTTGAGAAAGGCGAGAAGGTCCGCACCTTGAAGGAAGTCGCCACCTATCCCGCCGGGCTCATTGGGATCGTCATGGACACATACCCTTCTAACCACGCCCTCGCCGTCCAAGTCATAAAAAGCGGGGACGAATTCCCCGCCGTATTGCCCTACAAAGAAGATGAAGTCGAGAAAATCGATTAGCCGAGTATCCTCTTTTTGGCCTTGTCGAAATCCTCTTGGGTAATGACCCCGCCGTCGAGGAGCTCTTTGTATTTGACGAGCATCGAGAGCTCTTCCGGGGTCGGGTTTTTCGCCCCACCCTCGATTTCGTGGGGGGCGCTTTCTTCTTTCGTGGCCTCGATTTTGACTAAGCCAACCACCAAAAGCACCATCGAGGAGGCAAGGAGGAAATTGGGGCCCGCATAGGGGTTTTTCAAAGAACAAAGCGCAAAGAAGCTGTACCAAAACCAAATCGAGATGGCGCAAAGCCCAACGATGTTCAGGATGCGCCATGCGGGGAAATGCCTCCTAAGCCCTAAGCCAACCGCCCCCAAAACGAGGGTGGACACGCCGATGCAGACCAGAAGAGCCACATCCGATCTGCTGTAGACCCCCGTGGCGAACGTGCTGCTCCCAAACGAAAGCAAGAAAATGGAAGCGAACAAAGGAAGGCAAACCGCGTCTTTGCCGCGGAACCGGCGGAGCGTCAGGAAAAGCAAGCTCGTCAGGAATAGCCCCAAGAACACAAAAGTCTCCAAGCCCAGGGAAATCGCCTGGGCCGCCAAATAGCTCCCGTCAAGAGATGGGGCGTCGGCCAGCAGGATGGAAAAATTAAACACGTCGACGACGAAGGAAACGCCGCAGCTGACGCAGGCGACGATCATGGAAAGCAAATAAAGCCAACGGGGCATTTTGAGTTTCATATATTCTCCCTCTTGTTCATATTGTCCTTTTTTCAGTCGGAAAAATCCATCCAATGGTCGATTTTCCAATTCGGGTCAACGCCCAAAGTCAAAGGAGCGAAAACCTTCCGCTCATAAAGCCTCTCCGCAACCTTCGCGATCATGGCCGCGTTGTCGGTGGTGCACCAAAGAGGCGGGATGATGAGGTCGATGGAAGTGGAGGCGAGCTTTTCCTTCATTTGGGCGCGGAGATAGCTATTGGCCGAGACCCCGCCCGCCAAGACGATCTGCTTGACGGAGAAGTCCTTGGCGGCCCGAAGCGCTTTGTCCACGATCATCCCGATCGCGACGTCTTGAAAGGAGCGGGCCATGTCGTCCACGTTGACGGGCTCGCCCTTCATCTTCATGGAATTGACCAAGTTGATGACCGATGTCTTAAGCCCGGAATAAGAGAAATCGTAAGGACCCGCGGACGCCCCGGCGTCGGGAACGGGCAAGGAATAAGCGTGCTTCCCCAGCTTCGCATGTTGGTCGATGGGCAACCCGCCTGGATAGGGAAGCCCCAAAACGCGGGCCACTTTGTCATAGCATTCCCCCACCGCATCGTCTTTGGTCTCGCCGATGATCCGGAAATCCAGATCGCCCTTCATCAGCACCAATTCGGTGTTCCCGCCGGAGACGACGACGCAGAGCATCGGATAAAGGAATTCCCCCGCGTATTCGTTGGCGTAGATGTGCCCCGCCAAATGGTGAACGGGGATGAGGGGTTTATCGTATAGCATAGCCAAGGTCTTCGCAGCCTGAAGCCCAACGTGGAGGCAGCCGATGAGCCCCGGGCCACGCGTCACCGCGAAGGCATCGATGTCCTCGAGGCGGAGATGGGATTCCTCCAAAGCCTGAGCGAGGCAGACGGTGATGTTTTCTGTGTGCAGGCGTGAGGCGATTTCGGGCATGACCCCACCGAATTTCTCATGGACGGCGATTTGGGTGGCGACGACGTTGCAAAGCAATTTTCCGTTGTCGGTGATGGCGACGGCGGTTTCGTCGCAGCTGGATTCGACTGCAAGGATCTTAGGCATGAATGAGGCTCCTAACCATCGCAACGGCGTTCTCGCCGTTGGAGTAATACGCTTTCTTGACCGTGATGGGCTGGAATTTGTGCTTCTTATAGAAGGCCTGGGCGGTCGCGTTGCCCTCCCGGACTTCCAAAGTCAAAAACTCCACGGGGTCTTCCTGGGATTCGCAGTCTTTGATGACCTGCCCGATCAAGAGGTTGCCGATCCCCTTCCTGCGGAACTCCTCCTTCACTCCGATTTGGGAGATGTAGGCCGAATTGAAGGTGATGGAGAAATCGATGAAACCCACCACTTCGTTGTCCACGACGGCGCAGTAAAGATGGGATACGGGATTCTCGTTGAGCTCATAGAGCATCTGAGCCTCGGTATAGGGGGCGACGAAAACCGAGTTTTCGATCTTCATCACAGCCTCCATGTCCGAGGGGAGCATTTTGCGGACGATGGTCTTGAAGTGCCCTTTGTCGTAATCGTCCTTCAAATAGATCGGGCGAGCCCCCAAAGGCTCTAGGCAACGATGCTCTTCATCGTCGCAGAGGTTCAGGTTGTCCAACGCCTCTTTGCCCTGCCCTTCCAAGCCAAGGTAGCCTAGATCCCCGCAGGGCTTGCATTCTGGATGCGCGGAAAGATAGGCAAGGACTTCTTCGTTGTCTTTGATGCAATCGGGGACGAGGGCCTTTTTCCCAGAGTACACGCCGAAATAGCTTCTTTTGCCCCGAGCGTTGCTCAAGCATACGCTGACGCCATCCCCGCTTTGGAGGATCTCCAGCGAAGAGGCCAAATACAAGGGGACGTTCAAAGCGAAGCTGATCGTTTTGGCGACCGTCATGGCGATGCG
>DCMK01000012.1 GCA_002321395.1 Caryophanales bacterium UBA1624
TGTACAACCGCCAGTATGTGATGAAGGACGGCATCCCCGATGGGGACGGGAGGGTGGACAACTCCATCCAGACGACCCAGCCGGTTCTGAACTTCGACCAGTACTCGCAGGAGCAGAAGGCCATCCTCGATTTCATTTTGACGGGCATTCTGTCCCCAGCCACCATGGGCATCGACGTGGCCAAGAAGGACAACGCCGACGCGCAAAGGGAAAAAGAGAAGGTCACAATCATGACCCGGAACACAATCATCGAGTCCGAGACCCAAATCGTTAAGGAGCTGTTTAGGCTCCTTATGGCTATGAAAGACTACATGGACGGGAAGGGAATCCCGCTCCGGGATTACGACGTGAGCGTGAAGTTCTGCGAGTTTGCGAATCCTTCGTTTGAGGGGTTGTCGCAGACCCTTCTCCCAATGTGGCAGGCGGGCGCGATTTCGGACGAGATGTTCGTGAACAAGCTGTACGGCGACTCGCTGAGCAAGGAAGAGAAAGAGAGGGAAATCGCGGCCTTGAAGGAAAACAGGGAGCGCGACAATCTCATGAATGGGGACTTTGAGAATGCTGAAAACGGACCTTCAATCGGTTTGGCGCCGCAAGGACGAAACGATTTCGCTCCTGAGGAAGGCGGGCGATAATTACATCTCGCAGGTATACGGGGGGATTTCGAAAGGGAAGACCGCGAGGGAGATATGCTCGGATGTGCGCAAATGCACGCTTCGGAACATGTCGCTCGGGTATCCGTACGACAAAAAAGCCGAGCAATACGCGATGAGGCTGGCCATCAAGGCCAAGAAAAAGCAGCCCAAGTCCGCGTCGGGGGCGTTGGCGCTGAGTTTGTTCGCCATCGATTTTTTGCAAAGGGAGGAAGCGTTTGAGGGGACGATGTCCCTATCGTTCGATTACGCGCGGAAGATGGAGAGCGATGATAAGCTTGCCATCATCGAGGCGTCGTTCGAGGACGAGGAGAAGATGTCCGCCGAGCGCGCCGAATCCGCGAGGCGGAGCTCCCTCCCTGAGCCGTGGCAGCAGGCCAAGATATTCTACTTGGCAAGCAAGCACGGGGATTGCGCCGAAGACCACAAGGATTATCAAGGAAAGCTTTACTACAATCGATTTTGGCGCAGATGCGTGAAAAGCAAGAAGGGGCGCAAGGCCGTCGAGGCGTTCATCCAAAAGAAGAAAATGCGCTCTGTGCAGTGGGTAATCGGCAAGCCCGTGTGGTTTATCACGCGGCCGAATTGCAGGCATTACTTCGAGGAAATCTCAGCAGGCGAGGCGATGGGCGTGCCGCCGAATGAGCTCCTTACCGATAGGGGGATGGACGCTTTGGAGGGCAAAAGGGACTCATCCCAGACGATACGTCACAGCATCGACGATGGGTGGTACACGGAGCAAAACGTAAGGAATATCATCAAAAAGTACAAAGAGCGGCTTGCGTACCATCGGGCTCTTTATGAAAAAGCTCAAAACGAGCGCCTGAGGGGATATATCGACAAAGATAGGAGGCTCATACAAAAATGGTCCTCGTACTTGCGAAGCAAATTCTAGCGCGTTAATATGTGGCCACTAAGAAACGAGGTAACACTTTCATGACGGAAGACGAAAATTTGGCAGGTGACGTCGCCCCGGAGACTGCCACCGGGGGGCAAATGGCTTCGAATCAGGAAGGCGCAGGGGATGGGAACGCCTCGGCCGGCGAGGAGAAGCAAGACTTCCAACAGCGAGAATCTTCGCGCAATTACACGCAGGAGCAGGTGAATGAAATCGTGCGCGGAAGGCTCGAAAGGGCCAGCAAAGCGCTCTATGACCGCTACGGCGTAGGCGGGGAGAAGGAGCTGGATGAGCTCGTCGGAATGGCTCAGGCGTATCAGACGATGAAGTCGCGGTACGACGCGATGCTGGCCGATAACAAGAGCTTAAAAGAGCAAATCATGTTCCACGCGAACGCCGTCCTGCCCGAAAGGGAAGACGACGTGCGCACCTACTTCAAGGGAAAGGGCTTGGAGATGTCGGACGAAGCGCTGAAGCAAGTCCTAATCTCGCATCCGGAATGGCTTGCGCAGGCCAGCAAACCGGCCCCGACCACGACTATCGTGCCGTTGGGCGGGCAGGCGGAGGATGAGACAAAGCCGGACCCTGAGGCGGAGGCCGCGAAGATGTTCGGCCTAAGCCACTTTGTGAATTGAAAGGAATCACCAAACGATGGAAGAAGAAAAACAGGAGCCCATCCAAAACCAAGCCACGGCCACAGGCATCGAGAAAATCGTCCAAGGCCTTCGGGAACAGGGTTTGAAGGATGAGCAAATCGCCGCCGCCTTAGACCAAATGGTCAAGGAAGGCAAAATGTCGCAGGAAGACGCCGAAAAAGCCAAACAGCTTCTCAAGCAAGGGCAAGAAGAAAACCCCGAAAACGAGGAGAAGGAAGCCGAACGGCTCTTCGGGATGAAATTCATTTAATCGAATCGAAAGGAAACAAAAAAACAATGGCTAACGCTTTTTCTAGAATCGAAAAGTACATGACCAAAGCGGTCGACACCGTTTTGGCCACCGAGTCCAAAACCGCCGTCTTGGAGAACGGCTCTAAGTACATCGATGTCAATTTCGACGAAGCCGGATACGTCAAGCTCGCCGAGATTTTGATGGACGGTTTGTCCGATTACTACAGGGCCAACTCGTCCAGCGACGACAACGTCGCCTACACGAATAGGAACGCCGAGGGAAAGAGGGACGGCTACCACGTTGGGAACACCTCCCTCAAGTGGAAAATCTACCCCCTCACTCAGGACCGCGGCCGTCAGTTCCAAATCGACGAGATGGACAACGAGGAGACCGCCGGCTTGCTCATCGCGAACCTGCTCACCGAATTCCTCAGGACCCACGTTGTACCCGAAATCGACGCTTATCGCTTCTCTACCATCGCGGGGCACGCCTACACCTCTTTGGGCAACTTGGTCACCGAGACCCCCGTCACCACCAAAGGCGACGCCAGCGAAATCACTCATTTGTGGAACAAAGCCTTCGAATGGCAGACCGAGCACGGCGTGCCAGAAGACGAACAGGTGATTTTTGTCTCCCCGGCCGTGTGGACCATTTGCGCGAACACGCAGGAAATCTACAAGACCTTCACCGACAAAACCATCACCACCGAGCGGAACGTTGACTTCACCTTCAAAGCCTACATGGGACGCCCCATCATCGTGGTTCCAAGCGACAGGTTCTTCAATGAAATCGTCATCGACCACGACAACGGCTTCAAGCCCGCCACCGGCTCTAAAGTCATCAATTACATTGTTTGTTCGAAGAAGTGCATCGTCCCCATCGTGAAGCTCAATAAGAGCAAAATCTTCGGCCCTGATGTGAATCAGGACTTCGACGGGTACAAAATCAACTTCCGCATCTACCACGACGTCGTCATCCCGAAGAACAAAATCGTCGGATGCTATGTGTCCTTGAGCGCCACCGCGGCCAGCGCCAAGACTTCCTTGCTCTCCGTTGCCCTTTCCAAGGGCGCGGTTGCCGACAATTACGTCCTCGATGGCGTTTATACCAACCCGGCCGGCATGCTAGGCGAGGTCATCTACAGCAAAACCGCGATTACCCTTGGCTCCACTCCTTCCTCTCCCAAGAAGGCGGTCGAAGGCGGGTCCTTCGCGGTCGAAGCTTCCGCTACCACGCAGTACTTCGGACTCATCGATGGCTCCGGCAAAGTCATCGCCATCAGCGGGTCCGTCGACTTACCCAAGTAATCCGCGTCGTTGCCTCCGCTGAAAAAGCGGGGGCTTTTTTATGCCCGGAAAGGGATTTATAATGGCCACATGGAACTCAATACCCGAAACATCACTTTGGACGACTTCCTCGATTGGAGCGGAATCGATTTGCGCGCTCAGCTGAAAGGGGATGACAATCCGAGCAATTCCGCGCAGGCCTTCTTGGACAGGACGATGTACAGGCTCGAGTCCTACATTGACGCGACGTTTTACAGAAGCGTCGCCCGGGAGTACCCGACGTTCACAGATTACCAAAAGGAGCATTATAAGCACGCGCTGCTTGAGCAATGCCTATATGTGTTCAAGAACGGGGACATCTCGGCCGACTCCGGATACGACCCGGAGCGCGGGGAGGTGGCGTCGAATTCGACGCTTGCGCAGAAAAGCGTGGCGCCAAACGCCAAAACGGAGCTCATCCTATGCGGCCTTTGGTGCAGGAAAATCAAACCGCGCAGGGGGCGTTTTTGGGACGAATACCTATGGTGAACATCTATGCATCAAGGCGCGTGGCCTATGAAAAATGCGCTTGGCTGAAGAGAGACGAAGCAAAAAACCGGGACCCTGAATGGACGAAGAAGCCGACGGGTGTGTTCTATGCGACGGAAGAGAATCCGGAGTACGGAAGCGATTCCCGCGTACTCGGAACGTTCATAGCGGATACGTCGGCAATTACTTTAAAGACGTCGGATGACGTGGAAGGGGTGTCGGCGAACGATTTGGTGAGGTACGACGGAAGGGACTGGGTCGTTACGGGCGTATCCCTGAAAAAAGTGAAGCAAAGGAGCGAATTCTGCCGGAAGTCCCAATACGTGACGTATTTGACTTTGCGGGGGCTTTGACGATGGAAGCCATGGACGGGATGGCGGAAAAGCTCGCGTCCCTCATTCGGGACGCCGTGCGCGCGGATTTTGAAGCAATACACCTAACCGGAAAACTGAGGGACACCGTGACGGTCGAAAAGTCGCCCGATGGCGGGGTCGTCGTGAAGATTCCCGCCGAGGCTTATGATTTGGGGAAGCTCCTGAGGTCCGGCGTAATCGTCCCGAGGCCCGACTTGGGGTCATACGCCGAACTCGTCAACAAGACAGGCGGGCTATCGAGGATGCACAAGGGTTACGTCGAAAGGGCGATTGACAGGGCCCTTGTCGCATGGCTCAAATATTACGGAATCAAAGCGGAGGTGCTGGAAGATGGATAGCGTGAAACTCGATTACGACGCGATGGCCGAAAGGATTGAGGCGAAGTTGCTGACGGTTGCCGGCGATGCGCCCATCGTCGTTGAGCAGGAACGGCAGTTTTTGAATCAAAAGCTGAGCCCGGACACCATTTATTTCGTCATCTCATTCTCAAGCGCCGCAACGACATTCGGTCAGTCCGTGGTTGAAGCGAGGCTCACCGCCCTTTCGGAGAAGAACACATTCCAAGACGCGCGCGAGATGATGGCTTTGCTGGCGAGCAAATACACGCTGAAGCAAGACGGGGATTATCTCTTCACCATCTCGACCCCCAGGGTATTGGATGCGTTCACGGAATTCGGGAATGGATTCCGGGCGAGCTTGGAGTCTTCCATCACGGTCGTGGTGAATTCAAGCGACTTCGAGAGCGTGGCGCATTTGTATTACAAGAGCAGGGCTGGCGCGGAAAGCGAGGTCCCGCTCCTTTCGTTCCGGGAGAATTATTCGAACTCCCTGAGGCCTCAGCCGCTGCCGGGGCAAGGGGGATTCACGAAGAGTGTTTCGGGATTCGCGACTTATTCCTTTTCTATCTCTACCTATTATAAGCAGGGCGGATTATGCGCGGACTTGGATGAACTTCGGTATGGGTCCGACAAGGAAAACGCCGACTTCTCCTTCACCCTTCAGATGCGGAATGCGGGAAAGGTGTTCGAGGGCAAAAAATTCAAGTGCGCGAACGTGAGCGTGAGCCAAGACGCGGGGGACGCCGCATACATCGCGGCGACGTTCACGCTATGAGGGAAGTTCGCGCGATAACGATAACAATCAAAGGCGAGCCGGCCGACGGTTCTAAGAAGAACCCCGACGCGCCGAAGCCGGAAGAGGAGAACGCAAAGGCCAAAGAGACGACGAAATCGTCGGCCCAAAACCTTTCCTCATGGCTCGTCC
>DCMK01000041.1 GCA_002321395.1 Caryophanales bacterium UBA1624
TCGCCTTTCAGCCCATTTTGCTTCAGAAGCTTCGATAGCTCATCCACCAAAAGCTCGCTTTGCCTTTGCCAGGCTTGGTAGCTCACCCGTCCAAGGAAGGAATGGTCCTTCACCAAACCGACGCTCAGATTCTTCTCCGAGCTGTCCAAAAGCACGCCGATCATAACGCTTCCTCCAATTTCTCAAGCGCGGAAACCCAACGGGGGGAAGAAGAACGGAACGCGATCTGGCGCTTGTCCCCGCCGAGGTTCTTCAAAACGATTTCCAGCTTCTCTTCCGGGATGAGGGGAGCGATGAACTGAGGCCATTCGATGAAGCAGGCCCCATCCCCCTCGATGTATTCATCCAAGCCGATCTCGATGTTCTGCCCTTCCAGGCGATAGGCATCGATGTGATAAAGGGGGATCCTCCCCTTGAAGTAGCACTTCATGATATTGAAAGTCGGGGAAATGACGTCCTCTTTCACCCCAAGCCCCTCGGCGACCCCTCCGGTGAAGGTGGTTTTCCCCGCCCCAAGGTCCCCTTCTAGGAGAATCACATCCCCAGGAAGCAAAAAGGAAGAAAGCCTTTTCCCCAATGCGCGGGTTTCTTCTTTCGATTGCGTCACAAACACTTTTTCCATAAGCAGGGCGATTATACACCACCTAATCCCGGGTAGAGAAAAGCCCTCCAAAGGAGGGCGGATCGCATTCGATCACTGACCCTTTCTCAGAGTCGCCTCAATCGGTTTGTTTTCGAGCAGGAACTTGTCGTAGAGCCTTTCCACGCATTCATCGCGGAAGGGGAAATCCCGATGGAGGATCATCTGCTTCACTTCCCGAGCCGATTTGCGGATCGCCTTGGTGAGGTCGGCGGGATAGCCATAGGTGAGGATGTGGCGTTCGAACTCGTTCTCGTCGAGCACCTTTTCTTGGTGGTCTGGGTAAAGCTTCACGTCCAAATCGTAATCGATATATTTCAAATACCCTTGGTCAAGGATCGTCGGGGTGGCGATATTGACGTAATAGCAGATGCCCTGGCCCTCTTTGAACATGCAGATGACGTTCATCCACTTCTTCTTAAACAACAGGAAGACGGCCCTTTCCCGGGTCATCCATTTCCTGCCATCGCTTTCGGTGACTGAGCTCATTTTGGAGGCCAACGCCCAATACTCGTCGTTTTCCTCCACCAAATACGCCGGCGACCACTGCCGGTGCAAAGCCCCGTCGTGCTTGTATGCCTGGACCTTCATCCAGCGCGTGAATCTAGGATCAACTTCATTCATAAGGGTTACCAAGAAGGGATGGGCATGCGCCCCTCCCGTTGCGCTTCCATTATACGCCCGGGCAAACCCATCTCATAGAAGGGCAAAAGAAAAGGGCGCCTAGGGGTTCTAGGCGTCCTTCCTTTTTATTCCTGCTCCGCCTCTCCCTGCTCGCCTTTCTTCTGATAGAAGGCGTAAGCGAGTTCAAGGAAGAAAGCGAGCTCTTCTTTGTATTCTTGGGTCGGGCCCGGGTTGAAGGGCTTCTGCATCGGCAGGACCATCAAGGAATCTTCATACCCCAACGCGAAATAGGTTTTCCCCGGTTTGATGGCGATGGCGACGTCGACCAATACCTTGTTCGTATGGATCCCCTTCAGCAGCGTGCGGATCTTCGGGGTGATGAACTTCTTATCCGCGGGATCCCCGTAGATGGCGTAGGCTTTGTTCTTCTCCAGCAAATTGAGGTTGGGCAAGGATTCCGGGGGCAAAGCGCGCTTATTGCCACGGAAATAGAGGACGAGCCCATTCTCGCTTCCCTGGAAGGAATTGGCGGTGCGCAAATACTTGCCGACGAACACCGTCTGCATGGCCTTGCCCGCGTCTTTCTGCGCGGCGCAGTCGGCCAGGGAGCAATCCATGTCGCGGTAGGAGAAGGTGATGTTGTCCCGGCTTCCGATGGAAAGCACCTTGGGATACATCCCGTTGGCTTGGAATTCTTCTTTGGTGATTTTGCTGTCGGCCCCGCCTTGGATCTCCCCCACCGGGAGCCCAGAGAAGAGATAGGCGTTCAGCTTGGCGTAGAGAATGGTGAAATACGCCTTGATTTTCTTGTCGTTGCTTTTCCGGGTCACGTAGCTCATGACCCCCAAAGCGACCAAGACCCCCGCGGCGACGCCTAAGGAGACCATCATGGGCACCATGGAGTTCTCCCCGCCCCAATGGAGGACGTTGGGCAGAATCCAAAATAGAACGATGATGGCAAGCCCCACAATTGAAAGGGCGACCTTCCACCGATTCACCTTCTTATAGGAAGAGTAGAAATCCTTCCGCGCCTTCTCAATTTCGTCCAAAGTCAGATCCTTGTACTCATAAGAATCCTGCTCCGGGAAGGGGTCCGGCTGGTCGTCGCGCTCTTCAAGTTCCTGCTCTTCCTCCGCTTTGGCGGCCTCTTCCTCTTTCTTCTTCTCTTCGCGCTTCTTGGCTTCTTCCACGGCTTTGGTGTCCGCGAAATCATCATCGATTGCGGCTTCGGTTTCTTCGACGGGAGTTTCTTTGTTTTCGTCCATGTCGTTTCCCTCCAATTCCGAAAAACTATAACACGCGCGGAAAGATATTCCTCTACAAAAAGAAGACCGGAATCCACAATCATGCGCAAACAAGAAGAGAAGCGTGCTGATAAAGCGAAAAAGAGCAATCGGCTCACTCCCAAACAGGCCGCAGATTAGAGGTTTTTGAACATGTCTTCCGCGTAAGATTGGATATCGCCCGGTTTGACCATCCCGTATTTCGCTTTGACTTTCGCGAAGTAAGATCCGATAGACTCACGAGGGATGATGTTTTCGGAGGGGGAAGACGACGGCAAATCCCCCCCGGGATTCAATCCACGGCATTTCGCTGTGGGTAAATCGTTCGAGGACTTTGCCGCTATAGCAGCAAAAAGAATCGATGACCGCATCAAAAACGGCCTGTTCGGACGCCGTCAGAATCGATGCATCGAAAGACGCGACTTTGCCGATGGGATCAAAACGATAGTCGGCGTATCGATGGTAAACCTCTTGATACACAGGGCCATGAACCCAAGCCTCGCAGTCTTCTTTGAACAAAAAAACGGCCGTAGAAGGCATAGAAAAACCCCTGACTGTAATATAAAGCCTTTTGCAAAGACAAAGGAGTGATGTCCTCGCAGCGGCTTAGCAAATATTTCGCCGCCACGTTGATTTCTGAGCGAGAAGAACCAGATACGCCAAGCAAAGAATCGACGGCATTGCGGCTTTTCCTATAAGCGGCCTGGGATTTCAAGTTCTTCCTCCCCACCTCCAGCAAATCGCTGTAGTAACGGGGGTTCTCATAAAGCCTGCTCAAAATCTCAGAGTACTGTTTCGATGGAACGTCCCCTTCGCAAAAGCGGGAAAACGTTTGTTCGCCCCAGCCCAAAAGAAGAGAAAGGGGTCTTTTCCCAATAGAGTATTTTTTGGGAATAGCCCGAACCTTATCCAAGGATATGATTCCATTTTCCCGTCGAAAAGCGTCATATAACGCCAACAAATTCAAATCGTTGATCTCCGGAACGTAGATCAAAGAGTGGCAAAGGGGGCAATGGGCTTCCCGCCCGACGTAACGATATTCAACCCTTTTGAGATTTCCCGTCATAGGAACCGTTTCCACTACATACCCAACGTCCGCTCGGCATTCTTCGCAAAAAGCCGTTTCCTTATTCATTTTTCCCCCTCTCCTGTGTCTTTTGTCGAAATAAATATTCGATTGGCTTATTCAATTTATGGAACGAAACCACCACAGTCTTCGCCCCATCCTTCAATTCGAGAATATTAAATTTCGTATATACGCAAATCTTTTCTTTTGCATCGAACGGATCACGCAATTCAAACCAAGGGGCAAAGACAGATAGCGTCTCGTTTTCATATCCTTTTTCCGTGTTTTGCAATGAATGACAGAAATCTTCGACTTCGATTTGCATCAGCAAATCCCTTTGGCGAGAATATCGAATGTTGTAACGGTTTATAAAATCAACGTTTTCCTTTCGATTTTCGTTAAGCGAGATTATGAACTTCCCCGCGGCAACGCATTCTTTTATTTTCGGCAGAACCCTTTTAATTTCATTGAACGAGTAATCTTGATTATAGTGCGGACGCATCTCTCCTCCCTTCCCTAGAAATGATACATTTCCAATTCTATAAGCACTGTTTTTGCATCTTTTGATGCGCTTTAAATTGGTGAGCTCCCTTGCTGTTTGTATGAAAAGCACCCCTACAATAGAGATAGAGCCGGTTCCCCCATCTCTTCCGATGAAAGCAGGACTTTCGCCCTTCGTTCCCCCAAAACGAAAAGGGCGGGTTCCCCCGCCCTCGTCATCGCGCCTATCCGTTACTTCTCTTTCTTCTTTCCTTGGAAGAAATAGGATAGCCCAAAGCAAAGAAGCAGAATCGAGACCAAGAGCCATCCCCAGTAAAACGGGGTCAAGGAGTCGCCTTTGACGTAGGATTTGACCACCATGAACAACGCATAGACGGAGGAAATCCCCGAGATGGCGGCAGCCCCTCCATGGAAGACCCCATCGGTATTGGGGTTCTTCTTGAGCCTTTGGATCAGCATGTACAAGCCGAGGAAGAAAAGGAAGAGGCCCAATAGGAAGAGGATCAGATAGTCTTCGTTGAGGCTGATCGAAGTCCCATATTCATCGGTGTAGGACTCGAAAGAGAGGATGTAGTAGGAAAGGAAGCAGGCGAACATCCCTCCCCCGATCCCCGTAATCGCTAACGGCAGCAGCATGTTATTTGCCCTCCTTTTCGGAAACGGTTTTCCGCGTGTAAAGATAATCCGGATCCTTCAACAGATTGGGGATCCGCCAATAAAGCACGAGCAGGAACCCCAAGGAAAGGATGATGCATGGGATGACGTACAAGGCGTTGTAGAGGAAGCAATAAAGATAGGGGTTCATCCAGTTCCACGAAAAGGCGAACCCGCTGGGATCGGCCCAGAACAGGACGCCGGAGAGGAAATGGGCGAATAGCTTCAGCAATCCGCCGACGACGGTGCCCACGCAAAGCCAAGCGATCTTGGTCTTCGGGCTATCGGCCTTTAGGAACAAAGGACGGAAGCAGGCGGCGAAAGCAACCATCGGATAGGCGGCCACGTAATCGAGGAACACCTGAAGGAAGGCCCTCCAAGCATCCCCGGGGATGATGTAAGGCCCGGTGGCAAGATCCAAAAGCCCCATCACCAAGCCAGTGATCAAAGCAGGGACGAAGCCCCTGCGGAAGGCCATCACCAACACGCACACCATCGCGATGCCAATCGACCCCCCATTGACGAACACGCCTTTGAAGATGATCCCCGCGAGTTCGTCGAGGACGAAGCCCAAAGCGGCCATCACGCCGATTTCGACCATCGTCTTCACCAAATCGAATTTCTTTTCCTTCGCCATAAAACCCTCCTGCAAAAGAAAACCCGTCGGAGCTAGGGCCAACGGGAGAAAAACGAGGATGAACGCAAAAGAGCGCTTGCTCGATTCCCTACGCTAGCATTGCCTAGTTCAGGTCCAGGGTCGCTGCGGATGCAGCCTCTCAGCCAATGGGCTCCCCTATCGGACGAGACAATGCTAGAACCGTGGACGCATGAATTCAAGCAAAGATAAAGGGGAGAAGCATCAATCCGGGTTTGAAGGAAAAAGCCAAACCCTATTTATATTCAGAAGATGAGGAGTCCCGCCTTCAAAAAAGGCGAATTCGTTTTGCGCCCCGAAAAGCCCTATTTTTCGTCTTTTGCAATTGAAACAAAAAAATTGAGTTATCACTTTGGCAAGTCCATTTTTTGAATTATAATAGTGGCAAGTCTTTTAGGAGGACTTCACATGCGCTACAAGAAAAATCGTGAGTCAATCGCACAAGGACGCACATTCAAAAACGAATTGCCACCCACACCGCAAAGGAACCATGAAAACCATGGAACTATATATAAGGAGGAATCGAAATATGTCGACTAAAGGGCCCAGCAACCGTTACGGGAACACTAAGGGTGCAAACCGCAGGGGCGAAAAGTCCGCCGACATCGGCTACCCCTGGGCGAAGGATTTTTGCCGGGGCGGGCTCCAAGACCACTTCGAACGGCACAGGAAGGAATTGAAAATAACAAACGCCCGCGAGTACGCCTCCAAGGCCGTCCACTTCGCCAACGAGGTAAATCGAAAAGATTATGATAGCTAT
>DCMK01000063.1 GCA_002321395.1 Caryophanales bacterium UBA1624
GCCTTCTATGGCGGCACATGCCTCAGGATCTTCTATGGTTTAAACCGATTCAGCGAGGATCTTGATTTTGCGCTGCTTCAAAAGGACCCCGATTTCAAACTCAGCGACTATTTCCCTTTTTTAGAAAAGGAATTCGGTTCTTATGGAATTGAACTTCACGCTGTGAAGAAGAAAAAAGGCGTCAACCCGGAAGTTCAAAGTGCGTTTCTAAAGGGCAATACGCTGACATTGATGATGACTTTCTTCCCAAAGAACGAGGAGGCGAAGAAAATCATTTCGACCCAGAAGATGAAGATTAAATTCGAAGTCGATACCGAAAATCCTAAGGGTGGAAGGACGGAGACGAAATTCAGGTTTCTCCCGGCTCCATATGAAGTGAGAGTATTTGATGAACCGACGCTGTTTTCCGGGAAAATCCATGCAATCCTATGCAGAAACTATAAAAACCACGTCAAAGGAAGGGATTTCTATGATTATCTTTTCTACATCGGTAAGAGTTCCGCCTTTAACCTTGAGTACCTTGGGAACAAACTGAAAAACACCGGAGTCATCCCGTTAAACGAGACGCTGACGGTGGAAAGAACCAAAACGATGCTGGAGGAAAGATTTGAGACGGTCGATTATGAATCTGTGAAAGAGGATGTATCGAATTTCATAACCGATAAAGCCAGTCTGAGCCTTTGGAAAAAGGATTTGTTCCTTGCGACGTTAGATGACTTAAAGGCGGATTAAGATTTAATTTCATAGATTTTTAGCCTATCAACGACAAACTCGATGGGGCTTTCTACATATATTTGCCAAAAATAGTGAATTATCGATCGCGCTACAAGCGGCTAGATTCCAATTTCCCTTTCAAAGCGGATTTGCTCTTTGTTGGAGATGCATCAAAACGGTGGGAATCAAGGCGGAATTCTTTTTCACGATTTCCAAGATATGAAAAACGACTCAAGCCGTCTCATCTCGGTTCGCCGATGACTTGTGACGGATTGAGCAGCCATCGAAAAATTCGACAGTTCCAATCCTTGAATCTCGTTGAAGTTGCAATAACCTGTAGGATTTAAAAAAGACTCAAACTCTAGGTCTAAAGAATCGACCCAGTCGGTAACCGTCGTTTCGGAAACAAAAGAAGAAAACCTTTGAAGGGCTAGCCAAGTGACGTTCTCATCGTCTTGCGTTAAGGGCGTGAGATTGTCCAAACTGAATCCTGAGTTAGAAGAGGTGCCGAATGGAATGATGGTTTTGTTGGAGAAGTCGTTGCTGGATACGAAGTTTTCGACCACCCAGCTTAGCTGCTGCCACCAAACGGAGGCGCCTAAGAAGATATATTTCGCATGGGTGAAACTATCAAAATTGGTCTGGTTTAGCTCCACGCCGACTTTTTCGCCCCATTGGGTAATCAAACACTCTTGAACGACCCTGCTATTCTGACCGGAGTAATTGAGGTCAGGGGCGCTATAGGGGTTGGTTGGCTCTAATTCATGGATGGCGGAATGGATGTGGGCAGCAACCGCTTTCGCCACTTCCTCTGTGTGGTTTGTTGCAGAGAAATAAATGACGCTTGCGTTTTGAATGAGTTCTCCGCTGCCACTCTCTAGGGAGGGGTGGTTGGAGTTTGAAGAACTTTCCTCCGAACCGCTCGTTTCGTTCTTTTGCTGAGTTGAGCATGAAAGAAACGGGCATGTGATTAGCAACATAAAAATAGATAAAAACGTTCTTTTCATTTCTCGTTTTCCTTTAGTTTTGCTTTCTTCTTTCGAGGATCGGTTGCCCAAACCATTCGATGACGGCCGGATCCTGGCGGCTAAAGAAGGAAGACCGTTTCTCATCAAGCGTTCCGATGGATTTCATGTTTTCCCCATCTAAAGAGAAGGAATGAATGTCGAAATTCTCCTTGATACGTTCTTCGTGGATTGTTTTTGCCACAGAGACAATTCCTCTTTGGTAGAGTCAACGGAGAATGGCTTGGGCCACGCTCTTTTTGTGCTTGGCCGCCATCTCAACCAACGTTTCGTTATGAAACGTATTGTTCCTTCCTTCGGTGAAAGGGGGCCACGCTTCAAGAAGGACGCCGTACTTATCCGCCCATTTCTTTGCTTCGAGCTGCTGGTTGAAAACGTTGATTTCAACTTGATTGACCATGGGCTTGATTTGGCTGAATTGGCAAATGTCGACGAGCCTGTCGGGATAGAAATTGGAGACGCCGATCGCTCTGCCCCTTCTCTCCCTGTAGATTTTTTCCAAATCCCTATAAGCTCCATAGTAATCTGCGATCGGCTGATGGAGGAGGATTAGATCGACGTAATCCGGTTTAAACTCCCTGAGTGAATTCAATACGGAAGCGTATGTTTTCCCTTCCCCATAATGGTCAATCCAGACTTTGGTGGTCAGGAAAATTTCCTTTCGGGGGATCCCCGATTCCACGATCGCTTCCCCGACTTCCTCTTCGCTGAAATAGGTTTGGGCCGTGTCGATGTGACGGTAGCCCGCTTTCAAAGCAGTCAAGACGCTTTTCTTGCAGTCTCCCTTCGAAATCTGATAAACGCCAAAACTGTTCGCCGGCATTTCCACGCCGTCATATAACTGAAAAGAATTCATTTTTTGTTTTCCTTTTCGATAAACGAAATATGCTCTTCCACGCTTCTGTTCAACAGCTCCTCCCGAAGGTCTAATTCCTCGCAGCTAAAGAATTCGTGGCCTTCGAAGAGCTGGATGACCAATCGTTTTTGCTTGCCAACGATCTGGGCGTTTGGGATCAAATGGTGACAAAGCGCCTTCCGAAGTCAAAATTTCTCAAACTGGAAGAGGACAGCCTGAAAGAGATCGCTAAGTATTCCCCGATGCCAGGCTGTCAAACCAATATCACCATGAGATTCAACGAGCGAGAAGAAAAAGCCAAAATTCCCATCGAAGGCAAGGACGCTATCCTGCCGTTTTATGCAATATTTCGACCGAAAAAGAAAAACGTCTTCGATTATATTGGACTCTTTAAATGAGGGTCGATAAAAGGCTATACAACCAAAAAACTTGTCATGAACGGCTGCCGCTATTTCTGAACTTTCGGCAAAGGCAAAACGTCCAGCGGCTTTCTGGTTTTGTACTTCCCGCGGGTGAAATCCGGGCATTCGATGGGGATCGATCCTTTCGCGATCGATTCCTCGGAAAGGGCGGTGATGCTCATCCAGGCAACGGCGTCGTAGACGTCGATCGGCATCTCTTCCTTGTTCTTGATGTAACGGAAGAAGTGCTTCAGCATGACGTAGTCCATCCCTCCGTGCCCCGCATCGATCTGCTCCTGGGTGATGCCTTTCCAATCCTCGGGCAAATACTCATCGTATTCCCCTTGATTCAGGAACGATTTTTCGATGGGGTCGAAGTCATGATCGTATTTCTTATCGTCCAGAACGACGGATTTCGTTGTTTGGCAGTAATAACCTTCCGTCCCTTCTACCGTGAAGTTTCGGTCATAGAGGTGGGGAAGGGTAGTGTCGAGCTTCAATAGGATCGTCTCGCCGTTCTCACATTCGATCATGGTCGTGGTGACGTCCCCTTGCTTGAATTGCACCCCCGCCAGCTTTTCCTTGTAGTCGCCGGTTTTTTTGATGAATTCCTCCAGGCCTCTTGCCTTTGAGGACATCGATACGACTTTGGTGAAGCGGTTTCCGCGGTTGATGTTCAGTATCTTGGCGATGGGGCCTAATTCATGGGTCGGGTAGTTTTCGCAATTGTGGTTTTTGTATTCTTCCAAGCGGTAATGATGGGTATTGATCCCCCCTGCGATTTCATTCCGAAGATCGTGGCAATAGGCGCCTTGGCAATACACGACGTCCCCAAGGACGCCATTCCGGTAGAGAGAAGTCGCTAGCATCTCGTCTTTGCCGTAGCAGCAGTTTTCCAAAAAGAAGAAAGGCGTGAGGCTCTTTTCGTAGGCATCAACGAGTTTCCAACAGTCCTCGATGTTGTGGGTTCCGCCGACTTCGATCGCGACGGGGATTCCTCGCCTCATGGATTCCAGAGCGACTTCCACGTGGCTGTTCCAGCTGGTTGCGACAATGACGCAATCCGGCTTTCGGTCCAAGACATCCATGAAAGAAGTCGAGCCAAAGGGCTTCACTCGCCCCTTCTCTTCTAATTTCTTGCCGAAATCGGCGATGCGATCCTCGAATTTGTCGCAGATGGAATCGATCTCAACGTCTTCGTTGGACAAAATGTTTGGCAACAAGGTGTTGCCTCTTTGCCCCAAGCCGATCAAAGCGAGTCTGATTTTGCCATTTTCCATAAGAATCTCTCCTTTTTGAAATTGCTTAATAAAACAATTAACGAAAATGCCTAGTTTTTCAATTTATCCGCATTATTACGTTACTGTTTTTTGAAAGGCCACAATGAAACGATTTCGTCTCTTCGTTAACTTTAAATACTAAAGAGTGAAAATTGATTAGATTTTGTAAAGCCCGAAAACCAACAATTAATGTAATAAATTTCGCCTTATCTTCATTTGCGTCTTTGCCTCTACATCGCTCATCCGAAACGGTTCCCCGTTTTGAGCAAAAGAGGCTTGGGCAAAAACGATTCGGCAGCTGTACCACCAAAGGAGAAACGTATGAAAGGTAAAAGGCTTCTGCTGGGACTATCCTCTCTGGGGCTATTGTTTGCTGCGGGCATACGCCCAAGCCAAACCATGCTTTTGGCGGAAGAGGCCCCTTCTTCCATGCCCGCTAATTGGAGCGCTTCCTCCCTTGACGATGACAGCAACCCCATCGTTTCCCCTTATTTGAGCGCCTCTGCTTACAAGGATTTGAGCAAAGGAAACTCCATCCGGATGTCTCGTCGAATCTCCGCCTACACCCTCTCCGTCTCTTCCGCTTCCTTCAAAGCGGAGAAGGAAACCGCCTATAAGCTTACTTTCTTTTATCGCTCGGATTGCCTTCACGACGAAGAGAACAAGGTGACCGCCTCCGTCATCGAAACCAAAGACGACGGAAGCGCGGTTTCCACCGAAATCGTCTCCGCCATCGGGCGTGAGAGCAACTGGAAGCAGCTATCCGGCTATTACACGACTTCCAATCAATGCTCCACTTTGGTATTGGTCTTCTCTTGCTATGGGATGGGCGATTTCTTCATCAACGGCCCTTCTTTGTCCGGGAAGCCGGCTCCCGCCACCTTCTTTGGAAACTTCGGAATTGAAACCGGAAAAGAGGACAGCCAGATTTTCCAACCACTCACCTCTTCGAATCTGTCCGACGACGCCTATCGCGGGGAAAGGTCGATCAAATTGACGGACCAAGGGTTGCGCACCAATTTCGATGAACTTCCCGCGGGCGATTACGAGCTCAGGTTCAAATATAAGCACGATTTCGCGGATGGGAGCCGTCTATCTTTGAGGATGGACAACACGACCCCCGACGGGACCGAGCGTCGTTATTATGCCGATCCTGTAGGGGCGAACGGCACGGGCGGAGGATGGTCCACGTACTCCTATAAATTCAAGAAGCTTGCTGAGGGGGCTTCCAACTTTTGTGGGATCAACTACATCAAAATTTTCTCTTACGGAACTTTCTACATCGATGATTTGGAAATCTTGGATTCTTCCAATTTCAATTATGTCGCCGGCGGTTCTTTCGAGGGGTACGACGTTTCCAACATTTCCCTTTCCGGGGCGACCGGCATCGTCGAAAATGAAGACGGACCCTTGGTATTCGCGGGCAGCTATGAATCGGTGCTGGGAACGGCCGGCGAGCCATCTTTGAAGATCGAAACGTCGAATTTCGGACTTACGTCGGGAAATACCTATACCCTCAAATACCAATATCGCGGCGGCTATTACGAAACCGCCTCGGCTTATTATGGATCGGACAAAATTTATACCGGATCCTTCTGCGAAGACTGGACCGACGTTTCCGTCGACTTCGTGGCTTCCGAAGAAAAGAATTTGAAATTGCTCTTCTGCACCTCTTCTCCGCGCACCGCCTACATTCGGAACATTTCGATCGTCGGTTCCGATGATGCCGAGAAAATGCCCGAAGTGATTAAGCGTTACGATTCCAGCTTGGGCGAAGCGATCGAGTCCTTCCCCTATGGCGACTTGGAGTATGACTTCCCTGAGACCTCTGAGTCGGGCTCCTCCTCTTCCAGCAGCGAAGAAACCTCCTTCTCGCAGGAAACGAGGTCCGAAGAGCAAGAGGAAAGCTCTTCAAGGCCGTCTTCCTCCGATTCGACCGGCGTCTCTTCCAGCGAACCCGCCTCGTCGGAGATTCAAAGCCCTGCATCCGGGGATTCCACGGCCACGAAGGCTTTGCTGGGCGTCACCATCGCGATGCTTGCGGTTGCCACCGCCGGTTTGGCAATGGCCATCACCATCATGATCAGAGGCAAGAAAAATGGCTAATAAATTCCTTACCATCGCACTTGTTTCCCTCTCCTTGGCGTCGATCTCGATCCGCCCGAATTTGGTGAAGGCATCCGGAGAGGCTTCCTCTTCTGAGGAAAAGGCCCAAATCAAGCTGTATCAGGCGGAGAGCCCTTTCAATTTCCACACCGTCCTTCAGCAAAAGTACATCAATGACGGGAACCTTTCCATCGCCAAATACGCCAAAGCCAACGCCGAGATTTCCCAACCCGAATCTCTCAAGATCGAATGGGATCTCCTCAACTGCGACCAAGCGACCAGGCCTTATTACACCTTGAAGCTGTCAGAGAACAGTGATTTCTCTTCCCCGTGGACCTATCGGACCAGCGACACTTTCTATTACGTCTACAACCTCAAATTGGCGACGAAATACTACTATTCCGTCTCCGCTTCGATCGGCGGGGAGACGGTGGAGAGCCAAACGAAGTATTTCTATACGGCGAACACTTTCATCCGGAACCTTCGCTTAGACGGAGTCATCAACGTCCGCGACGTCGGGGGGTGGCGGAACCGGGAAGGGAAGTTCATGGTCAAGCAGGGGATGGTCTACCGCTCTGGGCCATTCAAC
>DCMK01000004.1 GCA_002321395.1 Caryophanales bacterium UBA1624
CCGTGCTATTTTCGGTGGCGGAGGAATGGGGATTCGAACCCCAGCTGGGACAGAGCCCCACTATCGGTTTTCAAGACCGACCCCTTCAGCCGCTTGGGTATTCCTCCGCGTGGTGGTCCATATTGGATTTGAACCAATGACCACACGATTATAAGTCGTGAGCTCTAACCGCTGCGCTAATGGACCGCGGCAAGATTATACCTTTCCTCCCCCTTCTTCGGAAGAAGCGATTTCCCCGCTTCGGGGAGAGCGAAGAAAAGAAGAGAACGTATCGAAGACGTACCCTTCTTTCTTTAAGAGCAGGATCATCCCCTCCAGCCGCTTGGCCCATGAGGCTTTCCCTTTTTCAAGGTAGAGGCGGTCGTAGAAATGAAGGCCCAAGCCCTTGGGGAGGCGGAAGCGGGAGAATTCGAAGGGATGGGCGTTCAAAACGATCGCGTCCCCGTTTTCGATGCGGGTTTTCAAATAGGACAGCGTATCCCGGAAAGGGAACAAACGCGGGACCACTCCCCCGCCCAAAGCCAACCCCCGGAAGGGGCCTTTGGGGACGGTGGGCAAAGCGAATTCGCAGAAGGAATCCCCCCGATAAAGGAAGCCGTCCTCCTTCCGATAGCCCTCTAGCTTCGGGGGCGGGAGGAAGCAGGCCCATTCCTTTCCATAGCAAAGCGAAGAGGAATAGGAGAAGCCAAGCTCGGGGAGGGCTTGGTATTCTTCCTGGGTGATCGCCCATCCGGGGGCGCGGTAGCCGCGGATAGTCACCCCAAGCTTCCGCTCGATTTCCCCCTTCCCTTCTAAGGTCTTCCTTTTGAACTCCTCCAGGGGATAGGAAGAGGCCAGGACGTGCTCATAGCCATGGAAGGCGATCTCAAAGCCCTCATCCAACGCCCTTTTCAGAAAGGGGAGGCATTCATCAACCCGGCTCGCCAAAACGAACAGAGTCGCCTTCACGGAGAGCTTTTCGCATAGAGAAAGGAAAACCTCCATCCCATCCATGGCGGATGGGAGGTCCTTCGTTCTGCTTCCTTGGCCGAAGCAAAGCGAGTCGGAGAGCTCTTCGACGTCGAAACTGAGGAACGCTTCTTTTCCCATTGAGGGAATTATTGAGGGGGAGGGGCGAAAAAGGAAGAAATTCTTTGTAAAGAAAAGGGGGAAAGGCGGGATTCTCCTTTATGGGTGGGTTAGGAGGCTTCCCCTCCGGAAAAGGACAAAACCATGAAGAAGAAAAACAAACTCCTCGTGCTCTCGCTCAGCGGAGCCCTCATCCTCGGCGTCGGGGCCATTTCGGCCTGCGCCTTGCTCCAGCGCGCCCCGGAAAGCCCGAGCGGCGCCGGCATCGAAGAATCCGGAGACGAAATCTACAACGACGGCATCCAAGTCAAGTTCCTGCAAAGCAAGGAGAACCCCGATGGCAGCGTCACCAAAACCTTCGCCTATTCCATCGCCCCGAGCAACGCGCCTCAGGACATCAAGCTGACCGTCTCCTGGCTGAGGGGGGACGTCAAAGATGAGGTCTCCGACTTCGTCACCGCCTCCACCGACTTGGCCTCGAAAACTATCTCGGTGGTCTGCAAGCAGGCCTTCAACAACGTCATCGAACTGAAAGCCGCCTCCGTCTCCAATCCCAGCGTCTCCTGCAAGATCATCGTCAGCTACGTCCAGAAATGGCTGGGGTGGAAAGATTATGGGGAGCAGCGTTCGGAGAAAGTGGAGACGATCTCCAAAAGCATCTCCCCCACCAAGCTTTCCGACTATAAGTCCAATATGAGCAAATCCTACAACAACCGCTACCAGCCGAGCCTTTCCACCGTCTACACCAAAGCTTACCCCGACGGCAACCAGGCGACCTACGAAGTCACCTACAAAAGCAGCGCCCCCTACGTAGAAGGCACCTCCGTCTCCGGAGGAACGATGGCCTCCCTCTCCGACGCGATGAATGCCTTCAGCAACAACACCCGCGGGACCATTTGGACCAGCGACTCCTCCACGACGATGGTCGAGGCGTGGGAAAGCATCTACAAAGGGCTCTCCTATCCTCAGCAAAGGGAGCTCAACGCGGCCGGATTCTTGGGGATCGTGCGCACCTTCTCGGTCAAAGCCTCCCTCGGAGCCCAGGAGAAGACCTACGAGATCCATTGGACCCTGAAAGCCGACGTCTCCGACTTCGCCACCTACGTCGGGGACATCTCCTCCATCACTCTCGAAACGCCGAGCATCGATTTCTAAGCAGTCTTGGGGGCCTAGTCGACTAGGCCCCCGGAAAGGAACCCATGAAAGAATCCAAATACCTCGCTTTTCTTCTTCCCTTGCTTTGCTTTTCCTGCAACGCGGAAAACCACGGCCATAAAGGGACGGAGGCGGAGAAGATCCACGCCATCAAGCTCCTTGCGGAGAAGGAAGAGAGAGAAAACGTCCGGGTCATCCCCTATCAGGTGACCCCCTCAACCGCAAGCCAGAAAATCGACTTGGACCTCCGCTTCCAGAACGGGGAAGACCCCTCCCCCTACCTTTCGGCCGAAGCCGATGAGGAGAAGGGGACGGTGACCCTTACCTGCCTGCAGGATTTCGCCCAGACGGCGACTTTGGTGATCTCCTCCCATTTCGCTTCGGAGGTGAAGGCCTCGATCACCATCGACTACACCCGGAAGATCAAAAGCATCGCCAAATCCCAGTCGACCGTGTGGTACACCACCCTTACCTCCTCCACATCCTTCCCCGCGGGGGAGGTGGAGCAAAAGGCCAAGGAATTCTATACCCCGGTCTATTCTTCCTATTCCAAAGTCACCACCCCAGGAGAAGAGGCCGAATACAAAGTCACCAGCGACATCGTCGTCGCCTACAAATACGGAAAGACCTCCCAATACGGCGAGATCGACCAAACCAGCGCCACCTTAAGGGACTGCCCCGTCGGCGGGCCTTTGATTTCTTATTTCTCAAACCTCTATTCCAGCTTTTCGGATGCGGAGAAAAAGCAGGTCAATGCCTTCCAAATGTGGGGTTTGATGCGTTATTACCAGGTCGAGATCTCCTACAACGGGCGCTCTTTCAAACAGCTGATGATCCACGTCATCCGCTTCTACGTCTCCACCTTGCCGAGCTACAACCCCACCTTATAAAGAGGATTCCAGATAAGAGGCGCTATAGCGGGGCGAGGAGGTCGAATAGCCCTCGGGATCCAGACTGATGCCATTTCGGATGGCGTCGGCGAGGATCTCCCGGTAGCGGTATGGGGAGCCTTCCTTCTCCAGCTTCCCCAAGCTTGAGGCGCTGGGGAAATAATCGTAGACGCGTTGGGAATTCTGATGGAAGGCGAGGTAATCGAGGACGGCGATTTTGTATCTCCCTTTCTTCGAGAAGGCCTCCTTCCGGCTCCGGGCGAAGTAATTGTACTCCGCCTCGGCGAAGAGGTCGGTCCCGGACACCTCCAGCACGTAGACCTCATTGTCGAAGGGAAAGGCTTCGAAGAGGGCGCTGTAGGAAAGCTCCCCCGAAGGGAGGTCGGCGCGGGCTTGGTTAACGAGGGCCAAATCCACGGAAAGGCCTTCTTCCTGGGTTTCCTGAAGGATCGCCTCGGCCATCAGAACCGGGGCTTCCGAACGGCTTCCGAAATACCCTAGGGAATCCCCGAGGACCTCTTTTCCGATGGGGTCGGTGGTTTCCGCGTAGGAATCCACGATCTCTTCGATGCCTCGGTCGTAGTTCCCCTTCACCTCCGCTTCCATGTCCGCCTTGCGGATGGTCGAAAGGGAGGAGGTGACTTCCCCGTTGGGCTTGACCGTGATCCGGACGTGGCTGGCGTTCTCCCCTTTGTCGTCGTTTTGGGTGAAAAGGACCCCGTTCTCAACCCCTTTCTCCTTCTTGTGGGTATGGGCGCAGAAGACCAGGTCCACGTAGCGTTTCTTGGAGATTGGGGAAATCGAGGTAATCCCTTGGCTCATGGCGCTGACCTGGGGGGCGTGGAAGGAAAGGACGACCAGGTCGCATCCCTCTTCCTTCTTCAGCCGGTCGGAAAGCGTCTTGACGATGGGCATCGGATCCTTGAAGGTCAAATCGGCGACGTATTGGGAGGTGATGGAGGTGATTTGGTTCCTGCCGATCGCCCCGATGATGCCGACCTTAAGCCCGTTGTCCGCGTAGACGATGGAAGTCTCCCCACCCAAGTCGCTTTGTTGGATGCTCCCCTCTTGGCTTCCGTCGAAGTCGTAGAGGTTGGCGCAGAGGAAGGGGGTTTGATAGCCGTCCTTCCCTTTTCTTTTTTTGTTGTTCCGGATGGCTTCTTTGCCCCAATCGAACTCGTGGTTGCCCAAGGAGAACGCGTCGAAATGGGCCTCATTCATCACGTCGGTCAGAAGGTTGCCGCGATTGTAATTGCTTTCCAAAGAGCCCTGGAACATGTCCCCGGAATTGATGAGGATGGCCCCGTCTTGCTTTTTGGATTTGAAATAGGTCCCCAACGTTTTGATCCCCGGGAAGGAGGAAGTGGCCTCGATCTGCCCGTGATAATCGTTGATGGAATAGAAATCCAACGTCCTTTCCTCGGCGAAGAAGAAGGAGGTTTCTTGGGAGCTTTCTTCCTCAGAGGAAGCAGAGCCTTGCCAAGAATCGGAAGAAGACGATGGCTCCGAAGTGCCCCCGATGGGTTCGGAGGAAAGCTCTTCCCCCATGGAAGTCTCCGAAGAGGAAGGGGAAGGAAGGAAAAAAGAGCACCCCACGAGAAGGGGGAGCAAAAGGAAAAAGGGCAGTTTCTTCATGGAAGGAATGATACCGGAAATGGGAGGCGATATCTAGGGAAGCCGGCGTTCCGCGGGGGCAATTTGGGGTTCTTTCGAAGCGAAGGAAGGGCGAGAAGGCGTTGCGTAAAAACGCCCCGCATCCCCTTACGCTTGGCAAGCTAGCGTTCCACAACGGTGGCTTTCCCGCTTTTTTTGCCTTCGTAAAGCAAAGCATCGACTTCGGAGACGGCGGAGGAGAAGCTGGCTTCGTCTTGGAAGCTCACTTTCTCGAATCCGGCGGTGAAGGAAACGTTTTCGTTCCCCTTGAAGGCGGAGGAAAGCTTTTCGCGGAAGGACTGGTTCCTCCTCAAAAAGGAGGCGCGTTCCTCCTCCTTGATGACGAGGAACTCATCCCCGCCGTAGCGGTAGACCGACTCTTCCCCGAAGGCTTCGATCAGACAGGAGGCGAAGGAAGAAAGCAAGGCGTCCCCCTTCTCGTGCCCGAAGCTGTCGTTCCAGTGCTTGAAATCGTCGATGTCAAGAACCATGAGGAAACAATCCTTCCCGTAGTAGCGGTCCTTGTCCAAATTGAGGGCGAACCGGTTGCGGGCCTGGGTAAGGGGGTCCACCGTGGAAAGGTGCAGCATGCGGAGGAAAAGGCCGTAGAGTACGAAGGCGAGGAAGAGGCAGATGGCCGCGGCCCCTCCCAAAGTCGCCCAAAACATCTTCGAGGGGGCGGATAAGGCGATTCCCTCCTGACTTAGGCAGGGGACGAAGGCGACCAAAACCCAAAGCAGCAGGGAAGAGGCCCCGACCAGGGCCGTCGATTTGATTGGGGAAAGGCGGAAGGAGGCGGATAGATACATCATCGACAAGGCGGAGGCCAAGCTCAGATAGCCGAGCTGATCCTCCTGCCAGGACAAGAGCGTGGCGATCAGGGAGGTGGAGAGAAGATAAGCGAAAAGCACCGTCTCCTTCAGCCAATGGGGAGGGGCGATTGTCCTTTTCTTCAGCAGCAGGCAAAAGAAGAAAGCGAAAAGGCTTATGGCCAAATAGACGCTCAGCCAAATCAGCCTGGGCAAGGCATAGGAAGGAAGGAGGAACAAATCGACGCCCACGGAGGAGGAGCTCCCCTTCGTCCCTAGATAGGCAAGCAAGAAAAGCAGCAGGCAGAAGAATGGTGCGCCAAACAGCAAAAAGCCCATGTTGTAGGATTCCAGGCAATCCCTCTCCGCCAAAGAGGGGGCATCCAGCCGGCGGAGGAGGCTTCCTTTCCTCCCTTTGGAAAGGGGCTCCGCCTTCTTCACCTTTTTGGGTTGCTTTTGCTGGAAGCGGGGAAGGAGCAGGGATCCCAGTTCGCCCAAGGCGAAGACGGACTCCTCTTTTCTATCCGAGGCATAGCCCTCCAAGATCAGAACCCCGACGATCTTAGAAGCGCTGCGGACCGGGCAAAGCAAGGTCCGGGGGCATAAGAGGAAGGAGGGAAGCTCTTCTTGGGAAGGCTCCACCACTTCTTCGTTCTTCCGGCAGCAGGAAAGAAGGGCCTTGGTTTCTTCCTCGCCCAAATGGAATTTGGCGGGCTTCCCCAAATAGGAGGAAGAGGCAAGCAGGGAGCAGGAAGAGGAGAACGCCCCATAGAGGTGGATGGCTTGGCAGCCAAGCCCTTTGCGGAGGACGTCCAAGGCCTCTTGGGTCCCTTCCTTGCCCTGTTTCCGAAGCAAGCAGACGCTGGCTTTGTAAAGGGGGTCGTCCGCGCGCAGCCGATGCTCGGCCTCGGCTTGGAGGAATTCCCCAGGCTGGATTTCGAACATCCGGCAGAAGAAGACGTCCTTCTCCCCTTTCTTGGGGCTGAAGCGGTAAACCAAATCCCGCGAATAGGCCCGGGAATGGGTCTCCCCGCGGATGTCCCGGTTCTGCTTCAGGCAAGCCAAGGCAAGACGCAGCCATTTCGGGTCGAACCCCGGCTCAAGCTCGGACAGCTTCTTCCCTTCGATGCCCCGCATCCGTTGGAAGAGGAAATCGTCCAAGAAGGGGGTGGAGGAAAGGAAGAGGATGTCGCTTGGTTCCCCATCGGGGGCGAAGAGGAGCTTCGCCGTGGCCGAAGGGAAGGGGAAGGTGCTCAGAAGATGGGATTCGTTGGATGGCTCCAGCTGGACCAAAATCGCATAGGCGGGGTCACCGTCCCCCCTTCGGGCGATTTCCTTCATCCGGCAGACGTAGGTGGCCAACCCTTTTTCCAAAAGGGGCGTTTCCTCATAGTTCCCCGAGGCGATGCAACGCTCGACCGCGTCGCAGAAAGCGGAGGGGGGCTCCTTCAAAAACGGGAGGCGCGTTTTGGAGAAGGAAGAGAAGTTGATCAAGCCGGCCTTCTCTAAGGCGTCCCGATAAGGCTGGGTGGAGCGGAGAAGGTGGAATTTCCCGTTTTGGTATTCCAGGATCCCCGCCTTCGCCCCGGTGGACCCGTCGAAGCCGAAGGGGTGCTCCAAGCTGAACTCCCCCACTTTTTGGAAGTAAGGCGCTTCCAAAGGGGATTCGCGGGTGAAGCGGCTGCGGTTGGCGATGGTTTCGGACAAAGGCAAAGGCCTCTGAAAATAGAACCCCTGGATGCGATCGCAGCCATGGTTTTGGAGGAAGATCAGCTGATCGCGGCTCTCCACCCCTTCGCAGAGGGTATCCACCCCAAGGGCGGAAGCCATGTCAAGCAAAGAGGACAGCAGGGGCGCGGACTTCGGGTTGGCGGGGAAGCTGGCCATGAACTTCATGTCGAACTTCACCAAATCGAAGTCGAAGTCGCTCAATACGTTGAGAGAGGAATACCCCGCCCCGAAATCGTCCATCCAAACTTTGAAGCCGGCTTTGTGGAAACGCTCGATCTGCCTTCGGATGAACCCCGGGTCGCGCCCGGCGACGGCTTCGGTGATCTCGATGTTGACTAGGGTCGGCGGGAAGCCCCCTTCCTGGAGGAGCTTAACGATCTCCCCCACCATATCGCCCTGCTCGAAATCGAAGCGGGAGAGGTTGATGGAAACCGGGAGGAGGGGGACACCGAGGCGCTGCTTGGTTTTGAAATCCTGGATGATGAGGGAGACCATCCGGAGGTCGATTTTGTAAAGGAGGTGGGCCTCCTCCAAGCAGGAGATGAAGTCCTTGGGCTCCACCAGCCCCAAAGAAGGATCGACCCAGCGGGCCAAGGCCTCTTCGGCGCAGACCTGCCCGGAGGAGGAGCGGACGATGGGTTGGTAATAGGCTTGGATCCAGTTTTTGCTCAAGGCTTCGTCCAAATGGGTCAGGACGTAATCGCGCATGGCGATGGATTTCTCCATCTCCGGGGTGAAGTAAGTGAAATGGGAGGAATAGGACTGCCGGTCGAAGTCGGAGGCGAACTTGGCTTTGTCGCAGGCGTCCAAAACCGCTTCCCCCTCCCCTTTCTTCATGCGGTAGACCCCAACGCGCAACGGCAGGGAATTCCCATTGTTGAGCTTTTTGACTTCCTGGAAGATCCAAGAGAGGGTCGGCTCGAGGTTCTTGACGGAGGCGAAGGCGTAGCAATGGTCGGCCCCGAAGCGGGCGCAGCAAAGGGGCGTGAAGGAAAGCGACAAAAGGCGGCCGAGCCCCCGGATCAGGGCGTCCCCTTCCTCGGTCCCGTTTTTGAGGTTGAACGTTTTGATGCCCATGTAGTCGAACGCCAGCATCGCGCAGGTCTCCCCGCGGCTTTCGATGGAGGGCTTCCCGACTTTGGCGAGCTCGCAGAAGAAGGACATCGTGGGCAACCCGGTCAGAGCGTCATAGACTTCCTTCTTCACCAAGACCGCGCGGTTGTCGAGCTCCAAGGAAGCCGTCCGGGGGGATGAGTAGCGTTGCAGGTAAGGATTCAGATCGATGAACAGGAAGTAGACGAATTTCCGTTGGAAAAAGGAAACCGCTTTGCCCGTAATGCGGATTTCGTGATAGGTCGTGTGCTTCCCGAATTTGAGGGAAAGGGCTTCGTCGAAGGGAGCTCCCTTGGTCAGAAAAAGCTCCAGGGCCCGGGAGACGGGGCCGCGGTCTTTTTTTTGAAGGAGGAAAAGGGGATCCTCTTTGAAGCGTTGGAGGGCTTCTTCCTTCTTGAAGGAGAGATCCTCCAGCAGCCCTCTGCTGAAGCATACGGGGGTGAGTTTCCTCAGCTCTACCTCGAACAGGGCAAGCGGGACGGGGCTGGATTCGATCTTGGACCCGAACTCCAAGGAGAAGAAGTTGTTTTCCATAAGATTAGGTCATCCGATTTTAATCCACCAATGGCCCAAAAAGTAGATTAGGCACACAAAATACTCAATTTTTAGCCCATTCTCTTGCGGAGAGCCTATTGCCCCGCCTTTTCGATTTTGCTTTTGAGGTATTGCCGGAGGGCGGGGTCTTCGCAGTAGACGTAGCACCCTTTCTGCCCGCGGGTCAAAAGGACCTTGTACGTGTTGCGGATCAGGCGATCGGCCAGCGCTTTGTCCTTGCATTTGCGGATGCCGGAGGAGTTGTCGTCTTTGGAGACCATGCTTGGGTCGGCGATGACCTCCCCGTTTTCATAGCGGAGGTCTTTGCCGATGATGACCCCGACGTAATCGAATTCAAGCCCCTGAACGGTGTGGATGCAGCCCACCAATCCCTCTTGCGATGGATCGATCGCGAAAAGGGGCGTCCTGGCGGAATTGGGATCGTTCCAGTTCGCCTGGAATCTGCCTCCGTCCAAGCTGATGTCGACTCCCCCGCATCCGTTCTTCACGTTCCAATCGTAGCAATATCCGGCGACCAGGCGCGATTTGCCATGGGCTTTGTTCTTTTCCCGAATGGCGTCCCTTAGAAGGCAGGGATCATCGAAAACGCGGAAATCGAAGTCTTCGCCTTCAAAGGTTTCGTTGGCGCTCCCCTCGATGCCCAAGACGTTGTTGAGGAAGGCGATATAGCCTTCGCTCCCATTGCATCGGAATTCGCTTTTGAGGGTCAAACCCTCGCCCTCCAAAACATTCTCCTCCGCGACTCCCAGCCGTTTGGCCCAGGCTCTTATCTCACCCGCGCTCCCGATGTCCTTGACCGAGATCCGCTGGGTTTCGTCGAGGAAGAAGACGCTGAGAAGGCTGCTGGCGATGCATTCCTTGATTTCGTTCTCCCCGCCGTAATCGCGGAACATCTGCTTCACCAAGCGATGGGCCTCATCGACGAGAAGGCAATCGTAGAAATTTTCAGGGAGGCTATGCAGGCCAAACGGGGAGCGGAACAGCTCTTCCACCGCGACCTGCTTTTTCAGATCGCCCCTTGCAAGCATTTTCAAATAAACCTTCCTCGGGGCGGAGTTTTTGGTCAGATAGGCGCAATGGAAGCCGCGTTCCCTTCCGTCGTTGATCAAAGCGCAGAGCAGATTCACCGCCAAAACGGATTTCCCGGTTCCGGGCCCGCCTTTGACGATGAGGACTCTTTTCTTTTTGTC
>DCMK01000056.1:0-1428 GCA_002321395.1 Caryophanales bacterium UBA1624
CAAGGAATTTCGCTACCTTAGGACCGTTATAGTTACGGCCGCCGTTCACTGGGGCTTCAGATCGGGGCTTCGGGGCGAACCCCTGACTCCTCCCTTTAACCTTCCAGCACTGGGCAGGCATCACCTCATATACGTCGCCTTGCGGCTTAGCATAAAGCTGTGTTTTTGATAAACAGTTACTTGGGCCTCTTCACTGCGGCCCCCTCGCGGGGGCGCTCCTTCTTCCGAAGTTACGGAGCAATTTTGCAGAGTTCCTTAACAACAGTTCGCTCGCTCACCTCAGGATACTCTCCTTGACCACGTGTGTCCGTTCTCGGTACGGGACGCGCGCACTTAAGCTAGCAGCTTTTCTCGGGACCCTTCGGGCGGGCTTCGCTACTCGGTTTCCCTTTCGCTCGCGCTCGCCGGGCGCCTTATGGGCGCGGATTTGCCTGCGCCCCGGCGCCGCGGCTTGGCCCCCAATCCGATAAGGGGTGCCGCCGGCCGGATCCGTCACTACATCGCATGCGCACGTGTGCTGGAATATCGACCAGCCGCCCATCGGCTACGCCTCTCGGCCTCGCCTTAGGACCCGACTCACCCTGGGAGGACGACCCTTGCCCAGGAAACCTTAGTCAAATGGTGGAGGGGATTCCCACCCCTCATCGCTACTCACGCCGGCATACTCGCTCCCGCGCGGTCCACCGCTCCTCCCGGTGCGGCTTCGCCCCCCGCGGGACGCTCCTCTACCACTTTAGATGATTCTAAAATCCGCTGATTCGGCACGATGCTTGAGCCCCGGTGAATCTTCGGTGCGGAGATACTCGACTAGTGAGCTGTTACGCACTCTTTGAATGGTGGCTGCTTCTGAGCCAACATCCTAGTTGTTTGGGCGTCTCCACCTCCTTTAACACTTAGCATCGATTTGGGGGCCTTATCAGGCGGTCTGGGCTGTTTCCCTTTTGAGCGCGGAACTTATCTCCCGCGCTCTGACTGCCGCGACTTGCCGCCCCGGGATTCGGAGTTCGATTGCATTCAGTACCGCTAGGCGCGGCCATCATGCATTCGGTGCTCTACCCCCGGGGGGCGATCGCGACGCTAGCCCTAAAGCTATTTCGAGGAGAACCAGCTATCCCCCGACTCGATTGGAATTTCTCCGCTATCCACAGCTCATCCGCGGGCATTGCAACGAACGTCGGTTCGGACCTCCGGCGGATTTTACTCCGCTTTCGTCCTGGCCATGGATAGATCGTCGGGCTTCGGGTCTACGCTAGCGTACAGGCGCCCAATTGAGACTTGGTTTCCCTGTGGCTCCGCCTCTTCGGCTTAACCGCGCACGCTAACGCAACTCGCCGGCTCATTCTTCAATAGGCACGCCATCAGGCTTAAACGCCCTCTGGCTTGTTGTGGGCATGCGGTTTCAGATTCTTTTCACTCCCCTCCCGGGGT
>DCMK01000056.1:1476-2690 GCA_002321395.1 Caryophanales bacterium UBA1624
CCTTTCCCTCACGGTACTGGTGCGCTATCGGTCACTGGTTAGTATTTAGCCTTCCGCAATGGTCTGCGGGCCTTCCGTCAGGATTTCACGTGCCCCGACGTACTCTGGGACCCCGCCCGGCCGCCTCGAGCCTTCGCGTACGGGGCTATCACCCCCTGTGGCCGGCCTTCCCAGGCCGTTCCGCTGGCTCTAAGCGATGCCTAAATGGCGGGCCCGAACCCCGGCTCAAGGCCGGTTTGGGCTCCTCCGCTTTCGCTCGCCGCTACTCACGGAATCGATTGAATCTTTCCTTTCCTCCGGGTACTGAGATGTTTCAATTCCCCGGGTGTCGCCCCGCGCGGACAGAGTCCGCGGGTCCCCGGCGTCGCGCCGGGGGGGTTGCCCCATTCGGAGATCGGTGGATCGAAGCTCGCTTCCAGCTCCCCACCGCTTATCGCAGGTAGTCGCGTCCTTCATCGCCTTCCAGTGCCAAGGCATCCGCTGCACGCCCTGATTAACTTGATTGAATCCGTCGTTAATCGGCTACGTTAAGTAATTGCTTTGATCGTTTTGCGCCATCCGAGCCAAAATCGGTTTGAAACCGGCCTCGCTCGCGACGACGACAGAAAGAACATGTTAATGTAATATCCGGTTTTCAAAGAGCGGTGGCTGAGAGGCTCCTGGTCTCTCAAAGCTAGGCAGATAGCGGACGCTCGGCGCCAGATGCTCCGGGCCATTTCGGTCGTTTTGTACAGCCAGGGCCCGAAAGGGCCTGGCAACTTTCCCCTTAGAAAGGAGGTGATCCATCCCCACGTTCCCGTAGGGATACCTTGTTACGACTTAACCCCAATCAGCGGCCCCGCCCTAGACGCCTCCCCCCTCGCGGTTGGGACAGCGGCTTCAAGCGTTGCCACCTCTCATGGTTTGACGGGCGGTGTGTACAAACCCCGGGAACGTATTCACCGCGGCATGCTGATCCGCGATTACTAGTAATTCCGCCTTCGCGAAGTCGAATTGCAGACTTCGGTCTGAACTGGGGCCGCCTTTCTGGGATTCCCTCCGCCTCGCGGCATCGGATCTCTCTGTAACGGCCATTGTAGCACGTGTGTGGCCCAGGGCATAAAGGGCATGCTGATTTGACGTCATCCCCACCTTCCTCCGATTTGCATCGGCGGTCTCGCCAGAGTCCCCAACTGAATGATGGTAACTGGCGACAGGGGTTGCGCTCGTTGCGG
>DCMK01000056.1:2761-3424 GCA_002321395.1 Caryophanales bacterium UBA1624
ACCATGCACCACCTGTCACCCCCATTCTCGCCGCGTCTCCGCGGCTAGCGGGGGGATGTCAAGCCCTGGTAAGGTTTTCCGCGTAGCGTCGAATTAAACCACATGCTCCACTACTTGTGCGGGGTCCCGTCAATTCCTTTAAGTTTCAGCCTTGCGGCCGTACTTCCCAGGCGGATGGCTTAATGCGTTAGCTTCGCCGCCCCCTTCCGGGGACAGCTAGCCATCATCGTTTACGGCGTGGACTACTAGGGTATCTAATCCTATTTGCTCCCCACGCTTTCGTGACTGAGCGTCAGTGCACTGCTGGTCAACCGCCTTCGCCGCCGGTGTTCTTCCATATATCTACGCATTTCACCGCTACACATGGAGTTCCGTTGACCTCTCAGGCACTCTAGCCCGCCAGTTCCGGGAGCTGTATGGGGTTGAGCCCCACGCTTTCACTCCCGGCTTAGCGAGCCGCCTGCTCACTCTTTACGCCCAATAATTCCGGATAACGCTCGTGACCTACGTATTACCGCGGCTGCTGGCACGTAGTTAGCCGTCACTTTCTGGCGGGGTACCGTCGAGCGCGCGCCATTACCTGCGCCCGCCATTCGCCCCCCGCAACAGAGCTTTACAATCCGAAGACCGTCATCACTCACGCGGCGTTGCTCGGTCAGGGTT
>DCMK01000056.1:3469-11078 GCA_002321395.1 Caryophanales bacterium UBA1624
CCCATTGCCGAAAACTCCCTACTGCTGCCTCCCGTAGGAGTATGGGCCGTGTCTCAGTCCCATTGTGGCCGTTCACCCTCTCAGGTCGGCTACGCATCCTCGCCTTGGTGGGCCTTCTTCCCGCCAACTAGCTAATGCGCCGCAGGCCCATCCGGGGGCGGCGCCGAAGCGCCTTTCAGCCGAAGCCCATGCGGGCTCCGGCGTCATCCGGTATTAGCCAAGCTTTCGCCTGGGTATCCCGGTCCCGGGGGCAGGTTGCCTACGTGTTACTCACCCGTTCGCCACTAAGCTTCTTTCGGTGAATGCAAGCATTCGGTGAAAGAAAGCTTCGTTCGACTTGCATGTATTAGGCATGCCGCCAGCGTTAATCCTGAGNNAGCCAGGATCAAACTCTCAATGAAGCAAAGAATAAAAATAGATTGCTTTTAAAGCCGATCCGGCCGGAACTATCTCTGGTTTGATTCACTTAAGAATCGACGTCAAGTGTTCGTTGTCTATCTGTCTAGTTTTCAAAGATCAGCCGCGCCGGCCGCCATGGGCCGCCCGGTCTCCCGGGGCGCGCGTGCCCGGCCATTCTACCCTTCGCCCGACCCTGGGTCAAGCCCGAATCGGATCCCGGGAGGGGCTGGCCGCCCCCCGCCGCCTCGGTTTCCCGCGGCGTGCGAAATGTATTTTACGCTTCTATTATCCATCCGTGCAACATCTTTTTTAATTTTTCTTTAAAAAGCTATTTTTATTCGATGAGATCGGATGTTTTTCGAATAAATTTGAAAAATCCCCTCCTTTCGAAGGGGATTTGTCGTCAATCGATTTTGGCAAGGTAGAGGCCGTGGAGGTTGCAATAGGCGTAAACCTCGATGGGTTTTTCGCTTTCCCGCAGTTCGAATTGAGCCTTAGGTTCCATGCCGGGGCGAAGATTTTCCATTCGCCATCCCGACTCGGTCCGTAGGCAAATCCACTCAATGTAATGGTTCTCCAGCATGGGGTGGATCGTCGATCCGACTTGAACGAGGACTTTATTCCCCCTCCTTTCGACCTGTGGAACGTGCTTTTCGAAGGCTCCATCGCCGGTATTGGCTTTCATCTCCAGCATGGGCTCTCCGCAGCAAGATGGGGCGCAGCCGACTTCGTTCAGTTTGGCCACGATGCTTCCGCAGTGGGGGCAACGGTAGAATTTCATAGGCTTATCCTTTCTTCCGGTTTTCCCGGATGCGACCCTACTTTATCATCCTCGCTTCCCTTCTTTGAGGGAAACGCTCACCAAATTCGCGCAGCTCCCCCGGGAGAAGTCGGGATTTTTTTTCTTATATAAGAGGGAGAATTCCCTTTTGATGCGCTTGGCTTCGCCCTTGCTCAGGCCGTCTTTCTTGGAAAGGCGCAAGTCAAAGCGAAGGGATAGGGCGCTCCTGGCTTTGGAGGAGCGGAAAACCTTTTGCAGGGTCGGGTCCCCGAAGCGGTCGGCATAGGCGCGCATCGCGGCGAAGCTTTCCAGGTGCTCCTGAGCCCGATTCGGGTTCTTCCGGCTGGTCGCGCTGGAGGAGGCTTCTTTGGAGTAATGGTAAAGGGGCTTGCTCAGGCAAACGACTTTGGCGCATTTCGAGAAAGAAGCGAAGCAGAAGGCCATGTCCTCAAAAAGATGGTTCTTGGGGAGCGAGATCGAAGGGCCTTCCCAAAGGACCTCCCTTCGGAACATCTTGCACCAAAGGAATCCCCTCATCGATGCGTCGTTGAGCAGCCTTTTCAGTGCCTTCTTCCGGCTTAGCACGGCGCCGGCCCCGCGGAAAGGATAGACGAATTCCCGCTTCTCCTCTTTGACGTAGAAGGAGCAGTCGCAGGCATCGGCCCCTTCCTTTTCCATCGCCCCGACCATGGAGGACAGGAAGGCGGGCTCCAAATAATCGTCCGCATCGACGAAGCCGATGAATTTGCCCGCGGCTTTTTCGATCCCCAATTCCCGGCAGGGGGCGATGCCGATCCTTTGTTCGTTGAAAAAGGCTTTGATTTCCGCGTTTTCTTCTTTCTTCAGATACCCCTCCGTCCCATCTTGGCTGGGATCGACGAGGAAAAGGATCTCCTTGCTCCCGGGGTAATCTTGGTTTTTGAAGGAAGACAAAAGCCGGGGAAGGGAGGAAAGCGAATTGTAGCAGGGGCAGATCAAGGAAACATCCATGGTGAGCCCATTATAAAGGAAAGGGCGGGCAAAAGGAAAAGCGCCCTCCGGGGAGGAGGACGCCCTAGATCGGCTCAGCGTTTTTTCCGGCCCCCAACGAGCAAGAGGACGTAGAGGACGCGCAGGAAGATCACGATGAAGTCGCAATACATTTGATACGCGCAGAACAAAGCGAGGTTCTTCATCCCCTCTCCGTTGGCGAGGAGGCGCTTGATGTTATAGGCGTCAATGGCAACCACCACGATCGAAATAAGCATCACTACGCCGGAGACGACCATGTCGTAGAAGTAATAGAGGAAGGAATTCCCCGAGACCAAGACCATGATCCCCCAAAAGGAGGCGGAGAGCAGAAACATCATCGCCGCCATCCCCAAAACCATCCCAAAGACATTGAGATTGGCCTTGGAGAAATACCCGATCAGGAACATCGCCAAGAAAGCGAAGGAGGTGAGGAGGAAGGTTTCGGCGACGGTGTAGAAGCTGATCCCGGCGATGAGGAGGGAGCTCAGCAACACCCCCATCAAAACGCAGTAGATGATGTAAGGGACCCAAGCGGAGCGCTTGTTTTTGGCGATCACCGCATTAACGACGATCCCATCGATCAGCAATCCGATCCCGGAGATCACCATGACGGCGATATAGCCGACAAAAGCGGCGCCGGAGATTTCACCCGTGGAAGGATCGCAGCTCCAGGAAAGAACGTAGACGAATAGAAGCGAAGACAGGAACGCCACCAAAGCGGAGACGGCGAGCCCAAGCGACATATAGCCGAAGCATTTCGCCAGCAAACGCTTCTGGGCGCTTTTCTCATTGGGGGAGGAGAACCGCGCCCCGACGGGGCCGCTCCCCTTCCCTTGAGGATAAGAGGCGTAAGCCATTACTTCACCAAGTTCTCGATCAAGCCGCGGTAGGAGTCCAAGGCCAAGGAAGCCCCGCCCACCAACGCGCCGTCGATGTCCTTTTCGGACATGTACTCGGCGATGTTATTGGGTTTGACCGATCCACCGTAGAGGATGCGGATCTTCTCGGCGGTTTGTTCCCCGAAGAGGCCCTTTAAGACGGAACGGATGCTGGCGATCGTGTCTTCCGCGATTTCCTTGGTCGCGTTCTTGCCGGTCCCGATGGCCCAAATCGGCTCATAGGCGACCACGACTTTTTCGGCTTCTTCTTTGCTGAGCCCGGCGAAGCCTTCTTCGATCTGCTTGGCGACGAAGGCTTTGGTCTGTCCCTGCTCGAAAGTCTCAAGCGTCTCTCCGCAGCAATAGACAGGGGTCATCGAATTGGCGAGGAGGGCTTTGATCTTGGCGTTGCAGGCAAGTGACGTCTCCCCGTTGTAGGTGCGGCGTTCCGAATGGCCCAAAATCACCCACGAAATCCCGATTTCCTTAAGCATCGGGATGGAGATTTCGCCCGTGTAGGCGCCGTGATCGTGCTCATTGACGTTCTGGGCGGCGATGATCAAATCCTTGGGGGCGTTCTCCACGACGGTCTGCAAGCAGACGAAGGTCGGGGCGACGCCGACGTCGATGCCGTGACTGACGGCAAAGTGGACCATCTCCGAGCAGCCGAGGGCGAATTCCTTGGCCTCGGAGGGGGTCTTGTTCATTTTCCAGTTCCCGAGGAGGAGCTTTTTGCGAGCCATGGTCATTTGCCCTCCGCGATGACGTCGATTCCAGGGAGGTGGCCGTCGTATTGGATCAATTCAAGCGAGGCACCGCCTCCGGTGGAGATGTGGGAGAATTTGTCAGCGTATCCGAAGATCTTCGCCGCCGCGGCGGAATCCCCGCCGCCGATGACGGTGAAGGAGCCTTTCCCGGTGGCTTCGGCGACCGCTTCGCAGATGGCTTTGGTGCCAGCCTGAAGGGCGGGGTTCTCGAACACGCCCATCGGGCCATTCCAGAAGATGGTCTTGGCCTTTTCGATCTCCTTCTTGTAAAGTTCGCGGGTCTTCGGGCCGATGTCGGCGCCTTCATACCCTTCGGGGAAGTTCTTGTCGTTCCCGTCCAAGAGGATGACGTCCTCAGGGGCTTTGCTCAAATCATCGAAATCGAGTCCTTTGACCAAAACGGTGTCGACCGAGAGCATGATCTTGCCGGTAGCGTAGCATTTGCGGGCGTAATCCAATTGGTCGTCCTCGCAGATGGAGCAGCCCACGTCGATCCCGAAGATGGCTTTCTTGAAGGTATAGGTCATGCCTCCGCCGATGAGGATCTTGTCGCATTTCTTCAGCAAGGAATCGATGACTTCGATTTTGGAAGAAACCTTCGAGCCACCCAAGATCGCGATGTAGGGGCGTTCGTCTTCGGTCGGGTTGACGCAGCGGCCGAGGTTCTTGATTTCCTTTTCCATCAAGTAGCCGACCGCGGTGGGCTTGCCTTCTTTGGCGAGGATCGCGGGAACGCCATAGGTGGAAGCGTGGGCGCGGTGGGCGGATCCGAAGGCGTCCATGACGAAGGCGTCGGCGTTTTTGGCCCAATCTTCGGCCAATTTGGGATCGTTGGCCTCTTCCCCGGCTTCGTAGCGGGTGTTCTGCATCAAGAGGACTTCCCCGTCCTTCAAAGCGGCGATGGCCTTGGAGAGCTCTTCTCCGGAGGTGGCTTTGCAGAAGGAAACGTTGACCTCATGTCCCAAAGCGGCGGCGAGCTTTTCCCTCAAGGGGTTGAGGACGATCGAGAGGTCGTTCTTCTTCATCTGCTTCTCGATGTCTTCCATCGTGGCCTTTCCCTTTTTGATGTCTTTCCACTTCACTTTCCCGAGGTGGGACATCAAAACGACGCGGGCGCCCTCTTTCAAAAGCCGGGCGATGGTCGGGATGGCGGCGGTGATGCGGTTGTCGTCGCTGATTTGTTCTCCCTTATGGGGGACGTTGAAATCGACGCGGACGAGAACCTTTTTCCCGTTCAGGTTCTTCAGATCTTCAACAGTAAGCATTTTTGCACTCCTTTTGCTTATGGTCGACATTGTAGCACCCGTAAGGGTGCTTCAACTAATGATAGCATGGGAACGGAATCCCCAAAACCTTTACCGATTTCCCAATACGAAAAAGGCCCTCCTTTCGGAGAGCCCGTTCTGCGGTTTGGATTACTTCGCGCCGAGGATTTCGCCGTACTTCTTCGCCAAGCGCATCATCTGGCAGGTGAAGGAGTATTCGTTGTCGTACCAAGAGGCGACTTTGACGAACACCTTATCTTCCGCGGGGATGAGCATGGTGAGGGTGGCATCGAAGATGGAGCCTTCGGTCCTGCCGAGGATGTCGGAGGAGACGATTTCTTCATCGTTGTAGCCGAGGATGCCCTTGAGTTCGCCCTCAGAGGCTTCCTTCATGGCGGCGTTGATTTCCTCAACGGTGACGTCCTTCTTCAAAAGGAGGGTGCAGTCGCAGATGGAGCCATCGGTGACCGGGACGCGGATGGCATTGCCGTTGAGCTTGCCATTGAGTTCGGGGATGACTTTGCCGACGGCCTTGGCGGCGCCGGTGGAGGTCGGAACGATGTTGGCGGCGCCGGCGCGGGAACGGCGGATGTTCTTGCCGGCGAGGTCGAGGATGCGCTGATCGTTGGTGTAAGCGTGGACGGTGGTCATGGTGCCGCCGACGACGCCGAACTTATCGTTGAGGACTTTCATCATCGGAGCCAAGCAATTGGTGGTGCAGGAAGCGCCGGAGATGATGGTCTGATCAGCGGTGAGCTTATCGGTGTTGACGCCGAAGACATAGGTCGGGATGTCTTTGGAGGAAGAAGGGGCGGAGATGATGACGCCTTTGGCGCCGTTTTCCATATGGACGTCTCCGTCTTCGTGGCTCTTCAAGCGGCCGGTGCACTCCAAGACGAGGTCAACCCCATAGTCCTTCCAGTGGAGATCGTGGGGATCCTTCTGGCCGAGGACGGGGATCTTGTGGCCGTCGAAGATGATGTTGGTCTCGTCGGCGGAGATGAGATCCTTGTTCCAGGTGCGATGGGTGGTGTCGTACTTGAGAAGATAAGCGAGGGTCGGGGCATCGACGAGGTCGTTGATCGCGACGACTTCGAAGATTTCCTTGCCGGCTTCCTTGTTCATCTCATAGGCGCGGCGGAACGCGAGGCGGCCGATGCGGCCAAACCCGTTGATTGCAAGTTTGATGGACATGTGTTTTAAGTCCTCCTTCATGAAACTGCGTTCGTATTATACAAAGTGCGCGCGTGGTTGGAAAGCAAGGAACGAAAGGAGAGAAACCGGCATTTCGGGAAACGATTTCAACGCAGCAAAACCTCGAGGGGGACGATCCCTTGGAAGAGCTTTTCCAATGACACTCCTAAGGCGGAGGCGATGCGCTGCAAAAGGAGAACGCTGGGGTTCCTCCGCCCGTTCTCCAAATCGCTCAGATAGTTCTTCGACACCCCCGAAGCAAGCGCCAAATCCAATTGGGACAGCCCTCGTTTCTTCCTTAGGAAAGCAATGCGCATCCCCAATTGGCGGAAGAGGGAAAGCTCATCGGCCGGGCTGTTGCTTTTTCCCATCGTTGGCCCTTTCTTTCTCGTATTCAAGAAGCAAATTCCGGAACAGGTGGTTGACGTTGCTTTTGCTAACGGAGCTCGCAAGGCGCTCCGAAAGCATTTCGCGGAGCTCGTCGAGGCTGGCGTCCTTATGTTCCATCCTCAGCTCCATCAAAAGGCGTTTCTTCGGATTGTCGAAATGCTGCCACCCGTCCCGGGAGACGAAGTATTCGATCGCATCGACCTGTTTTTGGCTGGCTTTCAAAGTCTTGGAGAGGTTGGCCCCATCCAAATTGCTCAGGCGGTTGCCGATATTGGCGAAATCGCGGTCGACGCGGACGTTTTCGAACTTCAAGCAGCACTCCGGGGCCCCGATCAGGACCAAGAAATCCGAAATCTGATCGCTCCGTTTCAAATAGACGATGTACTGGTTCCGCCGCTTGGCGACTTTGGAAGTGAAGGTATGGGAGGAGACGCGGTTGATCAAATGGGAGATCCAATTCGCATAAGTCGGGTCGGAGAGGGCGATTTCCAAATGATAGTTGCTGCTGGAGGGGTCGTTGACGGATCCAGAGGCCAAGAAAGCCCCGGACAAATAGGCCGCGGCCTGCTCCGGGGTCGAAGTCAGCGCCTTGGGGAGCCTCCCGGAGAGGAAATCGACTTGCAAGTCGGAGAGGATATACTCCGCCTCGGGGACCAAGCAATGGTATTTGACCCTCTTGCGAAAGCCGATTCCTTTGGTATAGGCGAATCGGGGGCTCACCCCATAAACCTCGCGCACCGCCAAATAAAGGAATTTGGCCACGTTTGCCCTCTCGGTGGAAAGGTCGAGCTCCTCCTTCCCTCCGGAGATATGAATTTCTCCAGAAGTTTTGGCGAAAGAGGAAAGCAAGCTCCGGATGGCGGAGTCCTCCACGGAATGGCGGGCGATTTCCTCTTTGACCTCCCCCGCGAAGGAAAGGATGTT
>DCMK01000074.1 GCA_002321395.1 Caryophanales bacterium UBA1624
AGATGATTATTTTAGTTGGGGCCTCCGCTTCGGGAAAAACGGAAATCGCCAAATACCTCGCCTCCCATTATGGAATCAAGAAAGCCATCACCCACACCTCGCGCGACAAACGCGAGGGGGAACAGGATGGGGTCGATTACTTCTTCGTGCCTGAGGCGATTTTCCTGCAGATGAAATCGCGGTACTGCTTCGTGGAGACCACCTGCTACAACAACCACTTCTACGGTTGCTCAAAAGACCAAGTCGCCGACGATCGCTGCGTGGTCGTCGATCCCAACGGCTTGAAAGCCTTCCAAGCTTTGAAGAACAAGCGGGTCATTTCCTTTTTGCTGCGGGCGGACAAGCAAACCCGCGAGCAGAGGATGCGCGGAAGAGGCGATGGCGAAGAGGCGATCCGATCCCGGATCGAAAACGATGAAGTCGCCTTCGCCCCTTCTAACGTTGGCAAAGTCGATTTCATCATCGATACGGACTCCCGTCCGATTGAGGTCATCGCGAAGCAAATCTACGCGCTTTACCAAGCCGAGCTTTCTAAGCTCAGCTAAGCTTCCTCCGAGGGTGATAAGTGACCTCCGCTTGCACGACGGTGTAGGGGGAGGCTTTTTTGACTTTCACCGAAAGGGGCCCGAATTCGAAATGGTCCCCTTCCTTCCCAAAGCCGCCAAGGCGATCGTTGATCCAACCGGAAACGGTTTCGTAATCCTCGTCGAGTTCGGTTTTGGAAAGATGGAATTTCTTGAAGAACTCATCGATGTCCATTCCCCCACGGACCAAGTAAACGTTCCGCTTCGGGGTTTTTTGGATATCCAATTGCACGACTTCGCCCTCATCGTAGATCTCTCCGACGAGCTCTTCCAAGATGTCCTCCATGGTCAAAAGCCCTTCGGTTCCGCCGTACTCGTCTTTCACGATGGCGAGGTGGATGTGGGTTTTCTTCATCAGCGACAATATGGAGGAAATCTCCATCGTCCGAGGCACGCTGAGGACCGGGTGCATCAGCTCTTCGATCGAAAGATCGGAATCGTATAGCATCGCGCGAAGAAGGGATTTGACGGGAATGTAGCCCAAAATGTGGTCGTAATCGTGACGGTAGACGGGGATGCGGGAGTGACGGAAGGCGCCTTCAAGTTTGACGAAGGAGTTCAGGTTTTGGTCATAGGCGATCCCTTCGATTTTCATCCTCGGGGTCATGATTTCATAGGCAGAGGTGTCGATGAATTCGATGGAATTGGAGACGAGTTCTTTTGACTTCGAATCGATGATCCCCTCCTTTTGGATGGCGTTGACCATTTCCTGAAGCTCTTCGTCGCTGGGGGCATCTTCTTCCGCGTCCACCACCGCGTCGTTGGTCAAAATAGGTTTGGTGAGCAGGCCGGCGAACCAACGGGAGATAAATACGACAGGGTAGAAAACAAACCGCATGAAGGAAAGGGGATAGGCAAAGCCAAGGGACAAAGACAAGGAGTAACTCTTGCCGACGACTTTGGGAAGAATCTCCCCGAAGGTCAGAATCAAAAGGAGCATTACCCCCGAAACAAGGAGCGAGGCAAGCTCCGGGTCGTCCGGGGCGAGCTGAGCGGAAAGCAGGGTCCCAATAGAAGAGGCAAGGATGTTCACGACCGAATTCCCAAACAATGGAGCAACGATGGTTTCTTCGTAATGAGAGGCGAAATAATAGGCTTTTTGCGCTTTTTTGCTCTTCTTTGAGGCTTCTTTTAAACTAGGAAGGGAAACGGAAGAATAAGCCATGTCCATGCAGGAAAAAGTCGCGGAAAGGCAAAGCAAAAGGAAGATGGCGACGCAGTAGACGACGATCAGAGTCTCCCTCATAAGGACTCCTTCCTCGGCTCGGCGATTTTCCCGACCAGCTCTTCCAAGCAATCCTCCATCGTGACCATGCCCAAAACGTCCTCGTCTTTCTTGACGATTGCGATTTGGGTCTTCCGGTCGCGGAAGCCGGCCACCAAGTCATCCAGCTTGACGCCGGGCGATACGAAATAAGGCTTTTGGAGCATGGAGAGGCAATTGGTTTTTGGGTTCTTGAAATAGGCCGTCAAAAAGGTCTTCACCACCAAAATCCCGACGATCTCATTTTTGTTCCCCACATAGCAGGGGATGCGCGAAAAATCGGTCTGTTTGATCGCTTCGATGAGTTTTTCGTTGGTGATCCCCTTTAAATCGATCATGGCCATCTTCGACTTCGGGGTAAGGACTTCCTTAACGGAGGTATCGTCGAAATCCAAAGTCGCTTGGATGATGTCGGACTCATTGCTTTCGATCTCCCCTTGATCCTCAGCTTCTTCCACCGCGGAGGCGAAATCGGCTTCCGTGACCTCGGGGGTCGGCTTCGCGCGGAAAATCTTCTTCGCCAAGAACGTCACGCCCCGGAACAGGAGCCCAAGGGGATAGAACAGGCCAAAGAAGAAAGTCAGAGGATAAACCGTGAACCTCACCACCGCGTTGGGAGCCCCTTTGCCTAAGTATTTCGGAATCGTGTCCCCGAAAAGGAAAGTGAGGAAACCCATGACGATGGATACGACCAAAGAGGAGACGTTTTCGTTCCAATTCGGAAGCCATTTCAAAAACAAAGAAGTGGATAAAACGGAAATGATGATCGAGCTGACGTTATTCCCAATGAGAACGGTCACCAGCGTCGAATCGAAGTGGTTATAAAGCCAGACGATGAGTTTTGCGGTTGTGCGGCCTTCATCCGCCTGGACTTTGAAGCGGTATTTGTTCAAAGAGGCGAAGGCCGTTTCTGTGGCGGAGAAAAAGCCGCTGAAGACAAACGCGAACAACAGCAGCGCGAGTGAAACCCAATCTAAGGGATCCATAAGGCGGCGCATCACTTCCTTTCGTGACGAAAGGGATTCTAGCATAGAAGAGGGCAAAACAAAAAGGCCCGCGGTTGCGCGGGCCTTCGTTGTCGGAGATCAGTCTTCGTCTTTCTCGTCGGAAGCTTGGGCGTTCTTAAGTTCGGAAGCCCAATCCTTCTGCTCAACTTGGCCTTGGACCAAATTGTTTTTGGCCATAACGTCGGCGATCAGCTGCTTGGCGCGGCGGAAGGAGAGGTCGCTCTTCACTTTGAACACCAAGGGGATGTCTTTGTAAGTCCCTTTGTGCCCGGCGTCCTGAATCGGAAGGGTCGTATTGGCGTAGTCCTTCGGATCGAGGGCGAAGTAGAGCTTCAACCCTTTGCCGGCGATGGTGATCTTGAGGAAGGTCACTTTGTGCAGGCGGAAGGTGTCGCCGGAGTTGGAGACGCGGCTTTTGACGCCGTAGCTCATCACTTCGCTTTTCAGCTCGTTGTAGTGGTTTTTGAGCTCGTCGTCTGCACTTTCCATACGTTCTGGGAAGGGGATGCGGATGATTTTCTCGTGGGGAGGGAGATTGGGATTGATCTGTCCCACGACCCTTTTCTTCGGCTCGTCTCCTTCTTCCTCGCCGCTTAATCCGGGGGCGGGCTCTTCCTCGGCGGCCGGAATGGTTTCTTCGGCGGCCGGCTCGGAAGGCTCTTCTTTGACGGGCTCAGGTTCGGGGGCTTTCTCTTCGTCCTTCGCTTCTTCGACGATCTGAACGGGGGCCGGGGCCTCTTCTTGGACGGTCTGCTTGGACTCCGGTTGCTTGGCGGGCTGCTCAACCGGTTCGCGGACGATGATGGTCACCGGGGCGGCGGGTTGCTTGGGCTCAGCGGGCTGAACGCTTTTGAGCTCTTGCGCGATGATGGCGCGGATGTCCTCGGCGGTCAGCTGCTCAGGTTTCTCTTCCTTCACGGGCTCTGCCTTGCGGGAGAGCTCTTCGGAGATGATTTGACGGATCTGATCCGCGGTAAGGGCGTTGCGCTTCTCCTCTTCCGCGCGGGCTTCGGCTTCTTTCTGAGCAGCCTCGGCCTGCTTCACCTTTTCCTTTTCGGTTTCGATGGCGAGGCGGATTTCCTCCGCGACTTTGGCCTTGGCTTCCTCAATTTCGCACTGATGGCGCTTTTCGGCCTCCTTTTGGATAGCCTCCTGCTCAAGGCGCTTATCCTCTTCCGCTTTTTTGGCGGCTAAAGCGGCTTCTTGGGCGCTCTTCTCGGCGGAGAGCTCCTCGCGGATGATGGAGCGGATGTCCTCGGCGGATAGCTCCGGCTCGGGGGCGGGTTCCACGACGACGGGCTCTTCTTCGGGATCCGCCTCTTCCTCTTTCTCTTTGGCAAGATACCCTTTGAGCTCCTCTCCGATGATGGAGCGGATGTCCTCGGCGGTTAAGGATTTGCTTTCCTCTTTCTTTTCCTCTTCTTTCGCGGGCGCGGGGACCGTGACGATGAGAGGCTGGGAGGAGGATTCTTTCTTTTGCGAATCAAGCTCTTCTTTGACGATTTTCCGGATGTCTTCCGCTTTCAGCGATTTTTCTCCGGTCATATTCTCTTGGATTTCGGACAAAGGAACGGAGCTGCGCCTTTCGCCGACGCCAGCGCTTTGCGCCGGGGAATAGGTGTTGATGTATTGGACTAGAAGCGGGCCGGAGATGGCAGTGGAGGTCGCGGGCACGTCCGAGCGCGGGCTTTCGATGGAGGAAACGGTCTTGCCTTTATATTCTTCTTCAGCGGCGGCGGGCTTAGCGGAGGCTTTGTTCATCTCGTCGTGCATGATGTCGCGGATCTCTTCCGGGGTCGGCGTCGGGCCGGTGGAATTCTCGTCGTGGACGATGACGATGTCATTTGCTTGGGCGGAATCTTTGGCGTATTCCCTCTTCACCGCTTTCGGCGTTTGGGCCAAATAAACCATATCCGCGATGTCGGCGATGACGAAGAAGAGGAAGCCAAGGGCGGTGATGCCGGCTTCGGCGAAGACGATGATCAGCCAATAAAGGGGGAAGTTGATCGATTCGTTCTTATAGCAAGCAAGGAAGAAAGAGAGGAACGGAATGGTTCCTTCATAGCGAACCCCTTTGTACTCGGCGATGTAGTTGGGAAGGAAAACGATGACGCAAAGGGCGGCGAAGACTGCGCCAAACAGCAAGAAGAAGATCGCCACGGCCAAACCGCTCGGCCTCTTGTTCACGCAAATGACGATGATGTGAACAACGAAGAGGACCAGAACGAAGGCCAATACGCCAAGGACGGCCCATGAGGCAAGGCCCAACGGGGGGTTGAACAAGGACATCACCTTTTCGGGGAAGGCGGTCAGAAGCGCGCGAGTTCCAAACACAACGTCGCTTCCGGAAACCTGGAGGAGTTTGGGGGTAATGCCAAACATCACAATCCCGACAACCATCATCACAACGGCTGCGATTGTCAGGCCACGAACGGTCTTTTTCATAGCTTTTATCTCCTTTTATGAAAGACGCTTTGATTTTATGTCACTTTTCTTTAGAAAAACAAGAACGAAAAGCCCGCAAAAACCCATTATTGAAGGGAATCGGAAACAAAAATTTAAGGTTTTTGCCTTTTCCGGCTCCTTGGAAATAATTTCGGTCTTTGATAGTGACGGAAGCAGAAAATGAAGACGCGTTGTAAAAAACAACTACACGGATGCCCTATTTCAGGGCATTTTGTCTTTTTTACGCTGATGGGCAACCTTTTTTTCTCCACTCACCCTCAGCATCGTTTTTTCCAAAAAAACGCTTCCACGTCTCGAATGTTTTAAAAAAGAGGGCCCGCAGGCCCCCTTTACTTCAGAAAAGAGATTATTTGTGGAATTTGATCGCAGCGCCGATGAATTCGCGGAACAAAGGATTCGGGCGAAGAGGGCGAGATGTGAACTCGGGGTGGAATTGAGCAGCGATGAAGAAAGGATGATTTTTCAACTCAATGATCTCGGCCAATCCCGTTTGGGGGTTGATGCCAGAGAAGACCATGTCCGAATTCTCGAACTGCTTCTTGAACGAGTTGTTGAATTCATAACGGTGGCGATGCCTCTCCCGGATGTGCTCGGTTTGATAGCACTGGTAAGCGAGCGTCCCCGGCTGGATATCGCAATCATAGGCTCCTAAGCGAAGGGTTCCACCCATATCGATTCCTTGGTATTGGTTGTGTAGGAAATCAATGACGGGATATTTGGTCTCCGAATCGAACTCGGTGGAATTCGCCTCCTTCAGCTCCAAGACATTCTGGGCGAATTCAATGATCGCAAGCTGCATCCCAAAGCAAATGCCGAGGAAGGGGATCTGGCGTTCCCTGGCAAAGCGGATGGCGAGCTTCTTCCCATTGCTCCCCCTGTGCCCGAAGCCGCCTGGTACCAAGATGCCGTCGACGTCGGAGAAGAACCCTTCCTCCGTCCCTGGCTTCACCTCAGTAGAGGGGATCCAACGGATTTCGACGTCGCGGTTATGGTAATACCCCGCCGCTTTCAATGCCTGAGAGACGGAAAGGTAAGCGTCATGAAGCTCAACATATTTCCCGACCAAAGCGATCGTGACTTTCTCCTTCAGGTTTTTGATTTTCTCCGAGAGGGAGACGAAGTCGCTTAAGTCCGGCTCATTTCCTTCCGTGGGAAGGCGGAAATGAGAAAGGATGTAATCATCGATCCCCTGCTCATGGAGTTTTTCCGGAAGCTCATAGATGACCGGGGCGTCGTCGCATTCGAAAACGCCCTGAAGCGGAACGTTGCAGAAAAGGGAGACCTTCTCTTTGGTGTGGTCGTCCAAAGGGACCTCCGAACGGAGGATGATCGCATCCGGCTGCAAGCCCAAAGAAGCCATCTCTTTCACCGAGTGCTGAGTCGGCTTCGTCTTGGTTTCGCCCGAGGTCTTAAGGTACGGGACGAGGGTGTTATGAAGGAAGAAGGTATTGTCGTAGCCGAATTGAAGACGGGCCTGGCGGATTGCTTCTAGGAACGGCTGCGATTCGATGTCCCCCACCGTCCCGCCGATTTCGGCGATGACGATTTCCGCTCCGGAAGCCTTGGCCGCGTCCAGCAGCCTTGATTTGATCTCGTTGGTGACATGAGGGATGACTTGGACGCAGGCGCCAAGATAGTCGCCGTGGCGTTCTTTCTCGATGACGGAACTGTAAATCTTCCCAGAAGTAACCGAAGCCTCCTTGGTCAAATTGATGTCCAGCCACCTTTCGTAATGGCCCAAATCCAAATCGGTCTCCGCCCCATCATCGGTCACGAAGACTTCCCCGTGCTGATAAGGGCTCATCGTGCCGGGATCGACGTTCAGATAGGGATCGAACTTCATCGTGAAGACTTTGAAGCCCCTTTTCCGAAGAATCAGGCCGACCGATGCGGCGGAGATGCCCTTCCCCAAGCTGGAGACGACCCCGCCCGTGACGAAAATGAATTTCGTGTCCATAAAACCACCCGCTTTGCCGCGGACCTTTCTCAAAAAACAACGTTCAAAATTTTATTCCAAAGGCGCTTTTTCGGGCAAAAATCTTTATTTATTTTCGTACAATGTCTAGGTTTTTCTTTGAAAGTATCGTCTTCATCGAATCAGTATAGATAATGGATACGGAAGTTATCCTCCACCATGGAAATCTCGGCTTCCGCTCCGCAGAGAAGAGGGAGCGAAGGAGGCACGTGACCGAGGTCGACGTTATAGAGAATCGGCTTTCCGAATTCCGAGAGCAAAGAGAGATAAGATTCCCGCGCGGTCGTCCCGAAGCATTCCTCCGGATGAAGCGGTCTTCCGATCAAGAAGCCATTCGCATGATCGAACCACCCCGCTTCTTTCAGTTGGAAAAGGGCCCTGCGAATGGAGATGGCATTCAAATCGCAGGATTCCAAAAACCAAACGATCCCTTCCGGATGGGCCGCCGCGAATTCCTTCACCTTGTCGAAGCGAGTGCCACAAAGGGTGACTAGGCAATCGAGGCAGCCACCGAGGAGAGTTCCTTGAAAAGGGCCATCGTATTGAACAGGCTCGATGATTTTCCTTTGGGTGAGGCTATATCTCCGCAGCGGGGCGGAAGGGTTGTTTTGGGAGATGGAATATTTTGGGTAACCAAGGAATTCCCGCTTTCCTTCCATCAACCCCATCGCGTCTTTCTCGGCGCAGCGAAGGGGAAGGGCGTAAAAGGAAGCCGCGTTAGGCCCATAAACGGAAGCAGTATCGCAAAGGGTCGGAAGAAGAAAGGTCAAATTGGTGTTGTCGGAATAGCCCATGAAGAACTTCGGAGGCAGCTTGGAGATGGCTTCGAAGTCGACGTAAGGCAAAATCTCGACCATCGTTTCTCCCCCGCCGACGGAAAAGACGGCTTTGGAAGAAGAGGCGAAGGCCTCGTTGATCTCTGTCGCCCTTTCTTTTGGGGAGGCGCTTCCGGCAATGCCGTCGCCTCGAAAGACATTGGGGCCGACAACGGGGTTGAAGCCCAGCTTTCTCAGATTGGCCAAGGAAGCGTTCATGCGGGTGAGATACGGTTCGCTTGCCGCGCCGAAAGAAGGCGCAGCCAAAGAAATGGAATCGCCTTTGACAAGGAAAGGAGGGATCCTCATAAGCTCAATCCTCAGGGAAATACACTTTGTAGGAAGTCGCGTCTTTCACGACCTCGCCATCGATCTGAAGCCCAGTCGGTCGGGAGAACTCGACTTCGATGGTTTTCCCACGTTTGGCGAAGACGAGTTTTTTGTTTTTGATGTGCGTCCCTTTGAACAAAGAGGGGAACAAAAGCAGCGTGCGAAGCTTTCCAGCCCCGTGTACGCAGACGAAGGTGAGCTCTCCGTCCCCACGCTTTTGCATCGGGGCGACCTCCATGCCGCCTCCGTAGAAACGCCCATTCATGCCAGCGGCGATGTAAACCTTCTTAAAGGAGAATTCCTCGCCGTCGATCTTCACCTTGGCCTCAGGGGCGATATAGCCATTCATCAGCAGCTGAACGGTGATGCCGCCATAGTTGATGTCCTTTTGCCCGGCTTTCACCATCTCTTCGGCCTTCACGCAGCATTCCCCATCGATCCCGAATCCGATGCCGTTGAGGAAGCGACGCTTGATCCCCATCGTCTCAACGACGGGGAGCTTTCCCAAGTAAGGGGCAAGCGGAACGAGGCCGTCTTCGTTTAGCGATTCGCCTTTGATGTCGTTGAGGAAATCGTTCCCCGTGCCAACGGGCAGTAGATAAAGCTTCTCCGGGATCGGGGCGTCTTCGATGTCGTTGATTAGATGGTTTAGCGTTCCGTCACCACCGGCGACGACGACCATATCCTCTGGTTTCAAAGAAGAGAGAAAATCGGCCTTTTGCAAAGAAATCAAATCCAAAAATTGAAAATCCCCGTATTTCTCGGACAGTTTTTCTAGGGCGGTTTTTGCTTCCTTTTCGCCTTCGTTGGCATTGGATCGGCTGTTAAAAAGCAGGTAGTTCATACATCAAACTCCCTTCTAAGTCGTTTTTGATCAAATGGTAGGCCAAATCCCTTACCTGGACCGTGGTCATTCCTTCGTATTCCTTTGGCTCAAGGACCTTGAGAACATCCAAATAGACGAAGCAAGGGAGAAAGGGGGCTCTCTTTTTGATTTCCTTGGTGCCTTTCACCGCGACGATGGCGATGGGAGCATGGGCATCCATGCCGGCTCGGAAGGACCCCGCGTGGAATTCGAGGAGGGTCTGATTGGTCTTGTTCCTCGTCCCTTCGGGGCAAATCTCAACGTCGCAGATCCCTTCGCTTAGATAAGAGCTCGCGCGGTTGATGGCTTTCCCGCCTTCTTTTGCGTCTTCGCGGTTGATGGGTACGAAACCCGCTTGCTTGATGAAAGGCCCTGCGATCGGGAAGCTGAAGTTTTGGGGCTTCGTGACGGCCAATAAGGGCCCGCGGAAAGCGGCGATCATGGCCATGGGGTCGAAGTTCGAGATGTGGTTGTTGACGTAGAGGACCTTCTGGGAAGGGATTTTGCTGGCGCCGCGGACGCGAACGTGAATATTCATGGCCCAAAAGAAAGTGACGATCGTTTGGTGGATTATGCCAACGTAGAACCGATTCGGGCGTTCGGGCGCCGCCTTGTTTTTGATAAATGGCCCCCAAAGGATCAGGAGCAAAACCCAAAGCCCGAAGCAAAGGTAGAAGGAAACGAACCAGAAAGGCAACACGAGGAACCAAAAGTAAGCGTTATAGGCAGAAAGAAAATAAGCGGCGGCCAAAGACACTGACAGGGATATTAGATAAAGGATGCTCGTCAAAATCATAATGTAGCAATTATCCGTTTTTTCGATTGTTTTCTCAACACGGGCTTCATCCGACCCGTTTTTGCCCCTTAGAAAAGGTCTTTCTTTCTTCTTCCAAAGCCTCCAAAGCTTGCTTCGAGGGCATGCTCCTCCCCTCTTTTGTCCAAGAAGTCAAATCCATGACGACTTGATGGGCGATCAGAATTCCGGCAACCGGAGGGACGAAGGCGGTCGATCCCGGAGGGCTTTTCCTCCTTGGCTTTTCCCCTTCGGAATCAATCTGATCAAGTCCAAGCGGGCGGACGGGCAGCTCTTCGGAGAAGACGACTTTCAATGAAAAAACGCCCCTTTTCCGAAGCTCGCGGCGAACAACCCTCGCCAAAGGGTCTCCGCTGGTTTCGGAAATGTCGCAGACTTTCAGTTTGCTCGGGTCGGTTCGGTTGCCGCAGCCCAAGGCCGAAATCACGGGGATCCCCGCTCTCTTCGCCTGCAGGACGATATCGATCTTCGCGGAAACCGTATCAAGGGCATCCACCACGTAATCGAACTGGGAAAAGTCGATATCCCCCCGTTCTTCTGGGAGATAGAAGCAGCAATGTTTATGAACCACAAGTTCCTGGGAAATCCCTGCAAGGCGTCTTTCTGCCGCATCGACCTTTTTCTCCCCCACCGCATCCAAGGTCGCAAAGACCTGACGGTTGATGTTGGAAAGGCAAACTTCGTCGTTATCGATCAAATCCAATTCCCCGATCCCGGATCGGGCCAAGGCCTCGGCGGCGTTGCCTCCGACTCCCCCAATCCCAAAAACGGCGACCCTTTTCTCCGAAAGGGTTCTCAACGCATCCTGCCCCAAGAGCAGCTCGGTTCTAGAAAATTGGCTTTGCATGGCCAAAGAATTATAAACTCAACCCCGAATCGCGGAAACGGGTGAAGAAAAAGGGGGAAGAAGTTAGAATCATACCCATGGCAAAAGCGATTCTCTTCGATCAGGACGGAACCCTTCTAGACAGCGCACCCGGAATCAAATCCTGCGCGCGTTTCACGTTGAAGAAGCTCGGATACCCCGTGATCCCGGAAAAGGATCTGGACTTCTTCATCGGCCCACCCCTAGGCGATTGCTTTCGGCTATGCGGGGTGAAAGAAGACGACATCCAAAAGGCAGTGGATACCTATCGCCTCCAGTATCAGACAAACGGGAAATACCTCGCCCGTCTTTACCCAAACGTGGAAAGCGTGCTGAAATCCCTCAAAGGAAAAGGCCATCGCCTTTACGTCTGCACCTGCAAAGGACGCTCCTTGGCCATCGACATTCTCAAACACTTTGGGCTCTTCGCCTATTTCGACGGCGTCTACGGCGCTAGCCAGGACGGGCGCAAATCCACGAAAGGGGAAATCATCTCCGATTGCCTAAGAGAAAACGCAATCGAAAAAGATGCGATCATGGTCGGAGATACGGAACTCGACGCGCAAGGGGCAAAAGACAACAAAATCCCCTGCCTAATCTTCGAGCCGGGCTATGGAGACAAAAAGAAAATCCGCGAGCAACGCCCCGCAGGATACTTTCAGGACTTCGCTTCCTTGCCCCAAATTCTGGAAAACCTCTAAGCATAAAAAACCCCGCTTCCGCGGGGCTTCTTGTTTGGCTTGGTGACCCCACCTGGAGTCGAACCAGGCATTGGACCTTGAGAGGGTCCCGTCTTAACCGATTGACCATGGGGCCATAACCGCGAGATGAATTTAACCACTCCCGCGGATGATATGCAAGAACTATTTGTTGAGGACGGCAATCGTCTGGTTGATTCTAGCGACGACTTCCTCTTTGCCTAAGATCTCCAGGATCTCGTGGAGGTTGGGGGAATCCTTCGCCCCGGTGATGGCGACGCGGAGAACCTCAGAGCCATCGGAGACGTTCCCTTTGTAGTTCTCCGGATGCTCGGCGTAATCCTTGTTGGAGATCGCGAAGCCATGGGCGGAGACGATGTCCTTCATGGAATTCCACCAAACGTTCTCGTCGGTTCCAAAGAGCATCTTATCGCGGAAATCGCTGAGTAAAGAAACGATTTCTTCTTTCGAGTAAGAAGGATTGAAAGGAAGGGGGTTTGCTAGGATTTTCTCGTATTCATCTTTATAGAAGAACTTCACCAAAGGATAGATGTCCGAGTATTTCGCATAGTCTTTGCGGGGATTTTTGCGATCTTTCTCAATATTGAGGATCTTTTTGAAGTACGCCTCGTTCGCTTCGATTTTCTCGAAGAAGGGGCGATCGTATTTCTCCGCGTACTCCTTAACCGAAGCAAAGAGCGTATCTAGCGGCGTCTTGGCGATCATTTCCTTACCGAAGTAATTCAGCTTATCTTGATCGAACAAAGCGCCATCCAAGGACATTTTCTTCAAGCGGAATGCGAATTTCGAGAAGTCGTAGGTTTTGTTGGCGGATGTCCATTCTTCAAAATTGGAGTTGGCGATGGACATCAAATAAACAAGCAAGGCCTGCGGCTGGTAGCCCTTCTCCAAGAAGTAGGACACGGCAGCTTCCGGGTCCTTGCGTTTGGAGAGCTTCCTCTTGTTTCCGTGGTCCAACTTCATGATGGAAGGAATATGGGCATAACGGGGGGCGTGCCAGCCAAGGCTCTTGAACATGCCAAGATGGATCGGGGTAGAAGGGATCCATTCCTCACCGCGGGTGATGACCGTCGTGCGCATGAAGTGGTCGTCGACGACGTGGGCGAAGTGATAGGTGGGGAGCCCGTCGGACTTCAGGATGACGACGTCCGTGTCGTTGTCCTGAAGCTCGATCTCGCCGCGGATGGCGTCGTTGAATTTGATCTTCCGATCGTGGTCGCCGAGGGAACGGAAACGGATGACCCAAGGGGTCCCGGCTTCGATCTTGGCGATGCGCTCATCGACGCTGAGGTTCCGGTCGCGGGCATATTTGCCATAGTATCCGGGAAGGACTTTGTTGGCTTCCTGCACTTTGCGGATCGCATCGAGATCCTCCGGGGTGCAAAAATCAGGATAAGCGGACCCATCGATGATCATCTGCTTGATGACCGTGCGGTAGATATCCCTTCTTTTGGACTGCTGATAGGGGCCATAGGCTCCGACGTCCCCATTTGGGGTATAGCCTTCATCGGCGACGATGCCGAACTGGGCCAATTGCTCGATGAGCAAATCGCCGCTCCCGGCGATGGTCCTCTTGGTGTCCGTATCCTCAAGGCGGAAGAAATAAACCCCGCCGGACTGTTTGGCCAAAGTGTAGGAAATGAGGGAAGTGAAAAGGCTTCCGGTGTGGAGGAAGCCCGTCGGGGACGGGGCGAAGCGGGTGACCTGGGCGCCCTCTTTGAGCCCGCGGGGCGGATATTTCGCTTCCAAATCATCGATCGTCATCGTGACGTCGGGGAAGAGAAGTTCGGCAAGATCTTTGTTGTCGGCCATATTGAAACCTCCTGAAAAGGCGAAGAGATTATAATCTCTTCCCATCCTCTCTTCCACCCCGACAATCGTCAGAAGAAGCAAGGCTCTCCGTTGCCCGTTTTTTCCTCTTGCAACGCTGAAAGGGTCTATCTATAATAGCAAGGCCTTAAGGGCGATGCAGGTGTAGTTCAATGGTAGAACACGACCTTGCCAAGGTCGATACGCGGGTTCGATTCCCGTCACTTGCTCCAGGAGCAAGCGTCCCAGCTTCGGCTGGGTTTTCTTTTTTCCGCGCGGGGACGGGTCTATAATTTGCCATCATGATTGAACTCCACTGCCACCTCGACGGTTCCTTGAGCAAAGAAGACGTCGCCTATTTATGCCGCCTCAACCACAAGGACGTGGACGTGGACGCGGTTAAGTTCTCCGCGGACAAGTCGGTCCACAGCCTCACGGATTACCTCTCCTGCTTCGACTTCCCGATTTCTCTTCTCCAAACCTCGGAAAGCCTGACTTACGCGGCCTATTCTTTGTTCAAACGCCTTGCCAAGCAGGGGATTCTCTACGCGGAAGTTCGCTTCGCCCCGCAGCAATCCACCAATCAAGGTCTGAGCCAAGAGATGGCCGCGAAAGCGGTCGTTCAAGGAATGGAAATCGCCAAAAGGGAAGTGGGGATCGCCGGCGGGATCCTTCTTTGCTTGATGCGCGGGGGAAATACCCACGCTGCGAATTTTGAGACGATCGACGTCGCCGAAGAATTGCTCGGGAAAGGAGTCTGCGGGATCGATTTGGCGGGGGCGGAGGCCCTTTATCCGACTTCAGATTACGAAAAGGAGTTCCGCCTTGCCAGAGAAAAAGCCATCCCGTTCACCATCCACGCCGGGGAAGCTTCCGGCAGCGAATCGATTTGGCAGGCGGTTCGCTTCGGGGCCAGGAGGATCGGCCATGGGGTCCGCTCCATCGAGGATCCCCAATTGCTTTCCTTCCTCTCCGGGGCGCGCATCGGGCTTGAGGTGTGCCCCACTTCCGAAGTCGATACCCGCTGCATCGCCTCTTACGAAGATTGCCCCATCTTGACTTTCCTTTCGAAGGACGTCCTCTTCTGCCTTGGGGCAGACGACATGACGATCTCTTCGATCAGCCTCCCGGAGGAGTTCGCGAAAGCCACCAAGGTTTTCAATCTGAGCGTCGGGCAGAAGAAAACCCTTTTGCTCAATGCGGTCGAGATGGCTTTCCTCTCCACCGAGCAAAAAGACTTCCTGAAGGAGGAAGTCCTGAAAAAGCTGCAAGATCCAAAGGACGATTTCTAATCGCCTTTGCTTTGATCGTCTCCCCCCTTCTCGTCGGGGTCTTTTTCGTCGAGCTTCTTTTTCATTTCGTCGATGCTTTTCCTCAGGTTGTCGATCTCCTCGTCGTTGAGCTCCTTTCGGGCCACGCTTTGCTTCAAAGAGGATTCGGCTTCGCGGAGGGAATAGGCCAAGAAGGGCTTGGTTTCGATCTTGGCGATTTCGTCCATGACGTAGAAGAAATAAGGGAGGAAGAAAGCCAAAAGGAGGCAAGCGAAGAGATATCCAAAGGAGAATGAGAAAGCGAGGTTCTGCGTGAAAACGAACCCCAAGGAAGCCCCTGCCCCATACCCGAAAGCAAAAAGCAGAATCCCCGGCCAAACGGCGGGGTAATACGCCTTGTAGAAGGATTTCCTTTGTTGGCGGAAGAAGTCGGCGAACAAGGCATTGGCGAAGCGGGATGGGGCTCCGCCGAGGATGGAACGGATATAGACGTTGAGGGTGTTCCGGGCGATTTCATGGACGAAGCAAAGGCCGAAGGCGCCTAAGGAGGAAAGGCAGAGGATCGCGGCGAACGTTTGCAAAGACGGAGCGGAGGAATAGAACTCCATCGCTTCTTGGAGCGTCGTGGTTTGCTGGGTTAAAAGCAGGGCGAATTCCTGGGCCTCGGAGGCAAAGGAGGGGGAAGAGGCGAGCAAGATGTAATAAACGAGGAATCCCAAAATAAGCAGGCACAGGAACAAGGCCAAGAGGGAGCGGAGCAAGGAAATCCAAAACCGGTATACCCCGAAATAGAAGGAATAGTAAAGCCGGAATCCCCGGAAGGCCTGGGCGTGGGAAAGACCGTTCTCCTTCCCTTCCCGAAGGCACATCAATTGGAAGGACAAAAGGGATGGCAAACCCAAGAGCAGGACCCCGAGGAGGGCAAAGTCCAAGCCCAGAAAGCCAAAGCATAGGCTTGCGCCGAAAAGCAAAAAGAAAACGAAGGAGAGGGCGAGGGAATCGGAGGCGCTCCCTTTGTATCGTTTCAAAGCCTTCGCGGCGAGGGATTCACTTTTCTTTTCCATGGAGGTTCAATTCGGCGATGTCTTTCGCCGCCACCGCAATCGCGCGGGGATCCATCGGCTCGATAGGAAGGGATTCCTTCTCGGCGATGAAGGCGGGGAAATTCTTCAGAGAGACGACGAAGTTGCTGCTCGAAGTGACTTCGTAGTTAGATAGGAGGCAGTCGTCGTTGACCAAGACGACGGAGATGAACAGCTTGCGGCTCAGCCCCGACATCAAAGACATCCTCTGAACGCGGATCTCATTGATCCGCAGGGGGTTTTGGATGACGACCCCCGCTTTGTTCTTCTTGGAATAGTAAACCCAGCTGGGGTCATTTTCCTTGGCTTTGATGGCCCCTTCGTAATAACGATCGCGAATGCAATAGATGAACTTATCGCCGATGAGGATGTGGTCGATATGGAATTCCTCTTCGTCCGCGGTTTTGTTGGCGAAGGAATTGATCAGATAGAAGTCCTGATCCAAAGCGACTTTGTAGATTCTTTTGTAATACATTTGAATCGTCCTCTTCCGGAAAAGGAACCGTTTGAGGATCGGGCCGAAGAAAAGAATCAGGAAAACCGCGCCGACGAAAATGGCGCAGACGATGAAGAGGCAAAGTTCAACCGGGTAAGCCATTTTTAGAAACGATCGGCGACCGCGATGGCGGTTTCAATCATGTCGGTCAAGTTCTTTTGCCTTTCCTCCGAACTCATGGCCTCCGCGCCCAAGAACGAGTCGGAAACCGTCAAAATCGTCAAAGCCTTTTTGCGGTATTTCGCGGCGATGCAATAAAGGGCGTAGCTTTCCATTTCGACGCCGAGGACGCCAAGCTCAGCCCATTTTTTCCATTCATCGGGATCCTTGCAGTAGAAATGGTCGGCGGCGAGGACGTTCCCGACGTGGATCTTCTTGCCGAGCTTCTTCCCTTCTTCGTAAGCGGAAAGGAGCAAAGGGAAATCGGCGATGCCGCTATAGACGCCGCCGTGGAGGTCGTATTCCCCCATCCAATTGGAATCCGTGCAGCTTGCCTGGGCCAAGATGATGTCGCCGACCGCGCATTCTTTCTGATAGGTGCCGCAGGTTCCGATGCGGATGATGGCTTCCACGCCGTATTGGGAGAAAAGCTCATTGGCGTAGATGCCGAGACTTGGCTGTCCCATGCCGGAGGCCATGACCGAAATCAGGGTCCCGTTTTTGGTTTTGCCTGTATAGCCATAGACGTTTCGGACGCTGGTGACGAGTTTGGCGTCGACGAGGAAATTGTCGGCGATCATCTTCGCGCGGAGAGGGTCTCCGGGCATCAAGACGAGTTTGGCGAAGTCGCCTTTTTGGGCGGAAATGTGGGGTGTTGGCATGGAATGTCCTCCTAATTGTCGTTTTCTTCTTTTTTCTCGTGGGGAGATTCGACCAAGGCCATGTAATCCTCGAAGGTAGAGAGGAATTCGTCGGGGCCGACGGTTCGCAGTTCGCCTTCGTGGGCGATGGAGATGCGCCCGGTTTCCTCAGAGACGACGACCGTGACGGAATCGGTGATTTCGCTGATACCGATGGCGGCGCGGTGGCGCGAGCCGAATTTGCCCGTGAGTGGGCGGGTGGTCGGGGTGTAATAGACGCTGGCGGCGACGATGGAGTCGTTGCGGATGATGACGGCGCCGTCGTGAAGGCGGGTGCCGGGGTAGAAGATCGTTTCCAGCAATTCGGCGGAAACCGGGGCATCGATGCGGGTCCCCGACTTCATGACTTCGTCCAAGGAATCTTTTTTCTCGAAGGTGATGATAGCCCCCACCTTCTTTTTGCTCATGGAAATGACGGCGGTTTCGACTTTGCGGTACACCGCATCGCGGTCGAAGAGGGCCTCGGGTCCGTTTTTCTGGCGTTTGTACCACTTGAACTTTGTGGCTTTCCCCGTCATGTTGTTGGAGATCAAATCGCGGTTTTCGTTGGGGTTGGCCAAGAAAAGGATGATCGTCTCGATCCCGAGCCCGACGAAGCAGAGGATCGCCGGGGCGGAAAGCCCGAACCCCCACAGCAAAAACGCGGCCGCTTGGGTGGAATAAAGGACGATTTTTCCCACGAGGCGGCGGAAGAAGAACCAAAAAGCGAAATCCATGATCCCGAAAAGGATGAGGATGAATATCAGGGAAAGATAATTTGCAGGTTGACTGATTTCGAAGAAAGGGCAATTCATAGCGGGAATTTTGGCCTAAAGGCCATCTCCGGGAAGAGTATAGCAATTCAAGGTTCGGAAAGAAACTTTTTGCCCACTTCAAAAAGAACAAAAAGGGCCGAAACTCGCCCTTAGTCGCAGAAAGGGAGGACTTAGAGCAAAGAACGCTTCACTTCGCGGTTCTCCCCCTCGTAGAAAACCGCCAAAGTGCCCGGCCCCACATGGGCCCCGGTGATGAGGTCGTAGAAAGCGATTTCGACGTTTTCGATGCCCTTTTCCTTCAAAGACTCTTTCATCGATTCGGCGTCTTCCTTCGCGGCGGCGTGGGCGATATAGACCTTCGAGGTCTTATCCTTGATGTTGCCTACCACCTGCTGGACAAGGCGTTTGATGGCGGCTTTGCGGCCAACGACCTTCGAAGTGACGACGATTTTCCCCTCTTCCGATCCATAGAGCAAAGGCTTGATCATCAAGGCTCCGGCCAAGACGGCTTTGAGGTTTGAAATCCGGCCCGTAGCGGCTAAGTATTTCAAAGTGTCGACGGTGAATTCGCTTCTGACCCGTTCAACGTATTCCGTTGTTTTTGCAACAATTTCCGCGAATGGAAGGCCTTGCTTCACCAATTTCTCAGCGTAGATGGCGACCATCCCTTCCCCGAATCCAGCGGTTTTGGAATCGATCGTGGCCATCACGTCCCGCCCTTTTTCTTCGTTTAGGGCGGAGGCGATCAGCCTCCCGCTTTGGCAGGATCCAGAAATGCCGCTGGAGAGGGAAACGAAAACGACCTGGTTTCCCTTTTCGATTTCCTCGCGCGCCTTCTCTTCCAACAGGCCTGGGCTTGGCAGAGATGTCTTAACGGCCTTCCCTTGCTTCATTTCGGCGTAGATGTGCGCCGAGAGTTTTTCGGCGTCGATGCTATCTTCGTAGCAAAGATAGCTCTCCCCACCGATCTGCAGAGGCATCGGCAGGACGTAAATCGCAAGATCATTCTCTTTCAAATAGGAAGCGAATAGATTGCTCCCGGCATCGGTGAATATGCGAACTCCCATAAAATACCTCCCTGCATGCGCAACGCTATTCTAGTTTTTAAAACTAGATAATACAACCGTAGCGCTCAAAAAAGAAAACCCAGCGTCGCTGGGCTGTGGTTTTCTGGAGCACCCCGCGGGAATCGAACCCGTATATCCAGCTTGGGAAGCTAGTGTTCTACCACTAAACTAGGGGTGCGAGCTTCGCCTTTCGGCGAGGATTATTATACAAAAAGCGCTCCGCTTGTCTACCCTTTCTTTGCCTTTGCTTCCGCAAGGGCCTTCCGTTCCGCCAGCAAGGACCGGGCATAGGAAAGGGCCTCCTCTTTGCTGGCGAAAACCTTCGTCTCCTTTTTCCCAACGCGGACGATCCACTTGCGGCTCGAAGGAGTTTTTTCCTTTGCCTGGCTCCAGGGCTTTTCCAGCGCCCCTTCCTCTTTTTTCTTTTCCAAGGGCAGATGGGGGTAAGGCGTTTCAGGGAGGGATGGCTTCTCTTCTTTTTCAAAGGCCCTTTCACCAAGTCCGCCCCGGCGGACTTCCTCCGCCATTTCCTTTTTGCTTTCGCTGTTGGCAAGGCTTTGCTTCGCCTCCTCATTGGCCCTCGCCTCAACGAGATTCAGCAGTTTGAAGAAACGATGGTAGGCGAAGAAGGGGCCGACGAGGATCAAAGCCCCGACGTATCCGAGCCAAAACATGTAGGCCCCGGAAAGTCGCGGCTTGCTGATTTTCTTTTCCAAGGCGGCCATTTGGATTTTGTTGGCCATCCGGCAAATCCATATCAAAGGGGCGATTCCAAGAGTAACGAAGCCCAGCAGATAAGCCCAGACGAAGGGCATCTGCTTATCGACTCCTTTCCCATCCAACAAAGAGGCAACTTCCTTGCGGACGGAAGAGAGCACGCAGACGGGGTAAATCCCCAAAGTAAGGATTCCGAGAAGCACAAAGGTTAGACTGGATCGTTTCGCGTGGGGGTAAGGCATGTTTTTCTCTCCTAATGCAATTCTAATACGAAACGAAACGGATAACAAAAAACCGCGGGCTGGTCCGCGGTCGGTTTCTCGCGTGGTGGGTGCTACAGGGATCGAACCTGTGACCTCCTGTACGTCAAACAGGTGCTCTCCCAGCTGAGCTAAACACCCATGAGTCCTGCGAGGCCGCTCATCGCGGCTTGCTTATTATAGGTAGGGGCAAGAAGGACCGCAAGGGGGATTTTCAATCATCTTTTTGGTGTTTTTTTAAAGGAAAAAATCCGATGCTGAGCAGCAAAATCGTCGATTCTTCTTTCTTGGGATCCGGCTTTCCGGTCCGTGCTTCTACTCATCCCCTGCTCTTTGCCGAAAACCGGTTTTGAAGAAGGCGGAACGAGAATTCGGAGTTTTTGCCCCTTCAACGCAATCCAATAAGAAAAGCGGGAAAGTCAAGTCGAAGGATCGCCTTTCCGCTCGTCTTTTGCGCCTTTCCCGAAACCTTCGCTTTTGAGCAATCTGCCGAATAGGCAAAAAAAGCCCGACTTTTCCATCGGGCGGTTTTCCGTTGGTGCCGACAGCGGGAATCGAACCTGCGACCTATTCATTACGAGTGAATTGCTCTACCAACTGAGCCATGTCGGCGCGTGTAATAATATAGACAATCATCCCCCCTTCATCAAGGAAAAGAAAACCGCTGAGGTTAGATTCTGCGGAGCCTTTCCAGCGTGAAGACGATGCCCACGGAAGCGAACACCTCGGCCATAGGAG
>DCMK01000055.1:0-11198 GCA_002321395.1 Caryophanales bacterium UBA1624
GATAAAGCTTTCCGCGAATTCAATGACTACTTCTCCTATATGGGGAAATTTCTTTCCGAAAGTGAAGAAAACCCGCAAATCGCCCTTCTTCAGCCCATCCGCAGCGCTTATTTCGACTATAAGAGAATGACGGACGACCCCTATTTCGGGATCAAAGACGTCGAACTTGGCCTTGAGGAGACGACCCTCAAACTGACTTCCATGCACGTTTCTTGGCATTTCGTGGATGAGACTTTGCTTGCGGAGCACGGTTTCGTGAAAGAGGGAAAACTCTTCTGCGGGCGAAAAGGGTACTCCATACTCGTCCTTCCCAAAGTTCTTACGATGGACAAAACGACCGAGGCTTATATCTCGGAGTTCCTAAAGCAGGGAGGGCGCCTGTTTGCTCCTTTTGGATTGCCTGAGTATTTGGAGGGCCAAAAACACGATTACTCGGCGTGGACTTTCTCCTCCGATTTGACGGCTCTCCGCGGAATCGATGGGTTTTCCTGCCCGGACGGCCTCGATTATCGCCTTTCGGTTCGAACGGACAAAAACGGGGAAGAGTATCTGTTCGTCATGAACGCTTCCGAAAAAGAGATTCCTCTTTCTTTTGCCAAAAAAGGAATGCACGGGTTCTCTTCTTTGGATGTTGAAACCTTAAAACGTTCCCCTCTTCCTTTGAAATTCGTTTTGGGGAAAGGCGAGTCCCGCATCCTTTATTGGACGGCTAACGCCGCACCCGAAAAACGCGATTTGCCGAAAATAAAACTCCCGAAGACTTACCGTCTTTGCTCCCCCGTCGATAATTTCCTCACCCTTGATCAGCTATCCTATTCCTTCGATGGAGTCTCCTTTTCCGAAAAGAAGTACCATTTGGATGCCTTGAAAGATCTTCTCAAAAAGCGCTACAAAGGAAAATTGTTCCTAAAATATTCTTTCGTGGCCAATCACTTGCCCCCTTCTTGCGAATTGGAGGTTGAGGACGATCGTTTGATTTCGGTTTCCTTGAACGGCGAAGAATGCAAACGCTTGGGCCCATCTTCCTATGAAAAAGATCTCGTCCGTTATTCTCTTGCCGGCGCGATGAAGCTTGGCGAAAACGAGGTCCTCATCCAAATGGATTATTTCCAAAAGGAAGCCGTTTACTATGCCCTATTTGGGGAAAACGTCACCGAAAGCCTAAGGAATTGCTTGGTTTACGATTGCAATATAGAGCCGATCTACCTCAAAGGAAAATTCGGGGTCTATGGCGAATTCCAGCAAGGGGGAACCGATAAGGACATCCTGGGCAGGAACTTCTATATCGGCGAGCAGAAACAAGAAATCGGCTCTTTGATTCAGGATGGGTTCCCTTTCTTCCACGGGGACATCGCATTGGAAGGTGAAATCCAAGCCCTTTCTGAGGAAATGATGCTTTCCATCGAGGATCGGTTCTCCTCTTTGAAGGTTGAAGTCAACGGAGAGGAAATCCCGGGTTCCCTATTCGCTTATCGTTTCGATTTGACCGGGCCCCTAAAAAAAGGCGCGAATCGGATTCGCCTTACCTTGACCGTCTCGCCGCGGAACTGCATGGGGCCCCATCATACGGGGATCATCGATTCGGTTATGTGGGTTGGGCCCAACACCTTTGAGAAGGTGGCCGACAAAGATACGTACGGGTTCGTTAAAACGATCCTATGACGCCTTTTCCCCTTCCCTTCTTGAAACAAAAGAATAGAATGGCGGGGCTATGAAAGAGCCCGCCAAAATCAAACTCATTGTTCTCATCCCCTTCGTTGTTTTCTATTGCCTGTTTTGCTATTTGCCGTGGATCGTTTGGTTCGGCGAGTGGGTTTATTTGATCCTGAAGTTCGTTCTTTTTTCTTTGGCTTCGGGGCTCTTGATCTATCTGAAGCATCGTTACCGTTGGGAAATCGAGCGGCCGCACAAAGAGCTTCGCTACGCTTTTTTGATTCCCCTTTTGCTTTTTTGTTGCATCAATTTTCTGTCGGTTCCTTTCTTTCGTTTCAGCCCCAGCTTTGAAGCAGAGGATATTGGTCTAGTCGTGATGGAAAGCTTCGCGGATCTTTCTTCCTCCATTTTGGAAGACGTGCTCTTCGTCGACGTCTTCATTTGCTTCCTTTTGGAGGTTTTGCCTTGGAAACACCGCAAATCCATCTCGATTTTCTTCTCCGCGGCTCTGTTCACGTTGGCTCATGCTTGCCTTTTCCTCTATCCAGGGGAATTCGCCTCCTCCGACCCGATTCATGTGGCGATCGTGCAGGAGATCTTCGTCTTCCTCCTAACTGCGGGGTGCGGCTATTTGGCCATCTATTTCGATTCGGCCGTGATTCCAGTGGTGTTCCACTTCCTCTACAACCTTTCCAACCACGTTCTTTTCTACCATTTCTACGATTTGGCCCTCTCTTGGGAATACCTTCTTTTCATCGGCATCTTCGCCTTTTTCGCGATCTTCTATTTCGCGGCTTTGTGGCATATGTCCGAGTCGATGGTTTTCCGCGAAAGAAAAAAGGCCCCCGGCCCAAAGCCGGAAGCCTGAATCCGTCTTTATTGTCCTTTCGGAAGCGCTTCTTCGATCTTCGCGATGAGGCGTTTTTCGGCGAGGGAACAAGTTTCCAAGATCGTGCCTTCGAAGACATCGGCGTCGGATTTCCCGTGCGTTTTCACCACGAGTTTCTTTGTGCCGAGCAAAGGGGCGCAGGCCTTCTTCGCGAGTTTGAAGGGGGCGCTTGCCTGCTTGATGCCGCGCAGCTGGAACAGCGCGCCGATTTTGCGGAGGAAGTTCCCGGAGACCGCGTTCTTCATAAGGTCCTTCATGAAGTAGCAGGCCCCTTCCGTTCCTTTCAAGAACACATTCCCAGCGAAGCCGTCGCACACCACAACGTCGGTGATCCCGTCCAAAACGTGGTCGGCTTCGATGTTGCCGATGAAGTTCAGCGACCCCTCCTTCAGCAGTGAGAATGCCTCCTTGGAGAGTTCATCCCCTTTTCCTTCTTCCGAGCCGACATTGAGCAAGGAAATGCGGGGATTTTCCATCCCGATGCATTGCAGGTAAACGCTGGCCATCAAGCCGAATTGGTAAAGGTATTGCGGCTTCGAATCCATGTTCGCCCCGGAATCGATGAGGCGGACGAATGAGGAATTCTTAGTCGGCAATGTCGAGAGAAGGGCAGGGCGCTCGATGCCCGGAATCCTGCCAAGGCGAAGGACCGCGCCCGTCAAGACCGCGCCGGTCGGGCCTGCGGAAACCATTCCATCGATATCGTCCCTTTTCCGAAGGGCCTCATAGCAAACGGCGAGGGAGGAATCCGGCTTTTGGCGGAGGAACAAGGCCGGGTGATCCGTGTTCAAAACCGCGGTCTTGGCTTCAAGAAATTCGACTTTGCTTAAATCGGCGCCTGCTTTCTTCAGCGTTTCTTTGCAAAGTGAGGAGGGTCCGGCGATGACGAGCTTAAGATCGCCTTTCTTCTTTAAGGCCTTAACGGCCCCGCCTAGAACGGCTTGCGGGGCATTATCCCCACCCAGGGCATCCACTAAAATTTTCATAGCTCTATTGTGCCATCGGATGGGGCGTTTCTCCAGTTTCTTCTCTATGAGAAGACTCTTTTCCTTTGACTGGGGCTAGGTGTGGTAAGATTACCCCCATGGACATCAAGCAACTGGCGCGATATAAATCGTTCGCTTCCCACGCTAAAAACAACGAAATCGAAATCCTCCGTTCCAAACAGTGCGGGTGCTTTTTCTGCAAGAAGATCTACGATGCGAGGAAAGTCTCGCAATGGACCTCGGAAGAAAGTGGTGGGGCCAGCGCCGTCTGCCCCGAGTGCGGGATGAACGCGGTGATTGGCGATGCCTCGGGGATTTCTTTGACCCCTGAGGTGCTCAAGGACATGAACGAAATCTTCTTCGGCCCGGAGACCGCCGACGAAGGAGCCGCGGTGACTTATGTCAAAAACTACTTGGACAAAAAGATCGACCAAACCCCCGCCAACGAATGCCTTTTCGAGCAGCATTGCCTTCGCTTGACCCGGGACACCTCTGACCCCGTCCCCCATTTGCTTTTGGGGGATTTCTATTCCGGCATGGCCAAGTTTCATGAACCGGACTTCGCAAAAGCCGCCCATTATTATTCTTCCCCTTGCCTGAAGAGCAACGCCAATGCCCTGTGCCGCTTGGCGAAGATCTATTTGGAAGGACGGGTGAAAGGCCACAGCAAATCGGCGGGGTTTGAATGCCTTACGAAAGCTTCGGCTTTGGGTTCGATGGAGGCCGTTTACCAAATCATCGATTGCTATTTGATCGGCCACCCGGTCCGCAAAGACCACGAATTCGCCTTCGCGGCCACCCTTTATGCCTTTCAAGATCTGTATCCTGGATACGTTTACAACAAGGAACATTGGCAGGTCATGCCGGACTTCGCTTTGCGGTTGGGGGCTTTATTCGCCGATGGCATCGGAACGGAGAAAGACATCAGTTACGCGCTGCGTTATCTGCTGTTCGCCCGCTTTGCCCTCCGCGTCCGCAACGAGATGGGCGGCCAAGGGGACGACTATTCCGGCTATCTTCCCAAAAAAATCGGTGAAATCACTCAAACCATGGGACTGAAGGAAGGCTCCCCCGTCTTCGACGCGGATTCTTTCTTCGATACTTACGGAGATCCCAATACCCCGGAGGATGGCCCAAAGAAATTCATTTTGGAATCTCATAGCGAATCCGAAAGGACGCTGGACTTCACGATTGAAAGCGCAAACCCTGGGTTCTTCTTCGATCTGGGGAACCTCGTTGTTGGGCCGGCGCCTGGGAAAATCACATGGCATTTCACCGAGGTGGCCTTGTTCCGGAATGCCTCTGGCGAAAACTTCCGCTTCAATCTGATCCGCCCGCATGGGGACGGGGATGGCTGGGACCTGATCCAAACGGATGAAAACGGGAATTCGGATATTCAGGCAACCATCCGCTTCACGCCCATCGAGGGTTTCGACAAAATCTTCAAAACCGCTAGGAAGAAAGCCAAAACCCCAAAAAAGAAAGGAAAATGATTCATGGATACCCGGAACGTGAAAAAGGCCTTTGGGCCACTTAAAAAGTACCGCGTCAAAGTCGTTTTGGCCCCGATTTTCAAGTTGGTTGAGGCCGTGACCGAACTCATCGTTCCGATATTGGTGAGTGCCATCATCGACAACGGTTTAGACCCCGATAGCGCCCGATATGGCGATTGGGGGTACGTCATCACCCTCGCCTGCATCATGTTCGGACTGGCCATCCTCGGGTTCTCCGTCACCATGATCACCCAATATCTGGCGGCCAGGGTTTCCAGCGACTATTCCTATGACCTCAAAAAAGTCCTTTACGAAAGGATTCATCTTCTTTCGCCGAAGCAGCTCGACGATTATGGCCGGAACAAAGCTTTGAACCTCGTCAACAACGACGCCTTCCTCGTTCAGAACGGGGTGCAGATGCTCATGAGGCTCATCGTTCGCGCGCCGTTTTTGATTTTAGGTTCCATTATCGCGAGCTTTTTGGTCAATCCGCTCGCCGGATGCGTCGTTTTGGGCGCTTTGGCTCTTTCGGGAGCGGTGATCGGGATCGTGGTCTCCTGCACCCCGAAACAATACGCGAAGCTGCAGCATGAGCTCGATATCATCTCCAGCCGTGGGGAAGATGGAATCGTCGGGGCCCGCGTGGTCCGCTCCTTCAACAAAGAAGGAAAGGAAAGGGAGGAATTCCGCTCGGCCAGCGAGAGGTATCGGAAACAGGCTCTTTTGATTTCCCGCATCAACGCCCTCATCAATCCGATGACATTCGCCCTCATCAATGCGGCGATTCTTTTGATTTTCTATCTGGGGAACTTCCACTCCGATTCGACTTCCTTAAGCGTCGGGAACATCGTCGCTTTGATGAATTACCTCACCACCTCCTTGGCCGCATTGATCATGTTCACCCGCTTGATCACCTCGGTTTCGAAGGCCTTCACCTCCAAAAAGAGGATCGACGATTTCCTTTCGATTGAACCGGACATCGTCTCCGGGGACCGCGTTTTCCAAAGCGAGATCCAAAACGGGGAGCCCTATTTCGAGTTCAAGGGCGCTTCGATGAATTTCGGCGGCGAGAACTATGCTTTGAAAGACATCAACCTGACCATTAAAAAAGGAGAATCCGTCGGCATCATCGGCGGTACCGGATCGGGCAAATCGACCCTGCTCAATCTGATGGAACGCTTCTTCGATTTGAGCGAAGGCGAATTGCTTTTCCGCGGGTATCCAATTAAGGAAAGCAAATTGGAGGACGTCCGTTCCTCCATCGCCTTGGTCAGTCAAAAGAAGCAGCTCTTCCGCGGCAGCATCCGCTCCAATCTCCTTTTGGGGAGAAAGGACGCCACGGAGGAAGAGATGATCCAAGCCCTCAAAGATTCTTTGGCCTATGAATTCGTCTCGCGTTACAAAGACGGCCTCGACCACGAAGTCGAAGAGGGAGGCCAGAATTTCTCTGGCGGCCAGAAGCAAAGGCTTTTGATCGCTCGCGCCCTCCTTTCCTCCCGCCCCATCCTTTTCTTAGACGACGCCACCAGCGCCCTCGACTATAAAAGCGATTTGATGGTCCGGCAAAACATCGCGAAGAAGCAGGGCCTGACCCTTGTGATGGTCTCCCAGCGCGCCACTTCCATCAAGGATTGCGACGACATCTATGTCCTCGATGCGGGAAGGGTCGTGGGGGAGGGCAGCCACGAGCAGCTGCTTGCCTCCTGCCCTATCTACCAAGAAATCTACGAAACGCAGGTGAAAACGAAATGAAAAAGAAATCCCTTAATTTGGCTTTGCTGAAGCCTTATCTGAAAGGAAGCGCTCCGCTTTTGGGGCTTTCCCTTGTTTTCGCCTTTCTCTCCGTTTCTTCCAAAATGGCCATCCCCTTCGTCACTGGCAAAGCCATTGACCTCATGAAGCAAGAAGGGTTCACGCCGGAAAAGATAACGCCCTATTTGTTCTTGATTTTGGGGCTTTTGATCGTGGGTTCCTTGCTTCGTTACGTCTTCGATTACACCCTCTCCAAAACCGGGCAGAAAGTCGTTAAGAACATGAGGGATTCCCTCTTCGATTCCCTCAATTCGGTGCCTCTTTCCTATTTGGATACCCACCCCCATGGCGATTTGCTTCTTCGCCTGACGAACGACATCGAAAACGTCCAAACCGGGCTCATCACCGGAGCTGGGGCTTTGTTCGAAGGGATCGTCCAAATCCTCATCACCCTCTTCTTCATGTTCTATTTGAACTGGGCCCTTGCCTTGGCGGTCGTTGTTCTGACCCCGATTTCCATCCTCGTTTCCCGCTTCGTCAGCAAATCCAACTCGGTTTACTTCAAACAGCAAAATGCGAAGATGGGGGAGTTGACCGCCCATACTTTGGAATCGATTTCCAACTTGGAAACTATTCACGCCTATGGGATGGAGCGCAAGAGGGAGGAGGAGTTCCTCCGCTGCGATGAGGGAGTCCGCAAGGCCAATTTCAAAGCGACTTTCGCCTCCGCATGGATCAATCCTTCGACCCGTTTGGTGAACAACCTCATCTATGCTTCAATCACCCTTTTCGGGGCCTATATGCTCCTTTCCAGCCCTTCTTGGCTTGAGGTGGCCTTCACGGTAGGCGCTTTGTCTTCTTTTCTCTCCTACTCCCTCCAATACATGACTCCCTTCAACGAAATCGCCGACGTTGCCAGCGACGTCTTCTATGCCGGCGCTTCCTTATCCCGCGTTCAGGAGACCATCTCCGCTCCCAAAGACGTGGATGAGGGGACCCGTCCTTTGGGCAAGGAAATCGATACCTTGGAAGCCAAAGGCATCAACTTCTCCTATGATGGGAAGAGGCAGATCATCAAAAACTTCAGCCTCGACGTCTATAAAGGCCACAAGATCGCCTTGGTTGGCCCGACCGGGTGCGGGAAGACGACGATCATCAACCTCTTAATGCGCTTCTACGATCCGCAGGAAGGGTGCTTTGAGATGAACGGGATCCCAACCCAGGAAGCCCGGAAAGACGAGATGCGCAGCCACATCGGCATGGTTTTGCAGGAAACCTGGCTGGAGAAGGCGTCCATCCGCGACAACATCGCCTTTGGGAAGCCGGATGCTTCGATGTTGGAGGTCGTGGAAGCGGCCAAAAAGGCGCACGCCGATGAATTCATCCGACGCCTTCCGGAGGGCTATGACACCGTCGTTTCCAATTCCAGCGGCCTTTCCCAAGGGGAAAAGCAGCTCCTATGCGTCGCTAGAATCCTCTTGGTCAAACCGGAAATCGTCTTGCTGGACGAAGCCACCAGCAACATCGATTTGCGGACTGAACTCGCTTTGGGGAAAGCCTTCGACGAATTGATGAAAGGGAAGACCTCCCTCGTCGTTGCCCACCGCCTTTCGACCATCCGCAATTCCGACCTCATCTTGGTGATGAAGGACGGGGAAATCATCGAGCAGGGTAATTTTGATCAGCTCTTGCTGCAAAACGGCTTCTTCGCGGAGCTTTACCGTAGCCAGCTTGCCTAATTCCTCAAAAGGAAGGGTTCGAACAAAGCCCTTCCTTTTTCTTTTTCCAACAATAGATAGGCTGTCCTTCCGAAGAGAAAACCGTTGGTGAATAACCGGCTTTCAAAAAGAAAGGGAGGATGGCTTCCCGGTCAAGGGGGATCTTTGCAAAGCAAATCGCGCTGCGCTTTTGCTGAAGGAAAGAAGCAAGGAGCAAGGACGCGTAGCCTTTTCTTTGGTAAAGGGGGTCCGTGTAAATGCCTTCCAAAAGCAATAGGGGTTCCCCGCGGTATCCAAGCGTCTCAAGGAAATCGTTCTGAGAACGCTCATCGTTGGGAAAAAGGACGTCGAACGGAAAGGGCGAGTAGGATAAAAAAGAGTAAATCTTGCTCCCGTCATGGAGCAAAAGGACCCGTCCTTCATCGATGCTCCTGGAAAGGGCATCTTCGGATAAGGCGGGGGAAGGATAATCCATCTCGGCCCGACGATAGCTTTTCAACAGGGCTTTCTTCTCTTTTTGCTCGGCGATTTGGATTCTTTGCATGGAGCTAGGATACACCAACTTGGGAAAGGCATCCGTTCCAACCCCAAAACAGGTCAAAAAAGTCTAAAATAGAAAACGAACGTACGCGCAGGGAGGAGAAACATGAAACAAGCCTATTACGTCTATCAGGCCAATCTTTCGAAAGGGGAGATTCTTCTTGCCAACGACTCTTCTTCTTTCACCCGCCCCTATTTTGAATCCGCCCAACTCGCTTTGAAGGGGAAAACCTCTCTTTTGCCCTGGAGCCATTGCCTTTATTCTCCTTCCCGGGAAAGCGAGGACCCCGTCATGAGGAGCCACCGAGAGGCGTTTCGCATTTCCGAGTGGATCCTTCCGGCTTTGATCGTGGATCTCGACGACCGAGTCGACAGCGTGCTTCTTTTGGAAAGGGCGCATCCGGAACACTGCGTTGTCTATTCTTTCAAAGAGAACTCCGCCACCGTCATCTCCGCCGGGGGGATGGAAATCCAAGAAGAAGAGGGGGAGAAAATGGAAGCGAAGGAATTCCTGTCCACTCTTTCCCTCCCCCTTTCTCAGCCTAGTTTCGCCCCCGTTTCCAATAGCAAGCCCATCAATCTCGGGTATCGAGAAGACGAAATCGAAGATGAAGAGGAAGACGTCGGGCCGATCTCTTTCGCTAAGCCCACTTTTGAGCCGACTTCGAAAAAAGGGAAGGCCGCCAACCTTGGCTTCAGCCAAAAAATCCAGGACGAAGAGCAGGAGGAGGAAGGCGATGAGGATGTGCGCATCGAGGTCCAAAAAGAAGTCTTCGCCCCTTCTAGCTCGAAGAAGCCGAAGAATCTCGGCTCCTCTTTCTTCCGCCCAAAGCCCCGCTTGCAAGTCGAGGAAGATGAACCGGAGGAAGTCGCGATCGATATCTCCGCAAAAAAGGAAGATTTTGCCCCGGCAAGTTCGAAAAAACCCCGCAATTTGGATGAACCAAAGCCGGCATACATCAAATGTCCCCTCCCCGAAAAAGAACGGGTGAACGAGCAGGAAGAGGGAGAGAGGCAAGAAGAGGCCATCGCCGCCAGCCATCAAAAGCCCGCGTTCGAGCCCAACCCTCAGCGGAAAGCCCCCTTCGCCCAATCCCCTTTCCAGAAGCCGGAGAGACCCAATCAACGCCAATACGCCAAAGAGGTGGAGGCGCCGCAAAGCGACAAGGAAGAGAAGAAGATAGACTCCCCCTCTCTTCCGGTGTTCCGGCCATCCTTGGATTTGGAAAAGTCGAAGACGGTGATCAACGACCCCGCGCTCCAATTTGCCCACCGGGTTTTCGAAGGGCGGTGGAGGAGGATGCTCTCCGCTTTCTCACGTGTTGAGATAACGCCGGAATCCGTTTTCGTTGGGGCGTCCAAAGACGATCCCTCGCTCTCTTCTTTCGATGCATCCAAATTCGACATCCTCGCTTGCAACGTCGATGGCGACAACGAACCCTACGATTACCTCCTATCCGAAAAAGGGAACAGGGAAAAATGCATGGCGGTTCGCAAAGAGGAGAAGAGCTTAGTTTTACTTTGCCTTAGTTCGGTTGGCATGCAGATCAACGACCCTGCCTTGGATTTCGCTTCGCTGCTTAAGCTTTGCTTCCCAAAAGGAGATTGACGTCATGGCTCCCCGTGACCCCAAAGTCGTTTCTTATACCATGTCCCATATCCGCGGCAAAAACACGGGGCTCGAATTGGCGATGCGTAAAGCTCTTTCGGATCGGGGGATCCATTATCGGCTTTATTCTCCCCGCGTTTACGGTCATCCGGACATCTGCATCCAAAATCTGAAGATCGCCGTTTTTTGCGATTCGGAGTTTTGGCATGGCTACCGCTTTGAGGAGAACCAAGCGAAAATCCTGACTCACCGTTCCTATTGGATTCCGAAGATCGAAAGGAACATCGCCCGCGACCAAGAGGTCAACCGAACGCTGGCTTCGCAGGGATATTTGGTTCTTCGCTACTGGGGAAGGGAAATCGAGAACGAATTGCCCCGCGTCGCGGATGAGATCTGCGCCGCCATATCTCAGAGGAAACGCCTTCTGGACTGGCGAAAGCAGATTCGGTTGTTCACCACTTTGGCTTATATCGAAAAAGACGGCTCTTTTCTCCTTCTCCATCGAACGAAGAAGAAAAACGACTTCAACGAGGGCAAATGGATCGGCGTCGGCGGAAA
>DCMK01000055.1:11341-12935 GCA_002321395.1 Caryophanales bacterium UBA1624
CTACTATGGGAAAATCGATTTCCTCAACGATTCCTGCCCGGCGGAGAGGATGTACCTTTTCAAGGTGACTTCCTTTTCCGGGGACGAAAGGGAATGCGACGAAGGGGATCTTGCTTGGGTGAAAAAAGAAGAAATGGATAAACTTCCGATGTGGGAAGGCGACAAGGCCTTCTTGCCTTTGCTGGAAAAGGAAGCGAAAACCCCGTTTCAGATGGTCCTCCTATACGAAGGCGGGCGCCTCAAAGAGGTCCTCGGCCCTTATTACGAGGCCCCGACGAAAAAGAAGGCAAAAAAGAAAAGAGGTAAATGAGAATGGAAAATCAACAGCAACGAATCCAGATCGACCAAAACGAAATGCTTGATTACGCAACCGGCTTTGGGCTCCTTTGCCGCGTTTGCGTGGACGCCCTCCCCCAAAAAGGGGCGGAGAAGGAAAAGAAGATGGTCCCCGTCCTCTGCGGAAGCGTGATGCTGGCGGAGAAAATGGGGGAGGATGGCTTCCAAGCCCTGACCCTCGCTTTGATCGACGTTTCCGTCAACCGCGCGGTTTTGGAAGGCGGGAAAGAAGCCGTCCATTGGCCCCTTTGGGACCCGGAGGACCATCACGAAGAGGATTGCCATCCTTTGGCGGACGTCTTTTTCATGCTTTACGGCTATGTGCTCTATGCCCAAGGGAAGATCGATCTCCCCGACCATGCCTTGGGCGCTGTTTTCACCTTGTCCGGCGTGGCTTTGGAAGGGATCGCCCGCGGCTATCATTGCCTTGACGACAATATGAAACAGCTCTATCCCGATTACCGCGCCCTAATGGAAAAGGTGATTGCAAAACACGGGGATTTCCCAGCGGATCTGCTCTCTTCTTTGCAAGGGCTTTGCATCGTCGGCGAGCTTCGGCAAAGACGGATGGGCCAAGCCTAATCCCAGAATTCGTATTTCTTCACTTCGCAGTTGTCGAGGGCAAAGGCGATGAACTCTTCGTTGCCCATGTCCTCGAAATAAGTGTTCACGACCCTCGACATGCCCCCATGACACACCAAGAGGATGTTTTTGTCCCGGTATTTTTCTTTGGCTTCGTTTAAGAAGGAATAGACTCTCGCGGCCACGTCCAAGTAGCTTTCGCCTCCGGGGTAGCGTTTGAAGAAGCATCGGCGTTGAATGAGATATTCCTCGTTCTTTCGGCTTTCCCCTTCCAAACGGCCGTAATACTGCTCTTGGATCCGGCTTTCGAGGCGGATGGGAAGGGAGCGTCCTTCGTTGATGATGTCCGCGGTTTGCTTCGCTCGGAGCAGGGGCGAGACGAAAATTATGTCCAAAGGAACGTCTTTGAGGGCTTTCGCGGCGTTTCTTGCCTGCTCGATGCCCACTTCGTTCAAAGGAACATCGATCCGTCCTTGGAGCAAATAGGCCTTGTTCCAATCGGTTTGGCCGTGCCGGACCACGTATACGCTCATTTCAGGCTCTCCTTTTTTGGATCGCTCTGCCCTATTTCTTTTTTCCAGGAATGGACCTTTTTCAATAAAGAAGGGAAGATGCAAAGGCAGGCGGCGATCCACGCCATTGGGTCGGCCAAGCAAACCGATATATAACTGGCTTC
>DCMK01000055.1:13037-14297 GCA_002321395.1 Caryophanales bacterium UBA1624
GAACGGGCGAGGAGCTCCCCAATGCCCGCCAAAAAAGGGAAAAGAGGCTTTTCCAGGCCTTGAAGTTCATTCCTTCCAAGGAAAAGCAGGATGAGGATGAAATTGCAGGGGATCACGCTGAAAAGATAGATATTCCCGAATTTCAGCGTGTCTTCCGTGATTTTGTCCGCGGAGAGGAAGATTCTTTGATAGGCCCCATCGATCATCAACCCCAAGCCAATCGCCGAAGTCGCGATCCAAATGATGAGCCCAATCAGCAAAGCGATGTGATAGCCTTTGTGCATCCTGATTTTGTTGTTGGCCCCGAGGTTCTGCCCCATGAAGGAGAGCATCGCGGTCCCAAGACCGCTCATCGGCGACATCATCAGGTTGAACACCTTGCTTGCTGCTCCATAGCCGAGCTGGGCGGGCATGCTTACGAGCATCGTCCCGTCCGGGGCGCGGTCGAAGCTGACGACCGCGGCCTGCATGATGATGATCCCGATTTCCAGGATCGAGAATTGCAAAGCCATGGGCAGGCCGTTCTTCAAGTGGCGGAGGACGAAGGAAAAAGGAATCTTCCAATCGGATTTTCGGATTCTCATCCTTGGGTAGCGGATCGCGGCGTAAACCATGGCTCCGAAAGCCGAAAGGGCTTGGGAGATGACGGTAGCCCATGCGCTTCCGGCGACGCCCCAATGGAAGACGACGATGAACAGCAAATCGAGCCCGACGTTCAAAAACGCGGAGACGACGAGAAAGAGGAATGGGGTGAACGAGTCCCCATAGGAACGGAGAACGCCGAAGACCATATTGAAGAAAGCGGTGGCGAAGGTGCCAATGTAAAGCACGGCGATGTAGGTCTTCGCCGCTTCGTATTCCGCCTGCATCGAAGCGCTGCCCGTTCCGCCTTTCAGTCCAATCCAGTTCAAAAGGGGGTCGATCAAAGGCAGGGCGATCAAAGCCAAGACCACAGAGGTGATCGAGGTCAAAATGATTTGGGTCAAATAGCTTTTCCTCGCCCCCGTTTCGTCTCCGGCCCCGAATCGCTCCGCGGTCACAACCGAATATCCGCTGGCGGCGCCAATCGCGAATTGCATGATGATCCAAACCGCTGGGGCGGCGCTGTTGACGCCAGCCACTTCCGCCTCACCGAGGTTTTGTCCAACGATGATCGTATCGGTTAAGGTATAAAACTGCTGAAAGAGCAAAGATAGGACGATCGGAATCAAAAAGAGGCAAATGCCTTTGCCGATGCCTCCTTTCGTCAAGTCGATGGGA
>DCMK01000071.1:0-7380 GCA_002321395.1 Caryophanales bacterium UBA1624
CAGCAATACGCCTGGCTTTTCTCCGAATACGTGGAGAGCATCCCCTCCTCCTACCCCGAGGATGAGATGTACGTGATCGGGGCCTGCAACAGCAATGAGGGATCCCGGACGGACGCTTCCCGTCAAGGAAGGTATAAGCAGATCGCCTTGGTCGAGAACAAGGAATTCAACCGCCTTCAGACGGGCGAAAGCGCCGACGACGGCTCCCTTTTCTACCAAGGGGATGAGTTCTCTTCTTCCTCTTCCCCCTATTTCCTCCGCGGGGAATGGAACTCGAAGGAAGCGATCAACCTCACCATGAAAGTCGACGAGATCAGCCCGGAGAAAGCGACGATTACCTTAACTTACCAAGGAGGTTCCCTATGAAAAACAGCCTGAAAAAAACCTTGCTTTGCCTCTCTTCTTCCCTTTTCCTGCTCTCTTCTTGCAGCGGGGGAGGCCCCGATGGGGGAAGCTCCCTCCCCTCTTCCGAGCCCGCTTCTTCGGATGCCTCCTCGCCCGCGTCCAGCGAGGACCGGGAAAAGGTGATCCTGAACAGCCTAAACGACGCGGTCGAAAGCACCTCCTCCTTCTCCCTCGACGTCTGCCTGACCGGGTTAGACGGGGCGGAGAGCGACTACACCTTCCAAGCAGTGAGCCCGGATTTCTATTACTACGCCCCGAATAGCGGGGGCTACGCCGTGCTGGAGGAGGATCCGCGCTTCGTCCATGCCTTCACCGCGGAGCATAACGATGAGACGAACGTCTTCGCCTTCTCCATCGACATGCACGGACGCTATTGCTCTATAAAGGACAAATCCTCGCTTTTCTCGAACAGCTTCCTGAACATCCTTTCTACCTACGCGGACGATTTCGTCAAGATCGACGATTACACCTTCGCCTCGACCGAGGCTTCATTGGCGACGGAGTGCAAAGACTTCTTCCAGAGCCGCGCTTTGGGGTACTGCAACTACTTCGAGGTCTCCGTGGACGAATACGGGGACCTCGTAAGCTTCTCCGCCGCGGAGAAGAGCTTAGACGAGATGTTCGTCGCCGAGAAAGTCCTTTTCCGCCCCTTCGCGAAGGATTCCTTCGCCCCCTTCGCCGCCTGGCGGGAGAAGGGCTCGCCGATCTCTTTGCGCCTATTCGACATCAAAACCGGCTATGGCGACGATCTTGCCTACCACCTCAACTACCAGGGGGAGCAGGTGACCGTCTCCGGGATCGTTTCCAGCTTCGACGAGGAAGGGGGCTACGTGATCGCCACCCAAAGCGACTACGCCGGGTCATTGGGGGTCCGGGTCGTGCCCGCGGAGGGAACCCCTCTGCCTTCTTTGAAGGACATCGTCTCCGTCACCGGGACGGTGAAGGGGAAGAACTACGTGCCCTATCTAGACCAGGCGAGCTTCGAAAAGACGGGGGAATCCTCCTATTACCCCTTTTTCGACGAAGAATCCATCGTGAACGTCTATGGGGCTGGCTACTACGGAGCCAACGTGTTCGTGAACACCCCGATCTTCGGGGATTCGGTCTATTCTACCTACGCCTACGTCTACTCCCTTCCGGAGGCCCCCGCGGAGAAAGGGGATACCACGATCGACTTCATTTGCCCCTCCTTCCGCAGCCAGGACGGGGATTCCTTCCATTTCTTCCTTTCCCTCCCGGAGGCGATGGAAAAGGAGCGGAAGGCTCAGATCCTGCAAAGCCTCTCTGCCTTCGGCACCTATACCAGCGACCCCGGGAGCTATGAACTGGTGAGCCTCGACAAGATGCTCATCCGCTTCTCCCCGCGCCTTGGTTTCGCTTTGGGCCTAGAATACGGGTCGGAAAGCCGGGTGGGGAAAGCCCTGAGCCCGCAGGAGAAGGTCGCTGAGCTCACCGGGGAGGAGAACTTCCCCTTCCCCAGCTCGGACTCCTATTACTGCTACCGCTTCGGGAAGGCCAACCAACGCACTTTGGAAGAGGTTTACGGGAAACCCTATTCGGGAACGGAGGGGGTCTACTACTACTCCGAGGGGCTGACCCAAGCGCAGATGGAGGAAGAGATCGAAAACCTTTCTGCCTGCGGCTTCGCCCTTTCCGACCGCATCATGGACGCGAGCCGGGAAGAGCACTCGATCTATAAGAAAGGGGACGTGATCGCCGATTTCACCCTATCCTCAGGATACCTCGGAACCGGATACATCTTCAGCCTTTGGGTCTATAAAGGCGACTTGGTCTACAAGAGCACCATCCAGGAGGAGCTGGAGGCATCCGTCTCCTTCTTCCCGATCGAGGACTTCATCCAACCCGAGGGGGTCTATCAAGCCGACATGGCCCTTTACGAGCTGCCCGTCTACGCGGGGAAGAGGTTCGAGGAAGGGTCTTACCTCCCCTGCCTCACCATCGATGTGAATCAGGATTGCTTCGCGACCCTCCGGAGCCGCTACATCAAGGAGAAGGGCTATTCGACCTATCGGAACCAGAGCGGCACCCCCTATACCTACCGCACCCGCGGGGCCAGCCACTACGTCCTTTGCAAAGCCCTCGAGGATGGGGAGACCCTGTTCTTGGACATGGCTCTCTACCCCACCACCGATTACACCTTCGCCGGTCACGATACCTTCCAAAACCGCATCGAGATCCTCTTCTACAAAGGCGATGCCCCCATCTATCCGGATTACCAATCCGACTTAAGCGAGTTCTTCTCCGAATTCGCGCGGAAGGAAGGGCTCACCGGGGACCTTCCGGAAGTCGATTTGCCCGAGGACGCGAAGGTTGAGCTCTGGTATGGGCTGGACGGGATGGAGCAATACTCCTACCTCTATTACGGCTACCTCAGCGACGTCAACGCCTTCGTCTACACCTCCTCGGTGGAGGAAGCCTACGCCTCCATCGTGGACGGGCTCAAGCAAGCCGGGTTCGTCTTGGATTCGACCACCCCCAAAGGCAATGAGGTCTACGTCAACCGCGACACGAAGTTCGGCTCCTACATCCTCTTGTTCAAAGACGCGGCCCGGGGGCTCATCCGTTTGAAGCAAGGCGGGGCGGGGCTCGATTTCTGAAGCCTCCTTCGCTCCCCCAAAAAATCCGAAGCCATCCGGGCGTTCCTGAATGGCTTCTTTTTCATTCTAAGGTCGCCCGCATCCATACAATGGACGCGGAAAAGGATTTCTAAAACCAATGCGCGCCCCTGCTTTTTGCATCAAGCGCCGAGAAGGGACGTCCTTTGCTTTGCCGTTTTGCCTAGCCTCCCTATGCGGCCAAATAGGAAGCGCGATCGCCCCTATATTCCAAAGGCAAAAGAATCTAGGGCCAATGGGCCGGGCAAGACTATAATCGGTTTGGGTTAACTTTATGTGGCTCGTATTTGCCTTTGTATCCGCCTTTGCGACTTCCCTCACGACCATAACCGCCAAAATCGGGATCAAGAACGTCAATTCGGACTTCGCGACGTTCTACCGGACCGGAATCGTGATTTTGGGGTCTTTGGCGATGTGCCTGATCACCGGGAGCCTTCCTTCCTTTTCCTCTCTAACCTGGGAGAACTGGCTCTATCTGGCCCTTTCTGGTTTGTGCACGGGCCTTTCCTGGCTTTGCTATTACCGCGCGATCAAACTCGGGGACGTGAGCAAAGTGGCCCCCATCGATAAGTCCAGCTTCATCCTCAGCAGCGTCCTTTTCTTGATATTCTTCTTTCCCGAGACCACCAAGGGAGGGGACGGCCTTACCATTGGGATGCTTTTCCTCTCGATGGCCTTGATGCTTGCGGGGACGTTATTGATGATCGGCAAAATCGAAAAGGGCCAGCCTTTATCGAAGGCGTGGCTTTTCTACGCGGTTTTGTCGGCGGTGTTCGCGGGGCTGGTTTCTTTCTTCTGCAAGCTGGGGCTATCCGGGATCCCCACCGACCTCGGGACCTTGATCCGCACGGTCATCGTCTTCCTCTTCTCGGGGGCGATCGTCTTGGCGAGGAAGGAATATAAAGGGGTATCCGCTTTAACGGGGAAGGACTGGGTTTTCTTAAGCGTTTCCGGCCTCTTCACCGGGGTGGCTTGGCTCAGCGAGTACTACGCGCTCAATTGGGATGGATCCAACCCCATCGCCGTCAATTCCATCGGGAAGCTTTCCATTCTTTTGACGATGCTGTTCTCCTTCTTGTTCCTCAAAGAGAAGTTCACGAAAAAATCCCTGCTGGGATTGGCGTTCCTCACCGCAGGGATCGTGCTGATCATCGTTTTCAGCCTTTGAGGATCCACGGGTCCGCTATTTTGCCTTTCCGGGCAGGCAAAACGCTTGCCTGAGCAGGGTTTCCCCGAATCCTCCTCGCCTCTTCTTAGAGGTTTTCGTTCCGCGACCGCCGTTTTCCTTCTTGCCGGGTTTTTGGGAGGCGAAATGAGGAAGCGCCGTTCCCCTCGATTCGGAGCAGAGCGGCCTTCCTTTTCATCCCCCCGGCGTATCCGGTCAAATCCCCATTCGCCCCCATCACCCGATGGCAGGGCACTACGATTGATAAGGGGTTGCGCCCCACCGCTCCCCCGACGGCTTGGGAAGACGCCCTCTTCCCCGTTTCGATTTCGATTTCCTTGGCGATTTCCCCATAGGTCATTGTCTCGCCATAAGGGATGGTCAATAGGATTCCCCAAACCCGTTTTTGGAAAGGGGTGGCCCCTTCAAAGGAAATTGGAGGGATCTTGCCCGGGTTGTTCCCTTTGAAATAGGCATCGAGCCAATGTTTGCTTTCTTCGAAAACCGGAAGGTCGGCGTCTCCGCCGCCCTTTTCATTTGCCGTTCCGAAGGGGCTCTGCGCGGAAAAGGAAAGCCCAGTCAGGTCTTTTCCGTCGCTTGCGAGGATGATTTTCCCCAAGGGGGATGAATAGAAATTCAAATACCTCATTCGTTTCCTTTCCTTTTTTCGGGATCATGCAGCTTGGAGCGTGGGGGGAGGCAAAATCTGCAAGAACAATCCTCCAGTTGCCACGCCGAAGTCTCGACCGGGTTTTGCCAAACGCCTTGGCTTCTTGCCTTAAACGGCCTCTTCTAAAAAAGCAAAGAGAGCGGCGAAAGGCAAGCTTATTCGCCCAAAAACAAACAAAGCGCCTTGAAAGATGCCGATCCGGAAAAGCCTTCTTAAAGGTTTCCAAGAAGAACCATTGGTTACCTGTCCAAGCTCTGATAGCGCGTGGTGCGGCTTCCGCCAAGCCGCTTGATTTGGCCATTATCCAGCATCGTCTTTAAAATACGGCCTGCCGTGGACTGGCTGACGCCCAACAACGATTGAACTTCTTTGCGGGTAATGGCGGGATGTTCCGTTAAGAACCCCAGTATCGTTTCTTCGTTAGAAGCCAATTCCGGAGGGAACGTTTCCTCGTTTTCTTTGGGCATCTCCGATTCTTTCGGCGCGGCATTGACGTTGGGAAGGACGATTTTGAAAGCGTTGTGAGTGGTCGTGATTTTTGGCTGTGCTTGAGCGTCTTTGTAGGCACCCATGATTTTTTTCACGCCCGTCCCATACGCTTCAATCAGCTGCAAGCGATAGAATACGTTGGCAAGATGCGGGTTTCTGCAAACGGAAATCCCCATCATCAAATCGCTCAGCTCCAAACCGGGAAGCAGTCCACCGATAGAAACCAATTCAATCCGATCCTCGTAAATGCTGATTAGGGTACTGGCTTGAAAAGAATACTCCCGGTGCACCAAGGAGTTCAGCAATGCTTCGCGAACAGCCGCCTCCGGATAATCCCGAGTATCAATTCGTAGAAGTTTCTTGAAGGTAGCGTGAGTCTGATTATGGATATTAATATAGTCATATGCCTCATTAAGCTGTTGAATCAAAGAACCTGCAAACTCCCTTCGATCCTTAAATACATCTTGATTGACTCCTTCGAATACAGCCACTTTTATCGTGAAGGGACACTGTTCAGACAAGAGCAATCCAAGGTTGGTATAAACGCCATCTGGAGAGACGATTTTTAGAGTCTGCATTTGAGGCCGTCCGAAAGTCACGTTCCGTTTTGCGAATTCATTTCTTGCTGCATCAAAAGTCAAATCCTGATCGATCGATCGCATCTCTTCGAAACTGTCTCCGTCCGTTTCCTTGATCATCCGCCGAATGGCCTCATCCGTTGCCGGAGCGCAAGAATATCCTTGCCGCACATATACGCCCTCGGGTCTTAGCCCTTTCTTTGCCAAATAATAAGGACGGTTCGCGCCGCGTTGGACGTGAACGGCAACAACAGTTTTTCCGCTGCAATTCATCGCCTCATAATGAATGAACATGGTGATATCCGGTTTTATGCCATCTCGCACCATGTTGGCAATCCGTAAAACACATTCGTCAGCATTCTCAACGCCCAGCACGGCACCATCATCTGCCACGCCAACATAGATTATGCCGCCAGCGCTGTTGGCGAATGCAACAATCTCCTTTTTGACATCGTCCGTTGCAATGGATTTTAATTCAATCGTTTCCGCTTCTTGGAATCCCATTTCATTCACCTCTTCGCTTTATTCTACCCATTTTTTAACCATATTCTAACCTTTCTAATCACTTTCTAACCAATTTTCCACATAAAACTGGTTAGATTAAGATGAATAGACAGGAAGAAAGAGAATGACCTCCTTTCTACTAGAAAGTGAACGAGCGAATTGTGAGCAAGGGTGCAATCCCGATTTTGCCATTTCGAAAACCTGCCGCCCACGCAGTCTCAGTCCTCGGAGCGTGGGGATTCGCCAAATGTCCTTGCCAAAGCGAAAGAATTCTTTTGGAAACTGCTTATCCATTTCTTCCCCGTTCATCTCCAAACCGTTTGGATCGTGATGGGCCTTTTTGAAAGCTCCGCAACGCCCATAAAAGCAGACGTTCCATTGCTAAAGTTCGGCGTGGCCTTTCATTCCTTCCCTTCCGGGGACAGCTTCTCAGCGGCGGCCCGAAATCGAGAGGGCCCGTGATTATGCAAAACAGGCTGTTTCCGTTGCTGGGCTCAAGAAGGGTCGGCCGCACAGCCTTGTCCAACGGTTGACTCCTAAAAACCCAATCCACTTATGTTGATTGATATTTCTTCAAACAGGCCATAAAAGAGGCCTGCAAATCACGATACTGGCGCCCCGGGAGGGACTCGAACCCGCAACCGTTGGCTTCGAAGGCCACTACTCTATCCAGTTGAGCTACCGGGACGCGCGGAGGTATTTTATAACAAAACGTCCCCTTTGTTCTTTCCAGTTAAAACCAGACGTAACAAAGACGGACGTCTTCACCGCTTCATGGAGAACTTGCTGCCGTTTGCCCCGCCATAGGCCTTTCACCGAATAGGCAAATTCGTGAAATCCATAAACATCCCCCTCAGCCAAAATATCTTTTTCTTAGCCGCGAAGCCGTTTCTTTGGCGATGAGATTCTCGACTTCCGCGACGTTGATGGAAC
>DCMK01000071.1:7411-7971 GCA_002321395.1 Caryophanales bacterium UBA1624
TTCAATTGATCCAAGCAGCAGTCTATCAACGTGTTTCGCTTTCTTAGCGCCTTCCGATAATCCGATATTGATTCGTTCAAGAAACCCGGAAGGGCGCTTGGAGCTTCTTCCGGTTCTAAAGACAGCAGCATTTCAATGGTTATGCCTAAAGCACTAGAAATCCTTTGCAAAGTTCTTCCGGAGCAATCAAAAAGGTCAACCTTTGAAGTGGCAATGTCGTTCAAAGTGGTCTTCGGAAGCCCGCTGATTTTGGAAAGGCGATAAACCGTTATGCCTTTTTCGGCTAGGAAATCTTTGAGCGTCATAGCTTATTTGTATCGGTAGACCGTCCTTTTTACAATATTTGTTATTACAAACAAGAAAATATGCGCTTGGAAGCTTACGACAAGTATTCCAATCCCGTTTTTTGCTCTTCCCAACCTGTATCCCTGAAATCGCACAAAAAATCAAACTATGCCCTTATTTTTGCCCCTTTGCAGGCCGAAAATCGGTTCCCAAGGTTGGGCGCGTGGTTGCAACGTACTCCGAAACGAAAAAAACGAGAAGTCGTGATTTTCCTA
>DCMK01000071.1:8042-8175 GCA_002321395.1 Caryophanales bacterium UBA1624
AACGGAATTTTCCACCTATTCCTTCCACCGTCCACAGTTATAGGCCATCCGCTCCCACGTCGTTACGAGGCAGTATGGACTTTCATTTTTAACATCGACCTATTTCCTCATTCGAGTAAAGGCCCTGTTTTTA
>DCMK01000038.1 GCA_002321395.1 Caryophanales bacterium UBA1624
AAAAAAGTTCAATACATTTTACTGTATCAAACTAATGCTTCAATAATGGCAGGGGCGGAAGGAATCGAACCCTCATCAAAGGTTTTGGAGACCTCTGTTCTACCACTGAACCACGCCCCTAGGCCCGAGTTTCCTCGGCGCGTGTGAGATTATAACCCGCGGGCGATTTTGGAGACAAGACCCATATCCACTTTTCCCGCGTAGTTGGCTTTGAAATGCTTCATCACGGCGGGCATGGATTTATCCTCAAGGGAAGCGATGATCGCTTTGATTTCCTCTTCTCCCATCATCTTTGGGAGGAAGGAGGAGATAGCGGCAAGCTGCTCGCGGGTGGCGGAGGCGGATTCCTTCCGCCCAGCCTCTTCGTATCCCTTGGCCTCTTCCTCAAGTTCCTTGGAGAATTTTTGGATGATGCGGATGGTCTCGGGGTCCCCCACTTCCGCTCCGGATCCACTGGTTTTGGCTTCCTGGTAGCGGGAAATCACCATCGCATACGCGTTCCTTTTGTTGGCGTCGTGGGCTTTCATGGCCGCGACGTTGGCTTTCCTGATTTCATCGATGATCATCGTTTTGACCTTCTTTCGCGAAAATTCTATCACAGGGACGAATAAGCGGGGGGGAGCTCAATCCGCCAAGCGGGCCTTCTCCTTCTTCTTTTTGGAATAGTAGGAGATTTCCTCGCCCACGCAGGAGACGCCATAGAAAAGGGGGAAGATTTCCAAACGCCCTAACAACGCCCCGATCGCAAGGACCCAAATCAGAACCTCGTAATAAACCGGGTGGGCGGCGCCGTAATAAACGAAGTCGATCACCGATAAGCCCGTGTTGGACATGGCCGAAGCGACGTCGAAGGAAGCGATTTCCGTATCGATTTCAGGCAGGAAGCTGAGCAAAGCGACGGAGACTGCGAAGAAAGAAAGGAACAAAACGGAATATTGGGATGCTTCTTTGACCGTCGCCGAGTCGAGCTCCTTTTCCTTGCCGTAACGGAACGTCTGATGGGGGTGGAGGATGCGGGAGGGGGAATTCTGGTAGCGGAGCCTGTACCAAAGGTCCTTCGCCAAAATGCAGACTCGATACTGCTTGATACCTCCGCCGCAGCTGCCCGCTCCGCCGCCGAAGAGCATCAGAATCGTGCAAAGATAGATCAGAGGCCTGCCCAAGGAGGTCATCTCGCTCAACGAGGTATTCGCAAAGCCGGAGGTCGTCTCGGCCCCGACGACATAGAAGATCACGTCGCGGATGTTCGTGGGCAAATCATCGAAGAAAGCCTTCCCCAGGACGTTCTGCTGCTCAAACAATGCCCCGGTCAAGGAAACGAGGAAAGACAGCAGAAGCATCGCCAGGAAGAAGCGGACTTCATCGTCTTTGAAGAAGTCCTTCCACCGCCCGGAAAGAAGGAACGTGTGCAAGAAAAAGGAGATGCCAGAGAGGATGACCAGCAGCATCACGATGATCTCGATGGCGAGGCTGGAAGCCCCCCAGAATCCGTTCCCGACCCCAGGCGTACTATAAAAAGCGATGTTGGAGCTGCGCGGGGAGAATCCTCCGCCGGATAGGGCGGCCATCGAAGTCACGACCGCGTCATAAGGCTCCATCCCCGCCAAGAACAAAGCGACGCTGCCGACGGCGGTATAGAAAATGTAGATCGCAAAGATCCTGCCGGCCGAGCGCCGGAGATTGGGCAGCAGGCGATCTCCGTGCCCCTCGCCGACGTAAAGCGACATTCCACCGCTATTGCCAAGGACCATGGAAAGCAGCAAAACCAAGCCAACGCCCCCGACGAATTGCATCTGGGCGCGATGATAGCAATAGACGTGGGGGCAGAAGCTCGCCCCTTCCTGAAAATGGTAAAACGCGGGAGTCGAGTCGAAGACGAATCTCCCATCGACGAAATCTTTGAAGCAGGTCAAGCCCGTCGTGGAATAGGCGGAGGCGCTCTCGAAGAAGGATTCGGAGAAGGTCATGCTCATCTTCGAGAAGTAAAAGGCCAAAAAGAAAGGGAAGGCCCCCGAAAGGACGGCGATGATCCAAATCAGGATCAAAAGTGCGTTGTTCTCGTTTCGGGCGAAGTTGGCTCTTTTCCTGCGGAAGAGGAAGCAAAAATAAAGCACCAAGCCGAGGAGAACATCGGCCAAGGCCGGATAGGCGAAGTAAGACCAGCACTCCGCCTCGCTCGGGTAGAAAGTCAAAAGCAGAAGGGGCAAGGCGGTCAAAAAGCCGATGAGCACCAAAAAGATGCCCAAATAACCGATGACCATCTTGGGGCCGGAGACGAAGCCAGGGGCTTTGCGATTAGAGTTCATCTTTCTCTCTCTTGCCTTTTCGCCTGGAGGCGACTTTGTTGATGATGAGCCCCGCGGCGCGGTCCTTCTCCTGGCGGATGAAGTTCATGACTTTCTTTTGGTCGGCGGGAGAGCAGATCAAAAGCAGATTGTCCTTGGGGAGGATGACCGTATCGCCTTTGGGGATGATGACGTCGGGGCTGCGGTAAATGCAGGCGACGGAAACGTAATTGGGGAAGCGGCATTCCTTCAGGGGCCGATTGGCGATTTTGTAGTTGGAAAGCACCACCGCTTCGATCATGGTGATTTTGTCGTTTTCCAAGGAAAGGGTCTTCAGCATGGAGGCCAAGGAAGTCTCGCTTTGGACCGATTGGCCGAGCAAATAGGAGGCGGAGATGACCGCGTCGATTCCCATTTGCTTGTAGATGTCGACGTTCTTCGGGTTTGAGACGACGCAGATGCATTTCTTCGCATCGAAGATTCTCTTCGCCGCCAAGCAAGAGGCGAAGTTGTCCGTGTCCTTCTCGCAAAGGGAGATGAAGGCATCCGCATTGTAGGCGTCGGCCTCTTCCAAGCTCTTCCTCCTCCACGGTTTGCCGATGTAGACCGGGATGCGGTAACGCTTCATCAAAACATCGGCTTCTTCCTTGGAGGGATTGATGACGATGAGGTTGTTCTTTTTGTCTTTGAACATGGAGACGATGAACTCCGCTTGGGGTCCGCCTCCGGCGATGACGATTTTCATTTTTCCACCCCCGCGCGAAGCAAGCTGAAGCGATCCAAAGAAAGCTGGAAGGGATAGATCGCCTTGATCGGCAGCCCTTGGATCAGCAGTCCTTTGTCCGGATCGTCGAAGCGAACGTAGATATAAGGGATCTCGAAGATCTTGCAGCAGACGTAGGCCAAAAACAAGTTCACATTGTCGTCCCCTGTGGTGATGACGGCTTCCTTAGCCGAGTCTAGCCCGGCGTCGCGGAGCTCATCGATATCGGTGGTGTCGCTGGCGATGGTGATACCGGAGAAAGCGTCGTTGAGCTTTTCGAACGACGCCTTGTTCGGGTCTACGACGACCACGTTCTCGCCCATCTGGGAAGAATAGTTCGCGATGGAGGATCCGAGCCTCCCGCATCCGAGGATGATAGTTAAGTTTCTCATACGCTTGAACGCTCCAAAGTATATCCCCGCTTAAAAGCGGGGGCAACCGAAGAGGGAGACCTCTTATCCCGGGATCAGGGAATCCCCGAGCTGAAGAGAGGTGAGAACTTCGTTTTTGCTGAAGCGGGAGCAGATTGCCTTGTACTCGGCCTTCGTATCCTTCTTCCTCAGGCCCTTGAAGCCGAAATCCCGGTAACGGGTCAAACACCACTCGATGTATGTCCGCGTGGCTTGGGTCATGTAATACTGAGGGGAATGCTTTTGAAAATAAAGCAGAGCCGTCTCGGGCTTGAACTCCTTGGGGTTGTAGTTCTTCGAAGCCGAGAGGACGTCGCAGACGTATTCGGTCGCGTAGACCCAAGGCATCGTGGTGACGACGATCCGGCCGCAGAAGAAGTCGGTCCAGTATTCCCAATGATGCTTATTCCTTTTCGTATGGTGCTGGCAAATGGTGGAAAAATAGCCGTTCTGCAGCCTTTCTTCGTAAACCGGGGAATGATTCCCGACGAAATGGAGGGCGGAGGCATGGAATTCTTTGGGGCTGTATTTGCTGAGGTCATGGCGGAGGCAATGCCAGAAGATGCCGCAGTGAAAGCCGTTGGCGATCACCATGCGGCGATGGCGGGTGATGAGAAGGAAATGGCGGAAAGGATGGTAACCGGGTTGCATGGTCAAACCTCCAAAATATGGGAGAGGACTTCCCCGATGTCCTCGCGGAAAATCAAGTCGGCGCGAGGGCTGAACGGGGTTTCTTCCGCGTTGATCTCAATGCTCTTCCCAGAGAAATACTCCGGCAAGGAGGCCATCGGCTGAACGCGCATGGAAGTGCCGCCGACGATGAGCAAAGAGGCGAAGCGGACTGCATTGACCGAGGAGAGCAGAACGTCTTCGTCCAAAGCCTCCCCGTAAAGGACGACGTCGGGCTTCAGTATCCCGCCGCAAGAGCACAGGGGGACCCCGTGATGGGGGATTTGGTCCAACGTATACTCTCGGTCGCAGTCCAGGCAACGGTACTTCCGAATGCTCCCATGGGCCTCCAACACGCGTTTGGAGCCCGCTTTTTGGTGGAGGCCGTCGATGTTTTGGGTCACGATGGTGAGAGAATAAGGGTGGCGTTTTTCGAATTCCGCCAAGGCGAGGTGAGCTTTGTTTGGAAGCGCCCCTTCCCTTACCATGCTCTCCCAATAAAAGGAATAAAAGGTTTCGGGGTGGGCGAAGAAATAGTCATGGGAAAGCATTTCCTCATAAGGGACCCCGTATTTGGATTGGATGTGATAAAGGCCTTGAGGGGAACGGAAATCGGGGATCCCCGAGTCGGTGGACACCCCCGCCCCACCCAAGAAAACGATGCGTTTGGCTTCCTTTACCCAACGTTTGGCTTCTTGGATTCGGGACTCGAAATCAAGGGCGATCACTTTCCCCTCCTTTGGAAGACGGTGGAAAGGACCTCTTCCTTGAATTCCTCTTCCTCCGCCTTCGGGTCGGTTTGGCCTAAACTCGCCAAATCGAGCTCCTTTTGGAACAAAAGGGTCAAGACGTCGAGGGCCAAGTTCTCGACGCCGTCGTTATTGATGATCAAATCAGCGTAATTGGAAGAGGGTTTCACCACTTCCTCATACATCGGCTGAACGGTCGTGAAATACTGGTGCACGATGTTCTCGAATTCGCGTCCTCGCTGCTCAGAGTCGCGGATCAGGCGGCGAAGGAACCTCCTTTCCGCTGAGGCGGAAATGAAAACGCGGAGATCCCCCATTTCGCGGAGCTGCCGGTCGACAAGGGCCATGATCCCTTCGATGACGATGAGCTTTTGGGGAACGATGGTTTCGCTTTTCTTGGAGCGGTTCCGCTCCACGAAATCGTAAATGGGCTTCTGGACGGTTTTTCCTTGCTTCAGCTCGGCGACCTGCTCCCGCATCAGCTTCCAATCGAAGGCCCTCGGGTGGTCGTAATTGACTTTGAGGCGTTCCTCCATGCTCATGGAGGTCTGATCCTTATAGTAATCGTCCAAAGTCAGGTGGGTGATGCCTCCTTCTCCAAGACGAGAAAGGACTTCCCGAGTGAGGAAGCTTTTCCCAGAACTCGAGCCTCCGCCGATCAAAATGATTCTAGGCACGCTTGTTCTCCTTTCCGCCAAAGGGCGATATTCGGAAGGAAGCAAATCCATCCGTGCTGATTTTTCTCTTTTTCCGCCTGATAGGGAAGACAATTTCTCGGTTTAGGCAGCCGAGTGGATGGAGTCCGGGAGGCCATATGCTCCAGGCGACAAAAACCCGCCGAGGCAAAGCGCCCAAGCGGGTTTACCCAAAGCCCTTTTAGAAAGCCCATTCCTTCCCGCGGCTGATTCGGTATCCGCCGAGGAAGAGGAAGACAAGCCCGCCGATGAAGAAAGAGGTCTCCATCATTTTGGCGAAGGAAAAGGCCCCGCCATTGACGAGATCCATGATCATGACCACCAAATAGGAGGCGATCACGAACGAGGCGTAAACCAAAGAAGAATAGGAGAAGACCAGCCCGAGCAATTTGCTGTGGATGAAGAGGAAAACGAAGCCGCATGCCAAGACCAAAACGTAGAACAGCGAAGCGATCCCGGAGATGATCGCGTTGGCCTCTGGGGAGCCGAAGTTCATCGAATAATTGCCGACGAGGATAAGCACCAGCAAGGATGGGGCGATCGCTTTGATCGAGCCCGCGCAGTTTTTGCCTAAGAACAGGAAACAAAAATAAAAGCCGACCACGACGATGAGGATGAATAGCTCAACCAGGAAGTTCATCAGCGAAACAAGGCTGGATCCCGGGGAAGGGATGCCGTTCTTCAGCAGGAAATAAACCAAGAAGAGCAAGCCCGCCAAGAGGAAGAAAAGATGGGACAACGAGATTTTGCTGTTTTTTGTTTTGGCCATGAATGAGCCTCCTTATTCCAAAAGGAATTATAAGGCACGGGAAGCAATAGGAATCCGGGTTTTGCGATTTTGGTTGCAACATTTTTGAGCAATGGTCAACAAATGCGCAATTAGGGCTATGCCCATTCAAAACGGTTAGAATATAAGACCTGAATTTAGGAAACACCC
>DCMK01000068.1:0-52534 GCA_002321395.1 Caryophanales bacterium UBA1624
ATGGCCTGCATGGAGGAGTGCATCAAGTGGTGCATCCGTTGGGTGATGGAGAAATGCCCCGACGAAATGGCTTTCTTCGACAAGATGATCGCCCCGGGGCTTTTGGAGAAGCTCAACCGCGTTTTGAAGACCCCCTTCACCAAAATGGAATACACCGAAGGGATCGAAATCCTCAAAAAAGCCGTCGCCGATGGGCATAAGTTTGAGGATCCTGACATCTATTGGGGCAAGGACCTTGGGTCGGAGCATGAACGTTATCTGACCGAAGAGGTCGTCAAAGGCCCCTTGTTCCTCATCAACTATCCCAAGGAAATCAAAGCCTTCTACATGAGGGAAAACGACGATGGGAAGACCGTCGCCGCCTGCGATTGCTTGGTCCCCGGGGAAGGGGAGATCATCGGTGGGTCCCAGCGTGAGGAACGTTACGACATCCTCAAGGCCAAGATGGATAAGATCGGCAACACCAAGGGGCTGGAATGGTATCTGAACCTGCGCAAATACGGCGGATGCATCCATTCCGGATTCGGGGTCGGATTCGACCGTTTGCTCATGTATCTGACCGGCGTGGCCAACATCCGCGACACGGAGCCCTATCCCCGGACTTCCTCCGCTTTGAAGTATTGATCAATCTTTATGGAACAGAACGCGCCCCAAAACCCAAACCAGAACATTCCCTTTCCCGGAGTCCCGGGGGCCAATCCCGCCCCTTCTTCCCCGGAGAATAGCTTCGTCACCACGGACATCCCGGATCCGGAGAAGCTGCGGAAAGCCACCGCGTGCATGCGCGCCTTTTACGTCGCTCTCTCTCTTTGCCTCGTCTTGGTTGGCTTGCTCGCTTGGGAAATCGTCGATTTGGTGATATGAAAAACCGCAAGCAGACCCAGGTCATCCAGTGGAAGGAGAACAAAGTCCCCGCTTCCATCAAGCTGGGCCGGGTTTTGCTGCGCATCGGGGCCGTTTTGTTTTTGCTGGGCTCCGTTTTGTCCATGGCGTATTGGATCCTATGCTTCATCGGGCATTGGGTCGATTTCGGTCCGGACTGGAGCGACGCTTTCCTTTCTTTGGCCTTTTGGGATCAGCCCGCGGATGTGGTGGGCATCGTAAGCGACGCTTTCCTTCCGGTGGTGTACGTAGCGATGTTCCTTTCCGGCATTGGGGCTTTTTCGTATTTGAAAGACGAAGGCCCTTTCATCAATTGGGTCGCTTGGGCTGCTTTGATCGGCGTCGGGGTTTTCCTTTTTGAACTCATGAGCGAGCTCCGCGATTTGGTGATGTCCCCTTCCGCGACGAATTGGGGATCCTTCGTCCTGGGGGTGCTGTTCCTGCAGATCGCCGCTTTGTTTTATTCAACGGGCTGGATGCTCGCGAAGAATTGGCTGGATTAATCCTCGCTGGGAGGGGCGGGCTCCTTCCGGGCATATTGGATGTCCTCTTCGGCTTTGAAGTCCTTGAGGGACTTGGAATAGATCGTTTTGGCGCGCGAGGAAGCCATGGCGAAGCGGGCGATCCATCCTTGGCAAAGGAAGGCGTAGTAGGCCCAAGAGAAGTAGAAAAGCGCCACCTCGATGTAGGCGGGGAGATGCTCCAAGACGAAGCGCGGCGATTCCTTCACCGCGGGGAAGCGGGCCAATAGGGTCATCCCAAAGACCCGGACCAACAAGGGCTCTTCGCGATAGGCCTCCGCGGAGGCGTCCCATTCGAAATGGAAGAAAAGCTCATTGAAGCAGGAGAAGATATTCAATCCCCAGCTGTCCATGGCGAGGCTGGCGAAGACCCAAATGAGCAAAGACAGAACCGACAAGGCGAAGGGGATCAGGGCTTGCCGGTAGAGGAGGCGGTTGTTCTTTTTGAAGGCGAGTCTTTTGAATTGGCGGGGGCTATCGACGACATGGGTCCTCGCCACGTCGGACATGATCGTGTCCATCTTCTCGGCTTGGCGGCGCAGGATGGCCCTGATCCCCATCCCCAGCAAGCCGAATAGCAGGAAAAGGATGAGCAAAAGGACGATCAAAACGACCAAGAGGCGTTTGTCGTTTTCGTTTAAGGCCACGGAGGCGAGGGATTCAATCATGGTCTTTCTCCTCCTTGGGTTCCAGCGCCTCCGCATCGATGGGCGGGATTTGTTCCGGGGTGGGGGAAGAAGGCTGCTGGGGGATGTTCAGGAAAGGGTTCGCCTGCCCCGGAAAAGGAGGCTGCGAATCAAGGGGAGGTTTCCCCTGCGGGGGGAGCCCGCCCATCATTTTGGCGGGGTCGGCGTTGTAATAGACCTGCTGAACGTAGATGTTGTTGGGGGTCGGAGGGGTTTCCTGCTTGGGGGAGGCCCCGGCGATGGCCTCTTGTTTCCGTTTGGTCGCTTCTTCGTCTTCGGGGAAGACGGGGAAGCATTTTTTGCCGGAGAAGAAGTTGATGGTCATGATGACGAATTCGACCAAGAAGACCAAAACCCCGTATAAGGCGACCAACGCGACGAGCACGAGCAAAAGGGGAAAGCCCAAGGCGTATAGGATTCCGATGCCGAATTTCTTCAGGAATTCCATTTCTTCCCCTTTCTTGCTTCCTTCATTTTAGTGGGTGGATTTCTTCTTTCCTAGAAGAACCTCTAGGAAACAGGATAAGGACAAGGCGGCGGGGAAGAGGGCGATCATCCCAAACCCTTGGACGATGGAAAGCGAAGGATAGAGGAAGGCGAAGAGGAGGATGGAGGCAAAAAGAAGCAGAAAAGAAAGGGCGTAGAAGCCCCAATGGGCTTTGGGGGCGAATTCGACGAGGCTGAGGGAAACCCAATAGAGGGAAATGCCCAGGAAGAAGTAGGCAAGGGGCGGATAAAGAAAAAGGAAAGCGAAGGAAAGAAGGCTGCTTGCTAAACAGAAGCAGGGATGGACCCAAAGGCGCCTGGCTTTCCAAACCAAGGGAATCCCCAACTTGGGGGAAACGAGGATGAAAACGAAGTGGGCGATCCCCGATGCGCCGAAGGAATAGGCCAATCCCAAAAGCACGATCGCTGCTTCGCTGGCGGGGTTCCTTTCCTTGTCGAAGAAAGCAAGGAGAACGTCGACCATGTTGACTTGGTAAATCGCTTTGACCAGATACAGCGAGAGGATGAAGAAAAGGAATTGGCAGAGCGAAGAGAGGAACAAGGAAAAAGAAGCGGGGGCCTTCGTCCGCACGCCATATCCATAGACGAGTCCCGAGCAAAGGCAGGGGAGGAGATAGAACAAGGTGTTTTGGAAATCCCATGCCGAGACGGCGATGCTGATTCCGAGGGCGGAAAAAAGATAGAGGGCGTGGTATCGCTTTTGGCAGAAATAGGCGACGAAGGAGGCGATCAAAGGCGCAGCAGCCATCAAAAAGACCGACGAAAGGGGCAGCAAAGCCCCGACCAAAGACAAGATGGCGTCGAAGGCGGCTGCCAAGGCGCAGAAGGCGATGTTTTGGGCGGGTGTTTCTTTCCTTGCGAAGAAGGCCATGCATCTATTTTACCCATTTTGGGCGCGGGGAAGGAATTCGGTGGGGAGAAAGCGGGGATCCTCCTTTAGAGGAAGGCGAAGAGGCTTCTTTGCTTGCTCTCCTTTCCAGGGAAGCCCCTAAGCGCCCTCCTCTTCTCGCGGGGAGGGCTTTTCCTTGGGAAAGATCCTTTTTCGCCTCCTTCTCTTTATTCATAAAGAGCTTTCCAGAAGGTAAAATAGGAAGGCTATGGAAACCGATTACTCCTCCCTCCTCAATCCCGCCCAGCTGCAGGCGGTCACCACGAAAGCCCAGCACGTCCGCATCATCGCCGGGGCGGGTTCGGGGAAAACCCGCGTGCTCACCTATCGGATCGCCTATCTCATCGAGCATGAGCGCATCGATCCCTACAATATCCTCGCGGTCACCTTCACCAACAAAGCCGCCCAGGAAATGAAGGATAGGGTGGCCAAACTGGTCCCCGAAGAGGCTGCTTTTCTTTCGGTTTTCACCTTCCACAGCTTCTGCTCCCGCTTTTTGCGGAAGGAGGCCGGGGAAATCGGATATCCCCCCTCCTTCACCATCTTCGATGAGGACGACCAAGAGAAATTGGTCAAGGACATCGCCGCGGAGAAAGGCCTCAAAAAAGGCGATGCGATCGTGAAGGAAGCCCTCCGCTACATCCGTTCCCAAAAAGGGAAGGGGGTCTATCCCGACGACATCGTCTTGGATAGGGCCCCTTATTCGGTGGAGAAGGAATGCCTTTCCTTCTATGTGGAATACGAGAGGCGGAAGACGGGGATGCTCAGCTTGGATTTCGACGATCTGATCCTGCAAACCGTGGCTATCTTGAAGCGCAACCCGATGGTCCGGGAGAAATGGGCCCATCGCTTTTCCCACATCTTGGTCGATGAGTTTCAGGACACCAACGACCAGCAATATGAGCTTTTGAAGTTGCTGATGACCCCCTCGACCTGCCTTTACGTCGTCGGAGATCCGGACCAGACAATCTACACTTGGCGTGGGGCCAATCAAGAGATCATCCTCTCCTTCCCGAAGAACTTCCCGGATTATCAAGACATCATCCTCAATCAAAACTACCGTTCCACCCAGAACATCTTGGGCGCGGCCAATGAATTGATCTCCCACAACAAGATGAGGGTCCCAAAGGCTTTGTTCACCCAAGCCGGGGATGGGGAAGGCGTCGTCGTCAAGCGCTTCTCGGAAGCTTCGGAAGAGGCCAAATGGGTGGTGGAGAAGATCCAATCCTTGGCCGGGGATGGGGATTATCGGAACATCGCCGTCCTCTACCGTTCCTCCTACTTGACCCGCCCGTTCGAAAGCGAATTCGCCCAGCGCGGCGTCCCTTACCGCATCTTCGGGGGGCTGCGCTTCTATCAAAGGAAAGAAGTCAAAGACGTTCTGGCCTATTTCCGTTTGCTGCTCAACCCCCTCGACGACGTTTCCTTCGAGCGCATCGTCAACGTCCCCAAGCGCGCGATTGGGGAGGGGACGGTGGAGAAGATTCGCGCCCACGCGCAGGAAAGCGGCGTCTCCGAATACGCCTATTGCCAGAACATCGCCTCCTATCCCCATGAGGACATCCCTCCCCGGTCCGTCAATCAGCTCAATGGTTTGATCGCGGCGATGGAGAACTGCAAGAAGAAGCTCAGCGAGAACCTCGAGGTCTATAGCGCCGTTTTGAAGGAATTCATCACCGACCTCGGATACTATCAATTCATCGCGGAAGACCAAGGGATCGACGAGGATCGCGCGGGCAACGTCAACGCCCTTTTCGACGACATCAACCACTTCATCTCCGCCAATCCGGATTCCACGTTCGCCGAATATCTGCAGAACGTATCCCTTTTGACCTCTCAGGACGATATGAATGGGGGCAATTACGTTTCCCTGATGACCATCCACGTGGCCAAGGGATTGGAATTCGACGATGTCTTCATCATCGGGATGAACCAAGGCTCCTTTCCTTCGATGCGAAGCCAAGAAGAAAGGGGCAACGAAGGCATGGAGGAGGAACGCCGCCTTTGCTACGTGGCCATGACCCGGGCTCGGAAGAGGCTCTTCATGACCTGCAACTCCGGCTATTCCTACGTCACCGACACGCATGCGATCCCCAGCCAATTCTTCAAAGAGGCCAAGCTGGAATTCCCCAAGGAATCCCTCTTCCGCTCCGCCTACGCCACCCCCTTCCGCCCCAAGAGGGAGAAGGTCAGCTGGACCAATTCCTCTTCCAGCCCTTACAGCAAAGTGAATTCGTTCTTCGGGGATGGGGAGGCAATCTCCCCCTTCGAGGAGCCGAAGAAGAAAGAAACGCCCGCCGCGCGCCCAAGCAACGGCATCTCCGATTGGGCGCTGGGGGACCGGTGCCACCACGATAAGTTCGGGGATGGGACCGTATCCAACACGATGGGCTCCGGCATCATCGTCGTCAAATTCGACTCAGGGGAAGTGAAGACCCTTTTGGGAACCCACCCCCTGATCCATAGGATTTCCAAAAAAGGAGGGGAAGCATGACCCACGAAGAAGCCAAAGAAAGGGTTCTTTCTTTAACCAAGCAGCTCGAGCAATGGAACTATGAGTATTACGTGAAGGACAGCCCTTCCGTATCCGATGCCGAATTCGACCGCGCGATGAACGAACTGCAGATGCTGGAAGGGGAATTCCCCGATCTGAAGTTCAAGTCCAGCCCCACCCAAAGGGTCGGGGGCCAGGTCGTCTCCGAGTTCAAGAAGATCCCCCATAAGCGTTTGATGCTGTCTTTGGGCAACGTCTACAACGAAGATGAGGTGCGCGATTTCGACCGCAAAGTCCGGGAAGCCCTCCACAAAGACGTCGTCGATTACATGGGCGAAGTCAAGATCGATGGGCTTGGGATGAGCTTGGTCTACGACAAAGGCGAGCTTCAATACTGCGTCACCCGTGGGGATGGGGTGATGGGGGAGGACGTGACCCAAAACGTCATCACCATCCCTTCGATCCCCCTCCATATTAAGGAAACACGGCCTTTGGAGGTGCGCGGGGAGGTCTTCATGCCCAAAGCCTCTTTGGCCGCCCTCAACGAAAAAAGGAAGGAAGCGGGCGAGCCTTTGTTCGCCAATGCGCGCAACGCCGCGGCCGGATCGATCCGTCAATTGGACTCCTCCGTCGCCGCCAGGAGGGGTTTGGACGCTTTTTGGTATTACTTGGTCAACGCCCGGGAGCTTGGGTATCACATCCATAGCGACTCCTTGGATTATTTGGACGAACTCGGCTTCAAAACCAACCACGAGAGGAAGCGCCTCCATGGGGTTGAGGAGCTTTTGGGCTACATCCGCGAATACACGGAGAAACGCTCCTCTTTGGGATACGATATCGATGGGCTCGTCTTCAAAGTGGACGACATCGACGATTACGACATCCTCGGATACACCGCGAAAACCCCGAAATGGGCCACGGCCTACAAATTCCCCCCGACGGAGGTCATCACCAAATTGACGGGGATCTTCCTTTCCGTCGGCAGGACGGGGAGGATCACCCCCAATGCGGTTTTGGAGCCGGTCCGCGTGGCGGGGAGCTTGGTCCAGAGAGCCACCCTCAACAATGAGGATTTCATCCGCGAGAAGGGTTTGATGATCGGCGATTACGTGGTGCTGAGGAAGGCCGCGGACGTGATCCCGGAAGTGGTGCGCCCGGTCAAAGAAAGAAGGGACGGCAGCGAGATCCCCTTCGTTATGTCCGAGAACTGCCCCGTCTGCGGGCGCCCTTTGACCAAAGTTCAAGGGCTCCATTATTGCCTCAACCCCAATTGCGCTTCGCGGAAGATCGAAGCCCTCATCCATTTCTCCAGCCGCGACGCGATGGACATCGAGGGTTTGGGGGACGCGGTGGCGGAAGAGCTTTTCAACGAAGGCTTCCTCAAGGACATCCCCGATTTGTACCGCCTTGTGGACCATGTCGGCGAAATCAAAGCCCTCGATGGCTGGGGGGAGAAGAGTATGAACTCCCTGATCCTGGCGATCGAGAATTCCAAGAAGAAATCCTTGGAGCGTCTGCTTTTCGGCCTTGGCATCAAGGAAATCGGGGCCAAAACCGCGAAGACCTTGGCCCGGAAATACCGGAACCTGGAGGATTTCTATTCCCTCACGGAGGAGGATTATCTCAAGATCCCCGATATCGGGCCGGTGGTTTCCGCTTCTTTGTTCTCCTATTTCCATAACCCCGCCAACCTGCAGATGCTCGCGCAGCTGAAGCAGGAAGGCGTCAACTTCTCCTATCTGGGGACGGACGCGATCGACGTGAATTCCTATTTCTACGGGAAGACCGTCGTCTTGACCGGGGCTTTGGAGCATTACACCCGTTCCGAGCTCACCTCCATCTTGGAAGGGATCGGGGCGAAGGTCTCCGGATCGGTCTCCAAAAAGACCGACGTGGTCATCGCGGGGAGCGATGCCGGGAGCAAGCTGGCGAAAGCCCAGGAACTGGGCATCAAGATCATGGACGAGGAAGAGGCTTCCAGCCAGTTGTCCACGCTGCGGAATTCTTAACGGAAGGGAGGACCCCTTCTTTCTAGCAAAGGGGGGCCTAGTTCGCCTATAATACCGAAGCGATCTAAAGATTGAACTGCGAGGAAACGACATGAAAGAAATCACGATGGATGTGCTCAAGGACGCGGCCCATCGTCTCCTTTTCACGATGAGCGAGGAGGAATACGGGACGCTTCTTGAGGAATTCGGCGTTTTGAAGCGCCAAATGGAGAAGATCGGGGAGATCCAAGGGCTCGACTCCTATGAGCCGATGACTTTCCCCTTCCCCTGCCAGACCTCTTACCTTCGGGAGGACGTCCCCGAGGAGCCGCTGACCAACGAAGAAGCTCTTCGGAACGCTTCCTGCAAAGAAGATGGGCAGATCAAGCTGCCGAAGGTGGTGGGATGATGGAATACCTCGATTTGAGCATCCGTCAGATCCACGCGGCCTTGCTCCAAAAGAAGACGACCCCCCTTGAACTGGCCAAGCTGGCCCTGAAGCGGGCCAAGGAAAGCAAGGACAACGCGTTCGAGTTGATTTTGGAGGAGCAGGCCCTTGAATTCGCCTCCTCCCTGGTCGAGCCGGAGGAGGACAACCTCCTATGGGGCATCCCTTATGTTGCCAAGGACAACTTCTCGACCAAAGGAATCGAGACCACCGCCTCCAGCAACGTCTTGAACGGATACGTCCCTTTGTTCGACGCGACCGTCATCGCCAAACTCAAAGAGAAGAAATGCGTCCTGATTGGGAAGACCACCCTCGATGAACTCGCCATGGGCGGAACCGGGACCACGGGGCATAAAGGGATCACCTACAACCCCTACGACCCCAGCCATCGGCGCATGATGGGTGGATCCAGCTGCGGGAGCGCCGCCTGCGTCGCCTCCGGGATCGTCCCATTCGCCTTGGGATCGGATACGGGCGACTCGGTCCGCAAGCCAGCCTCCTTCGGCGGCTTGGTGGGCATGAAGCCGACTTGGGGCAGGATTTCCCGCTACGGGCTCTTCCCCTTCGCCCCCAGCCTTGACCACGTGGGCTATTTCACCCGCGGCGTCGAGGATTCCGCGATTCTTTTGAACGCTCTTGCCGGGCGCGATGAGATGGATTCCACCTCCTCCTTCCGCCCTGTGGATGATTATCGGGCGGATCTTTCTTCCCCTCTTGCGGGCAAGAAAATCGCCGTTTTGAAGGAAATCCTCGATTCCATTTCCGACAAAACCCTTTTGGATAAATTCAACCTCTCCCTTCAGAAGATGGAGCAAGAAGGGGCGGAGGTCCGCTTCGTTTCCTTCGGCGAGGATCTCCTTCCGTCCGTCTATGCGACCTACATCGTCATCTCCTGCGCCGAGGCAACCAGCAACGACGCGAACCTCGACGGCATCAAGTTCGGGCCTAATTACGGGGGGAAGACCTACCAGGAAGTGATGTTCAACGCCCGGACAAAAGGCTTCTCCGAGCTCATCAAGAGGCGCTTCGTCATCGGCAGCTTTGCCTTGATGAGGGAGAACCAGGACGTCTTGTTCCTCCGCGCCCAGAAGAACCGGGCCAAAATCGTGGAAAGGGTCAATCAGATCCTCGCCGATTCCGATTTCATCTACGTCCCCGCCGCCCCCTCGATCGCGGGGAAGCTTGGAGAGGCTTCCGACAAGCTCTCCAACGAATATCTGATCGCCGACAACCATTTGGCTTTGGGCAATTTCGCCGGGCTCCCTTCCTTGACCCTTCCCTTGGGGATGGAAGAGGGGATGCCTCTCGGCGTGAACTTCATGGGGCGCGCCTTCGAGGAAAAGGAACTCTTGGGCGTGGCTCGGCGCTTTGAGGAGATCACCGGGCTAGAAGGGCTCTCCACCTTGAACGAAAAGGAGGGGAATCTATGAATTTCGAAGCGATCATCGGGCTTGAAATCCACGTTCAGATGAAGACGAAGAGCAAGATGTTCTCCGCCTCCCCGAACTCTTTCTCCCGCCTCCCCAACAGCGAAGTCACCCCGTTCGACATGGCTTTCCCCGGCACGATGCCGCGGGTCAACAAGCAAGCCGTCATCAACGCGATCCGCGTGGCCAACGCGCTGCACATGAGCATCGACCACACGCTTTACTTCGACCGCAAAAACTATTTCTACAGCGACTTGCCCAAGGGTTTTCAAATCACCCAGCAACGCCGCCCGATCGGCAGCAACGGCTATTTGGACATCCTGGACAAAGAAGGGAAGACCAAGCGGATCCGCATCGAGAGGATCCACATGGAGGAAGATACCTGCAAGCAGCTCCATCTGAGCGATTGCACGCTTCTGGACTATAACCGCGCCGGGACGCCTTTGGTGGAGATCGTCTCGATGCCGGATCTGCGCTCCGGGACCGAGGCCATGCACTACGTGGAGGCGATCCGGAACATCGTCGTCTATTCCTTGACCAGCGACGGCAAGATGGAGGAAGGGTCGCTCCGCTGCGACGTCAACGTCTCCCTCCGCCCCTTCGGCGAGGAGAAGTTCGGCACGAAGGTCGAAATCAAGAACCTCAACTCCATCAAGAACATCGAGCAGGCTTTGGATTATGAAATCGCCCGCCAAAGCGCCTGCCTTCTGACCGGGGTCCCGGTTCAGCAGGAGACCCGGCGCTTCGACGAAGCCAGCGGGAAAACGGTTTTGATGAGGGTCAAGACCGACGCGGTCGACTACAAATACTTCTGCGAGCCGAACATCGCCCCCATCGCCCTTTCGGACGAATTCGTCCAAAACGCGATCGATACCTGCCCGGAGCTCTACGATCGTAAGAAGGAACGTTACTTGAAGTCCGGGCTTTCGGAGACCGACGCTTCCATCGTCTTGTCCGATTTGGCGATGTCCTCCTACTTCGAAGAGGCCTGCAAAGGGGCGAAATCCCCAAAGACGGTGGCCAACTTCCTGATCGTCGAAGTCAATTCCTACCTCAACAAAGAAGGGAAGAAGATCTCCGAGTTCCCCCTTACCCCCGCTCAGCTATCCGACGTCTGCAACCTGCAGGATGAAGGCTATACACATAAGCAGGCCATGCAGATCTTCGCCTATCTTCTGGATCGCGGCGGCGACGCCGAATCGGCCCGGAAGGCTTTGAAGATCGAGAAGCAGAGCACGGATTCCGGGGCGGTCCTCGCCTTCGTCAATCAGGTTTTGGACGCCAACCCGCAGTCGATCCTCGACTGGAAAGCCGGGAAAGACCGCGCGATCGGCTTCTTGGTGGGCCAGGTCATGAAGCTCAGCAAGGGGAAGGTTAACCCCGCCGCGGTTTCCAAGACCCTGCAAGAGGAAATCAAGAAGAGGTAAGCATGGAAAAGGAGATCGAAGAGCTCAAATCCTATTTGGAAGGGGTCTCCTCTTTCGCTTTCCCCAAGTACAAAGAGCTCCCCGGGGTGGAGCTGTACATGGAGCAGGTCCTCAAATACATCAACGGGACCCTGGATTCCTTGACCTTGGGGCAGGAGAAGATGCTGACCTCCTTCATGGTCAACAACTACGTCAAGGCCAAAATGGTCTCATTGCCCGTGAAGAAACGCTACTCCAAGGAGCAGATCGGCTATCTGATGGCCATTTGCTTGATGAAGTCCACGATCTCGATGGCGGATATGTCGCTTCTTCTGGAGCTCGACGGCCACGTTTCGGTGGACAAAGGAAGACTCTACGCCTTCTGGGCGAGCATGGAGAACTCCATCCTTACCGAGACGGCCCAAAGGACGCTTTCCCGGGTCAATTCGGCTTCCCGCCATTATTCTTCCCTCAAGGGCAAGAACAAAAAGAAGGCCGAGGACGACACCCGGGCGGTCTTGGGGCTCATCGCCTTGCGCCTAGCGATCCAATCCCAAGCCAACAAACTCATCTCCGACTCCATCATCGCCGCCTTGAGGGCGGACATGCACGGGGAAAAGGGGCAGAAGAAAGCCGAGGAGACGAATAAGCCGACCCACCACGAGGAAAGGATGGCCAAGAAGGAGGCCAAGCGAATCGGGGCGGAGAGGCAGAAGAAAGAAGAGAACCAAAAGAGCCGTAAGAAGGCCGTCGCGCCGAAAGCGAAGAAGGAGAAACAAAAATGAAGAACATTCTCGTTACCGGGGGGACCGGGTTCATTGGATCGGAGACCGCCATCAAGCTGATTGAGAACGGCTATCGGCCCATCCTCGTCGACAATCTTTCCAATTCCAAGGAGAAGGTGGTCGATCGGATTGAGGAAATCACCGGAGTCCGGCCCGTTTTCTACCGCGTGGACTGCTGCCATGCCGACGAATTCCGCGCGGTGTTTCAGAAAGAGCCCATCGACGCGGTGATCCACTTCGCCGGGCTCAAAGCGGTCGGCGAAAGCGTGGGCAAGCCCATCGAGTATTATGCCAACAACCTCATCTCCACGTTGAACCTCCTGGCTTTGATGAAGGAATTCAAGATGAAGAATTTGGTCTTCTCCTCCTCGGCGACCGTCTACGGGGTCCCGAAGCGCGTCCCGCTTTATGAGAGCGATCCGGTCGAAAGCGCGACCAACCCCTATGGGGAGACCAAAGTGATGATCGAGCGCATCTTGGAGGACGCCCAAAAAGCCGATCCAAGCTTCAACATCGCCTTGTTGCGTTACTTCAATCCGATCGGCGCCCACCCCAGCGGATTGTTGGGCGAAGACCCCAACGGCATCCCCAACAACATCATGCCCTATATCTCCCAAGTCGCGATTGGGAAAAGGGAGTATCTCCACGTCTTCGGCGGCGATTACCCGACCCCGGATGGGACCGGGGTGCGCGATTACATCCACGTCCTTGATTTGGCTCAGGGCCATGTCGCGACGCTTGCGAAGCTGGAGGAGAAGCCGGGGCTCGTCGTCTACAACCTGGGGACGGGCAGGGGGACTTCGGTTCTGGAGCTTGTGAACGCGTTCGAAAAGGCTACCGGGGTCAAGATCCCTTACCGCATCGAAGCGCGCCGCCCCGGGGACGTCGCGGAGAACTTCGCGGACGTCTCCAAAGCCGAGAAAGAGCTTGGTTGGAAGGCTGAGTTCAACGTGGAAGACGCCTGCCGGGACGCCTTTGCGTTCCAAAAGAAAAACCCTAATGGGATTTAAGGGGAAGCGGGGATGAAGGGCTCCGCTTTTTCCTAAGCGCCCCCATCCCTGAATTCGCCGAAAAGAAAAACGGATACACGCCCTCCCTTTTTCGCGTGCGTGTGCGCGTAGGGCGTGACAAAGCGGCAGGAACTAGTAAAATGGGGCAAAAAGGAGGTTAATTCATGATGAACAGCAAACGAAGCTTCCTCATCATCGCATCCGCTTTCGCTTTGCTTTGCGCCGCCGCGATCGGATGCTCTTTCATTCCATTCGCCAGCGCAGGGAGAATGGGGGAGTATTTCTCCGCGGAGAACTTTGGGTATTTGGGCCTATTGCTCAGCTTCCAAGGCGGGAAGGCTTTCGCCTTGGCCGGGGCCATCAGCTACGTCGGCATTGCCTTCGTCCTGGCGATGACCCTTCTTGGAATCAAAAAGAAGAAAGGGATTTCCTTGGTTCTGGAAGGACTCTCCGTCTTGGTAGGGGCCTTCGTCTTGATGCTCCTTTCTTCCTTCCTTGGATTCGGGAGGGATAATTCGTGGGCTTTGGGATTCGCGATCGCCTTGGCTTTGCTCGCCATCGTCTCCGCCCTGCTTCCTTTTTGCTTCAAAGGAAGGGAAGAGGAAAGGAAACTGACCCCCCTTCCTTCGACCATCCCTTCGGTGGAAAGCAAAGCCGCCGAAAAGAGGAAGGATGAAGCCCCTTCGGAAACGAAGGAGGCGGAAGAGCCCGCGGAAGAAGGCAAAACGGAGGAATCCCCGAAGAAGGAGCCTTTGCAAGAGGCTGAGCCCAAAGGGGACGTCGAGCCGAAACAAGGGGAGGAGCCTCAGGAGGCCTTGAAGGAAGAAGAGAAGCCGCAGGAAGAAACCCCCAAGGAAGAGAAGCCCGCGGAGCAGCCTGGAAAAGCCGTCGCAAAGGAAGAAAAAACGGAGGAAAACGAAATGAAAGCCGAAAAGAAAGCCGCCAACAAAGCCCAAGGGAAGTATGAAGTCTATCCGGAAGCGGGGTTCTTCAAATACCGCTTGAAGGCCAACAACGGGGAAATCCTCATCGTCTCCAATGGGTATAAGACCCGGGATGGGGCCCATAAAGGGATTGACACTTTGAAGAAGAACGTCGCCACCGGGGTCGCCAAAATCATCATCGACAAAAAGGGGTACGGCCAGTTCCGCATCTTCACCCCGAACGATTCCCGCCTCATCGTCGCGGGCGAGTTCTACCCCAATCCCGCCGGGGCGCAGTCGGCCTTGAACTCCGTGGAGAAGTTCTACGGAACCGACAAGATCGTCGATTTGGAGGAGATCCCCGATTCGGAGATCCGCGAATGGAGGATCGATCTTGGGAATGTGGAAGGCAGCGACAAAGGCAAGTTCGAGATCTACGTCGACGAAGCCAAAAAGTTCCGCGGCAGGCTGCTCGCCAACAACGGTCAGCTTCTGTTCGCGACCGCGGCCTATACTTCCAAAGCCGGCGTCTTCGGGGCTTTGGCCAAGGCCCAGAAGAAATTCTCGAGCAAAGACGTCACCATCACCTGCGACAAGCAGGGGCGTTATCAGTTCGTCCTCTACGCCGACAACGGGGCCGTCTTGGTGATGGGCGAATCCTATCCCAACAAAGACCGCGCGATCTCGGCCGCGAAGAGCTCGAAGAACTTCGCCTTCAAGCCCACCATCGTCGACGTCACTGAAGAATAACCTCAGTCCGAATTCCTGCCCTCGGGGAACCGAGGGCTTTTTCGTTGTGGGTTCAATCGCCCCGGCGTGGCTTCTTTCCGCGCATTCTTCTTGCATCTTCGCGAATCCGTCCTATCCTACCTATATACCCTAGGGGGGTATAATTATGGAATGTCCGAATTGCCGAAAAAAGAAGCGCACGCCGCGGGGGGAGAAGGAGAAGAAATCCTTGGAGAACCGCATCGCGAAAATCCAGGGGCAGCTGAATGGCATCGCCTCGATGGTGGAGGATGACCGTTACTGTGGGGACGTTTTGATCCAAATCGCCGCGGTGGAGAAGGCCATCCAGTCTTTGGGCTATTTGATCCTCCAATCCCATTTGGAATCCTGCGTCAAAGAGGACGTCCTTTCGGGCAAGGATGGGGTGATGGAAGAGACGATGGACCTCATCAAAAAGCTGAAGTGAGGAAAACTGCATGACGGAAAACGAAAAATACGAAGTTTCGGGGATGACCTGCGCTTCCTGCTCCGCGCATGTGAGCAAAGCGGTCTCCTCTTTGAAAGGGGTGAAGGAGGTCAGCGTCAATCTTCTGACCAATTCGATGCTCGTGACCTACGATTCCCCTTGCTCGAGCCCGCAGATCTGCGAAGCGGTGAAGAAGGCCGGATATGGGGCGAAAAAGGAAGGGGAGGAGCAATCCGCTTCCAAGGCGGATTACGAGGATAAGGAAACCCCCAAGCTTCTGCGAAGGCTGATCTTCTCCTTTATTTTGTTGGCTCCGCTTTTCTATTTCTCCATGGGGTATATGAATCCAGGCTGGGGGTGGCCTTTGGGAGCGATTGGGGAGAACCCCTTCTATTTCGGGCTTTTGGAGATGCTTCTTTCCGGTGCCCTTTTGCTGATCAACCGTTCCTTTTTCATCTCCGGTTTCTCCTCTTTGATCCATGGCGGGCCGAACATGGACACGTTGGTGAGCCTAGGAAGCGGGATCGCCTACCTTTACGGGATCATCGTCCTCTTCTTCATGGCGGGCTCCTTGTCCCCGGAGATGGGGGAAGAGGGCTGGGCCCATCTGATGCATCTATCGATGGGGCTTACCTTCGAAACCGCGGGGATGGTCCCGACCCTCATCACGATCGGGAAAGTCCTCGAATCCTATTCCAAAGGGAAAACCACGAATGCGATCCGTTCTTTGATGGACCTTTCCCCCAAACAGGCGACCCTCCTGGTGGATGGGGAAGAGAAGGTCGTCCCCGCGGAGAGGGTCCAAGTCGGGGATGTCTTTTTGGTTCGACCCGGGGAGGCCTTCCCAGTGGATGGGGTCATCCTAAAAGGGAGCAGCTCCGTAGATGAATCGGCTTTGTCCGGGGAAAGCGCTCCGGTGGATAAGAAAGAAGGCGATTCGGTTTCCTCCTCCACGATCAACCAAAACGGCGCCTTGGAGTGCAGGGCCACGCGGGTCGGGGAGGAAACGACGCTTCGGCAAATCGTGAAGATGGTCGAGCAGGCTTCTTCCACCAAAACGAAGATCAGCGGTTTGGCCGACAAGGTTTCCGGGGTGTTCGTCCCGGTTGTGCTTTCCTTCGCCGTTTTGGTGTTCCTGGGCTGGATCTGCTTTGGGCGCGATTACGTATCCGGGACCGGGGTGAGCGGGGATGCGTTCTCCTATGCCTTGGAACGGGGCATTTCCGTCCTCGTCGTGGCTTGCCCCTGCGCGTTGGGTCTGGCCACCCCGGTCGCCATCATGGTCGGTTCAGGGAAAGGGGCGAAGAACGGGATCCTCTTCAAAAACGCTTCCTCTTTGGAGGAAACCGGGAAGATGGATTTCGTGGTCCTGGACAAGACGGGAACTTTGACCGAGGGGAAGCCCCTCGTCACGGATGTGGTGCCCGCATCGGGGTTCAGCGAGGAATCCCTGCTTTCTTTGGCCGCCGGGCTGGAAGCCCCGTCTGAGCATCCTTTGGCGAAGGCGATTGTGGATGAGGCGAAGAAGCGTTCTTTGCCTTATTCCCGCGCCGAAGCCTTTCAGGCGCTGGTGGGAGCGGGCGTGGAAGGGAAGATCGACGGTGAGGTTTGCTATGGCGGGAAACTCGGGTTTTTGCAGGGGAAAGCCGCGCTGGGACAAAAATACGCGGAGCTTTGCGATTCTTTCTCCCAGGAAGGGAAGACCCCTCTTTTGTTCGCCAAGGGCGATTCTCTGGCGGGGATCATCGCCGTTTCCGACGTTCTAAAAGAAGACAGCCCTCAAGCGGTGGAGGAGTTCAAACGTTTGGGCTTGGTCCCCGTGATGCTGACCGGGGATAACCCCGTGACGGCGGAATACATCGCCAAAAAAGCGGGGATCGATTATTTCAGAGCCTCCTTGCTTCCGGAAGAGAAGCTCCAATGGATTCAGTCTCTGAAGCGATATGGCAAAGTCGCGATGGTGGGGGATGGGATCAACGATGCGCCCGCCTTGACCTGCGCCGACATCGGCATCGCGATCGGCGCCGGGAGCGACGTGGCCTTGGATTCCTCAAGCGTCGTGCTGATGAAGGGGTCTCTCCGCGATGCCTGCGCGGCCATCCGCCTTTCCCGCCATACCTTGCTCAATGTGAAGGAAAACCTGTTCTGGGCTTTCTTCTACAATTTGATCATGATCCCCATCGCCGCGGGGGCCTTCTCCGCGCTTGGCCTTGGGAAGCTGAAACCGTGGTACGGGGCGTTGGCGATGGCGTTATCCTCCGTCTGCGTCGTGCTGAATGCCCTGCGCATCAATTTCTACCATCTCTATAAAGGGCCTAGGGTGCCCAGCCGGAATAAGGCGAATCCCCAATTCAAAAGCCTCTTTGCCTCAACGGAGGAGAAAGGAGATACAACCATGGAGGTGAAGGAAATCAAAGTCGAAGGCATGAGCTGCCCGCATTGCGTGGCCCACGTCAAATCCGCTTTGGAAGCAGTCCCGGGCGTAAAAGAAGCCGCCGTCAGCCTTGAAAAAAAGAAGGCGGTCGTGACGTGCGCAGAGCCCGTCGCGGACGAGATCCTTGTCGAAGCCATCGAGAAGGCGGGCTACAAAGCGAAGATGAAATAAGGAGGGGATGCCCTCCTTATTTTTTAAGCAAGGGGATGATTTCCTCCTGCTGGCCGGCTAGGACGAGGAGTTTCCCTCCTTCGTTGAACAGATCGGTTTCGCTGCGCATCCCGAAATCGGGCGCGTAGATCCCCGGTTCGTCGGAGAAGGAAGTCTGATCGAGCAGATACCGCGAATCGAGGGTTTCGTAATCGTCGAGGTTGGCGCCGGGGCCATGGGGGGAAACATCGTTGCTGATGTTGTGGCCGACGCGGTGGAGGAAATAGTCCCCATAGCCGGCTTCGGCGATGATGCTCCGGGCGACGTCATCGGCTTCGAAGGCTTTCACCTTCCTCAATGGGAGGTTCTCCTTTAGGAATCCAATGACCCCATCCCGGGCCGCTTTGACGATTTCGAAGCGCTTCGCGAAGACCTCAGGGACGCTTTCCCCGACGTAGGCCATCCAGGTGATGTCGGCGTAGCCGGCCTCCGGATCGTCGAATTTGGCCCACATATCGATGAGGACCAAATCCCCTTTCCGGATTGGGGAATGCTCGCTTTCGCTCGGACCGTAATGGGGGTCGGAGGCGTTTTTCCCAATCGCGACGATCGCGGGATCGTCGTAGACCATCCCCTCTTCGTGGAAGCGATCGCAGATGAACTGCTGGATCTCATATTCGTCGCTTTCGCCTTCCCTCAGCACGTCTTGGGCGATCTTTTGAAAAGCTTCGTCTTTGATTTGGAGAGCGATTTTGCAGGCTTTTTTCTGCAGTTCCTTGCCTTTTTTGGAAAGGGGGGCCGTCAGGGATTGCAGGACGTTCATGCTGGAAGCGACTTCGATGCCGAGGCTTTTGACGAAGTCGACGGAGCCGTAATCGGCGAGGGAAACCCTCATCAATAAGCCGTTGTCGGAGACGTCCATCAATACCCGTTTGAATCCGGCGAGGGCTTCTTTTTCTTCTCGGAGCATTTCCTGCCAGGTTTTGTAGACGGATAGGCCAAAAGCGGCGGATATGTCTTGCCCTTTCAAAAACACTTGGTCGATGACGTGGCAGACGATGGTCGGCCTTCCTTGGCAGGGGATGACGAGGACGATCTTCCGCGTGAGCATCTTATGCCCCAACAGGGTTGCGACGACGGGGTTCCGGTTCTCGTAATCGACCAAAACCCAGGCATCCGCCTGCTCTTCTTGGATTTGCTTTTGGATTTCTTGAATCTTCATGATGGGCTTCCCCTCTCAGGGAGATTATACCACCCACGCGAAACGCCTTTGGTATAATGAGCCCGTTATGATGACCCATGAAGGCGAAGCCTTGAACCGTTGCTGCCCCCGGAGCGAATACCCTCGACCCCAATTCCAGAGGGATTCCTATTTTTGCTTGAATGGAGCATGGGAGTTCTGCAAAAACCAAAGTCCGGAGCACCCCTCTTCTTACCCAAAAACCATTTTGGTCCCTTTTTCCGTGGAATCCCCTCTTTCGGGAGTGAAAGAGAAAGTCGGGCCCCATGATTTCCTTCATTATCGGAAAACCTTCTCCGCCCCGGAAGGGTTCGCTGGGAAAAGGGTTTTGATCCATTTCGATGCGGTCGATCAGGTCGCGGATGTTTACTGCAATGGCGTCTTGCTCGGCCACCACGAAGGGGGCTACATCCCTTTTGAAGTCGAAGTTCCCTCTTTGGAACAAGAAAACGAACTCATCCTCCTCGTCAAAGACGATACGTCCTCGCCTTTTTTCCCGCGCGGGAAGCAAAACGATCGCCCCGGCGGGATTTGGTACCATCCCACCTCGGGCATTTGGGGAAGCGTGTGGATGGAGACGATCCCGGAGAAGGCGGTGCGCTCGATGAAAATCACCCCGCGCTTCGACGAAAAGAAGGTGGGCTTCCAGCTGGACGCGGAAAAGGTGTTCCCGGGGGCCTACGTCTCGATCCTCTTTCAGGGAAAGGAAGTAGCCAGGGCCCTTTTCAACGAATTCGGATTCGCGGAGGCTTCCTTGAGTTCTTGCTTCCATCCTTGGAGCCCGGAGGAACCCGCTTTGTATCGGGTCCTCATCGGGTGCGGGGAGGATCGGGTTTCCTCTTATTTCGGCATGCGGAAGTTCGGAAAGGCCAAACTCAATGGGGAAACGGTGTTTGCTTTGAACGATAAGCCCTATTTGATGAAAGGGGTTTTGGATCAAGGCTATTTCCCCGATGGCGGATTGACCGCCCCGAGCGACAAAGCGATGGTGGATGACATCGCTTTGATGAAAAGAATGGGATTCAACATGCTGCGCAAGCACATCAAAATCGAGCCTTTGCGTTGGTATTACCATTGCGACGCCATGGGGATGTTGGTCATCCAAGATTTCGTGAATGTTGGCAAACCCTATAAACCCCTCCTTTTGGCGCTTGCCCCATTTTTGCATTTGCCTTTTAAAGATGATCGGCAAAAGGATTATCGGCTGTTCGGGGTCGGGGAAAAGGAAAGCAGGGAACGCTTTGAGGCCCAAGTCCGGGATATCCCCGCTTTGTTGGGGAACGTCGTTTCCCTTTGCGCCTATGTCGTTTTTAACGAAGGTTGGGGGCAGTTCGACTCCGCTCGGGTCAGCCAAGAGGTGAAGAACGTCGATCCCAGCCGCCTCGTCGATGCCCATTGCGGCTGGTTCGATCAGGGGGCGGGGGATTTCTCTGGGGACCACATCTATTTCCGGAAGATCAGGATGGCCAACGATCGCCGCAGGATCCTCTTCCTTTCCGAATTCGGAGGGTATTCCCAAAGGATCAAGGGGCATGTTTATTCCCCCAAGAACTTCGGTTACAAGGTTTGCGCCAGCAAGGAAAAACTCGAAAAAGGCTTGAGTTCCCTTTTCCTGAACCAGCTGGGTCCGCAGATAAAAAAGAACAAGATCTCCGCGTATGTCTTCACTCAGCTCAGTGACGTTGAGCAGGAAACCAACGGCCTTATCAGCTATGATAGGGAGGTCATTAAGGCGGATGTCGATTTGATGAAGCGTCTGAATGACTCCATGGAGTTAAAATGAAATATTCCGTTGCTTTCTTCGACGTTGATTGGACTCTTTATGACCACGCCTCCCAACGCTTCATCCCCTCCGGCATCGAAGCGGTGAAAAAACTGGAAAGGCAGGGCACGAAGGTTTTCATTTGCTCGGCCAGGAACTACCAAAGCATCCGCTCGTTCGGGCTTTATAAGCTGGGCATCCATTGGAGCGGGTACATCAGCTGCGCCGGAGGGATCGCGGTGGTTGGCAACCATTACGTGAAAAAAGATCTCGTGGACCCCAAAATCGTCCGTAGGCTGTGCAACACCGCATCGGAAATGGGGCGAAACTTGGAAATCATCACCCCTAAATCCCGCTTCTTGATCTCGCAGCCCGATCGTTACACGAAGGAATACTATTCCGTCTTCAAAGACGGGATGCCGGAAGTGCGTCCCTATAAAGGGCAGCCGAGCACCGGGGTCCTTTTCTTTGGGCCGGAAAGCGACGACCAAGAATTGAAGAGGCGGAATCCCGGGCTGACCTATTTCCGCTTCGCCCCTTATGGCATGGACATCCAAATCAATCCCCACATCAAAGGAGAGGGGATCGCCGCGGTCTTGGATTACCTTGGAATCCCCAAGGAAGAGGCGATTGGCTTCGGGGACGATTACCAAGACATGTCGATGGCCGACGCCTGCTCTGCCTTCGTTTGCATGGGGAACGGCAAAGAGGAAGTGAAGAAAGTGGCTACTCTGGTCGCTCCGCGGATCGAAGACAATGGGCTTGCCGCGGCTTTGAAAAAGCTCGGCTGCATTTAGTCGATCCGGCTTTTGCGGCGCGAATCGCCTTGGGCGTGAGAAAAAGCGGCCGTTTTCCAAGGCGGGTGCCAATCCGATTGCGCGGAACGCTTGGTTTGCCCATCTTGCAAGTTCCTATTGTTTTGTCCATCTCTTTCGCTAGACTTGTTGCGGAATTTCCATGGAAAAGTTTGATCAAAGCAAAGCGCCTTACGTAGAGGCCTTGGGACGATACAGCAACGAAGACATCGTGCCCTTCGATGTGCCGGGGCATCATATGGGGAATATTTCCAACCCGGCGGTATCCCTTTTGGGGCGGCATGTCTATCGGCTGGACGTCAATGCCCCCATCGGCTTGGACAATCTCGCCCATCCTAGCGGGGTGTTGAAGGAAGCGGAGGATTATTGCGCCGACGCGATGGGGGCTGACCATGCTTTCTTTTTGATCAACGGGACTTCAAGCGGCATCATCGCCATGATCCTCACCGCCTGCAAAGCGGGCGAAACGATCATTTTGCCCCGCAACGTCCATAAGTCGATCATCAACGCTTTGATTCTGTCCGGTGCCGTCCCGGTCTATTTGATGCCGGAAATCGATGAGGATCTGGAAATCGCCAATCAGCCATCCTTGGAGCAATACCAAAAAGCGATTCAGGCCCACCCTTCCGCGAAGGCCATCTTCGTGATCAACCCCACTTATTTCGGCGCCGTGGGGAACTTGAGGGCCATCGTGGAATTGGCCCATGCCCATGGTATGGGCGTTTTGGTGGATGAAGCCCATGGGGCCCATTATTATTTCCACGCTTCGGGGAGCCCTTTGACCGCGATGGATGCGGGGGCGGATATGTCCTCGGTTTCCATGCACAAAACCGCGGGCTCTTTGACAGGCTCTTCGGTTTTGCTGATGAAGGGGGATCGTTATTCGCCCTTTGAGATTCAACGGTCCTTGAACATCATCAACACGACTTCCCCCTCCGGGTTATTGATCGCCTCTTTGGATGGGGCGAGGCAATTCATGGCCACCAAAGGGAAGCAAGCCCAAGAGGAAACATACAAATTGGCGGAATACGCGGAATCGCAGATCAATGGGATTCCGGGCTTCCGCGTATGCGGGAAAAGCCATTTCTTGGCCCATGGCTGCTTTGACTTCGACCGTTCGAAGCTGGTCATCGCCTTGGATAGCCTCGACATCAACGGATTCCAGCTGTACCAGCTCGGCATGGCGAAATACAAAATCCAGTTCGAATTGGCGGAGACCTATGCCGTTCTGTGCATTTTCGCGATCGGCACGAAAAAAGAGCACGTCGATCGTTTGGTCGCCTCTTTGCGCGAGGTTTCCAAAGAGCATTACCATCCGGAGATGAAATTCGCCGACCACCATTTCGACAACCGTTTCCCCTATGCTTTCATCCGTCCGCGAATCGCTTTCCACGCCGCGGGGATGTTGGTCCGTTTGGAAGATTGCGCCGATAAGATCTCCAAAGAGCAGGTCATGCTCTACCCGCCGGGAATCCCTTTGATCTGCCCGGGGGAGGTTTGGACGAAGGAACTGGTGGAACGCGTTGCTTCCTACCGGAAAGAAGGGGTGAAGATCCTTTCGACTTACCCCGATGAATTCGAGGTCGTTGACCAAGCCAAGTGGCGGAAATTCCCTTTGTATCAAAGACGCTTCCAAGAGTACATCACCAACCGGAGGACCACCCCCTCTTCGGATGGGTATTCCATGCCCTTCGAAGGCGGCCCCCATAAAGCAACGGTCATCCTTTGGCCTTTTCGAAGCGATACTTGGAGGGAAAAAGCCGCCCCGGGAAGGGAGGCTTTCGCCCAGGTCGTCAAAGCCATCGCCCGCTTTGAGCCGGTGATCGTGGGGGTGCATCCTTCTTTGCCCCCATCTTCCTTCGCTCTGATTTCCGGCGTTCCGAACGTGACGGTCATCCGCGTCCGATACAATGATTCCTGGGCCAGGGACAACATGCCTTTGTTCGTGAAGAAGGGGTCTTCCCTCCGCGGGGTCGATTTCCGCTTCAATGCCTGGGGCGGCAATGTGGATGGGCTTTATTCCAACTACCACGACGACGACAAACTGAGCTCGGTTTTCTGCCGGCGTTACAAAATCCCGGATTACTACCTTCCTTCCTTCGTGTTGGAAGGCGGGTCGATCGCCGTGGACGGGGAGGGGACTTGCATCGTCACCGAAGCCTGCTTGCTTTCCAAAGGCCGGAACCCGACGCTGAGCAAGGAGGAGATCGAGGAAACGCTGAAATCCTACCTTGGGGTCACGAAAGTCATTTGGATCTCCCATGGAATCGTGGAGGACGAAACCAACGAGCATATCGACAACATGGTCGCGTTCGTCCGCCCTGGCGTTTTGGCTTTGGCTTGGTGCCAAGACGAGAACGATCTCCAAGCCGAATACTCCAAACGGGCCTTCCAAATCCTTTCGCAGGAGAAAGACGCTGCCGGAAGGAGCTTCGAAATCATCAAACTCGATGTCCCTAACCCTGTGCTGAGGGAAACTCCGGAAGAGGCGAAAGGAATCAAAAAGGGCGGATACGATGCAAAGCCGCGTCCTGCGGAAGCTCGCTTAGCGGCGAGTTACGTGAATTTCTACCAAGGCGAGAAATTCGTCATCATGCCCGGGTTCGGGGTGAAAGAAGACGCCTTGGCCAAAGAGAAGCTTCAGAAGGCTTTCCCGGAGAAGGAAGTCATCCAACTCAACACCCGCGAAATCCTTCTTGGCGGAGGGAACGTCCACTGCATCACAATGCAAATCCCGGAGGTGAAATAAAATGAAACGTTACGCTCTTGTGCAAATGGCGATGAGCGCTTCCTATGAAGAAAACATCGCAAAAGTCGATTCGTTCATCGAAAAAGCCGCGCAAAATGGCGCGGATCTGATTTTGATCCCCGAGCTTTTCGAACGTCATTATTTTTGCCAAATCGAGGATTATTCTTTCTTTGAATACGCCGAAGAGGCTTCCTCTTCAAAGACCCTTGCCCATTTCTCAGAGATGGCAAGGAAACACCGCATCGTGCTGCCCATCTCGTTCTTTGAGAGGCGGGGGAATGTGTTCTTCAATTCCCTGGCGATGATCGATTCCGATGGAACGGTTTTGGGCATCTACCGGAAAAGCCATATCCCAACGGGCCAGTGCTACGAAGAGAAATTCTATTTCACCCCAGGGGATACCGGGTTTGAGGTTTTCCCCACTTCCGCGGGGCGGATTGGCGTCGGCATTTGCTGGGATCAGTGGTTTCCCGAGACGGCCCGCTGCTTGGCATTGAAGGGCGCGGAAATCCTCCTTTTCCCCACGGCGATTGGATCGGAGCCTGTCTTGCCCAAGGACTCGAAGGCCCATTGGCAGAACGTGATGAAAGGCCATGCCGCGGCGAACATCATGCCGGTATTGGCCGCGAACCGCATCGGGACGGAAAGCTATCCTGGGACGAGCATGAAATTTTTCGGATCGAGCTTCATCGCCAACGAATACGGGGAGATGGTCGCGGAGGCCGGACGTGAAGAAGAGACGCTTCTATTCGCGGATTTCGATTTGCCGAAAATCGAAAAAGAGCGCATCGACTGGGGCGTCTTCCGCGATCGGAGGGTCGATTTATACTCTCCTTTGCTGAAACTCGACGATTCGAAAAAAGAATAGATTGATTAACACGGATTCCGCCTTCCATAATCGCCTTTGCATGGAATGGATCGGAACCGCCTTTTTGCTTGGCGTCGCCTTGGCGATGGATTGTTTGGCCCTTTCGATCACGGATGGGTTGATTTACAAAGGGATCAAGGTCTGGCAGTCCTTTTTCATCGCTTTCGTTTATGCGCTGCTTCAGGGTCTTTTCCCTTTGGCGGGGTATTTCTTAGGCGAAACGTTCATCGACAGAATTTCGCCTTGGCATCTTTTGGTCTCTTTTTTGCTTTTGGCCCTCATCGGCGGGAAGATGGCCTTCGATGGGATCAAGGGCATGGTGAAGCCGGAAGAAAGGAAGGAAGGGAAGTTCTCGATCCCCTCGGTTTTGCTGCAGGGGGTTGCGGATTCCATTGACGCTTTCGCGGTCGGGATCACGGTGAAGGTCGCCATTTGCCCCGAAAATCCGACTTCGGTCGGTTTCGATGCTGTTTTGTGGGTCATCTTGATCATCGCTTTATGCACGTTCGTCATCTCCCTTTTGGGAGTATTCTTAGGCAAAGGCATCAACCGTTTGCTGAAGGGGCGTTATGAGATCGCCAATCTCGTGGGCGGGATTGTTTTGCTTGGGCTTGGGATCAAGTCTTTGGCCGACTTCGTTTTGGCCTTCCTCTAAGCCACGTGGAAACCCTTTACCTTTTAAGGTAAAATCACCGTTGTATGGAAAGGGCCGTTTTAGCATTGCAGGGCGGGGGGACCCGCGGGGCGTTCACCTCCGGCGTCCTCGATGTGTTCCTGGAGAAGGGGATCGTTTTCCCTTCCGTCTATGGGACTTCCGCGGGGGCGCTCAACGCGGTCAATTACCTTTCCGGGGACATCGGCAGAAGCAAGTTCGTCATCTGCGAATTGACCAGCGATCCGAAATTCCTGAGCCTCCATAATCTGATCTGGAAGAAGAGCATTTTCGACTTCGGCTACCTTTTCTCCTCCGTCCCCAAAACGGTTCTCCCGTTTTCCCAAGAGGCTTTCGATGGCAGTCCTATCGATTTGACGGTCGTGGCCACAGGGCTGGAGGATGGAAAGGCCCATTATTTCCATAAGAGAAACTGCGCGGAATTCATGAAGGCGGTGGAGGCTTCCGCCTCTTTGCCCCTTCTTTCGAAGCCGGTTGAGGTGGAAGGGCATCTGTATTTGGACGGCGGGCCGGCCGATTCGATTCCTTTTCGGGTGCCTTACGCTTCCGGGGAGAAAAAGATCGTCGTCGTGTCCACTCGCGAGAAAGGGTACCGGAAGAAGCCGATGAGCCCCGCGAAAATCCGCTTATCCCGCCAGCTTTATCGCGATTATCCGCTGTTCCTGCGCTGCTATGAAGACAGCCCGCAAACCTACAATTCCGATGTCGATTTGCTGGATGCCTTGGAAAGGGAAGGACGCATTTTCTTGATTCGCCCCGAATTCCCCACGGGGGTTTCCTCCACGGATAAGAACAAGAAGAAATTGGCGGCCCTTTATGAAGAAGGCCGGAGGATCGCTTTGGCTAGGCTTGGGGATATGCGGAAGTATTTGGGGGGAGAGCAATGAACAAGAACGATAAAAAGCAGCATCGGAGCAACAAGGGGATCGTGAATCAAAACGCGATCCGCGATTACACGGTTTACAAGGATACGACTCTGCTTGAGTTCCTTTTCTTCAAAATGCCGGACACGCCGAAGAAGAACGTCAAATCCCTCCTTTCCCATCACCAAGTCGCGGTGGGCGGGGTCCCCGTTTCGCAGTTCGATTACCCTTTGACCAAAGAAGACGTAGTCACCGTTTCCAAGTTCCGCATCGCCAAGAAGAGCCGGAAGGATCTGCCTATCCTTTACGAAGACGAGGATATCATCGCCTTGGATAAGCCCTCCGGTTTGCTTTCCGTCGCCACCGAGAAGGAGAAAGGAAAGACCGCTTACCGCTTGGTTTCCGATTACGTGGCCGCGAAGAACCGCAAATCGCGGGTTTACGTCGTCCATCGCTTAGACGAGGACACTTCCGGCGTTTTGGTGTTCGCCAAAAGCCAAGAGGTCCGCGAAGCCCTTCAGAAATCATGGCAGGAAATCGTGAAGAAGAGAGGCTATTACGCGATCGTCGAAGGCGAAATGGAGAAACAGGAAGACACCCTGAAAGACTATTTGGAGCAGGACAACTTCCAGTTGGTCCGCGTCAGCAAAAACAAGGCGAAAGGAAAATTGGCCATCACCCATTTCAAGGTTATCGAGACCAAAGGCCCTTATTCCTTGCTGAATGTGGACATCGCTTCGGGGAGGAAAAACCAAATCCGCGTTCAGCTTGGCCATATCGGTCACTTCGTCATCGGCGATGATAAATACGGGAATCCCTCCGACCCTCTGAAGCGGCTGGGCCTCCACGCCTATGAGCTTTCTTTCACCAATCCCTTGAATGGGAAGGAATACGACATCAAATCCCCGATGCCGAAGGAATTCAAATCCCTTTTCTTCGTCAGCCGGGAGCAGCTGAGGCAAATGCAGAGCAAAGCGAGCCAAAAAAAGCCGCGCGATGTCATGGATTCCCGTTCGGCGATTCGCATAAAGAAAGGTAAAGAAAGGCGAAAGAATTTCCGCTATGGTCGTTGAGAACATGGAAAAAAGAGCAGAACAGCCAAAAGAAAGCCTTAAGGACTTCAAAAAAGGAAACAATGGCTTCCGTGCGTGGATGATATCCCACGCCCCGTTCCTTTTCGATTGGAGCAGCGTCTTTTACTTCGGGATTTTCCTGTTTTTGCTCGCGGTGGCTTGGGCGGCGAATCTATTGATTGAGAACTCAGGGACGATGCTGATGGGCTGGGATTATACCTGGCAGTTCGTTTCTTTTGCCTATGACTTTTGGGATCAGTGGCACGTTTTCTTTACGACGGGGCGCTTCCCCCTTTACGATTCCACGATTTGGATCGGCCTCGATAACATCGGCTCGAATTCCTATTACAGTCTTTTTGACCCTTTCGTGGTCATATTGACGTTGTTCCCCCGTTCTTGGATCCCGGCTTTGTTCGCGATCACGACCTTCTTGAAGATCATGGTTTCGGGGTTGCTGATGCGATGGTACCTGAAATACCTCGGCATCAGCGAGGGGGCTTCTCGCCTTGGCGCCACGGCTTTGGCCTTCTCCGGATACATGATGTTCATGGTCGGATTCCCGACGACGGTCTCCGCCTGCGTGTACATCCCTTTGATTCTATTGGGAATCGACAAGGTCATCCGCGAGAAGAAGCCTTATTGCTTGGTGATCGGTTTGTTCCTGATGGGGATCACTTCTTTCTTCTTCTTGGTCGTCGCCTGCGTTTGGGGCGTTTGCTATGCTTTGTGGCGTTATTTTTGGAGCATAAAAACCCGGAGCGCGAGGGACAACGTCCTCGTCATTCTCATGGGAATCGCTTCCTTCGCGATCGGTTTGCTCATGAGCGCATGGACGTTGCTTCCCTCCATTCGCCAATCGGCTTTGTCCGGGCGCTCCACTTCGATTGGATCGGCTTATTTGTCCGCGATCTTGGCCTCGCTGAAGGGGCATGATCTGAAAAGCTTCTTCCAACTGATCTTTGAGCCGGTTGGGGACCACCCATCCCGCGAATTGATGGGGCTCATTTCCTTCTTCTATCCGACCGGAGGATATCTTTATTTGCCTTTGATCCATACGGGGTACGATGCCTGGACCGCTTCCATTTTCTGCTATACGCCTTTCATTATTCTTTTCTTCACTGGGGTGATCCTTTCCATCAAAAAGCAAAAATGGAGCCATTTGATCGCCATTTTGCTTTGTTTGTATCTCGTCTTTACCAATTTCGCTTATTTCTTCTTCTACGCCTTCTCCGGGAATGGGTATGGCCGTTGGTTCATCATGCTAATCCCTGAGATCATCCTCTATGGGTGCTGGGCTTTCGACGAAGCCAGGAAAGAACCCCAATGGGTTCGCTTTTTGGGCAGCGCGCTTTCTTTGATGGCGACTTTGGGCGCCTATTTCATCTTGACCAGCGTTCTGAAGGAAGGAACGGTTTACCCCAATCCCAACCATTTGACTTATTGGCCTTCAAGCTATACGTCCCCGGAGAACGTGACCGGATCGGGGAAGGCGATTTGGTATGTCTTCGCCCAATGCGGATATCTTTTGGCGGAAGGGATCGTTTTCGTGGCGTTCAACGCGAAAAAATGGATGCCGAAAGCCCTCCTTGGCTTGCTGGCGGTCGAAGTCATCGTCGCGGGCAACGCCGCATCCGCGAACTACTATTCCATCTATAGCTATTCCAAGCGTTACATGGGCGGCAGCGCCGCGTTTGCGAATTCGCTGAAGGTCGCCGACGCGATTAAAGAAGACGGGATGGCTTTCTCACGGACTTATTTCGATCAGACCAACGGCAGCGACAGCGAAGCGAAAAGCTACAACACGGTGCTGGGCCTGGGCAGTTCCGCCGCCTTCCATTCCTTGATGAACTTCGACACCGAGGAATTCGCTTTGCTGGCCAACATGAAAGGGCCTTACACTTCCTCTCCTTCGAAAACGTACAACGACGTCGAGATCTTCAACCCCACGTGGTCTGGGTATTATGGGAACAAGCGTTTCGGAACCGACTCGGTTTTGGGGTTCCATTATTACGCGATCAAAAACGATTACGCCTCTTGGGTCGATTTCATGCCGGCCAACGTCCCTTTTGGGGCGGAGGAGATCTATTCTCTCCCCGCTGCCGGAAAAGAAGGAAAGACGCGGTATAAGGTTTATAAGCTCGGTGAGGATTCTTCCGCCTCCTTGGGCTATGCAGTGGATTCCGATAAGCTTTACCGCATTGGGAAGAAAGAGGGCAGCTACTATTTGAATTCCTTTTACGACAACACCATCGGATCTAGCGGATATCGCAGCTTGATCCGCGCGGAGGAGACTTTCCTCAATGGGGCGATTTTCGAGGATGACGCCACCCTTCCGGATGGGATGAGCTGCGCGGAGGTCCCCAGCGTATCCTCCGACGCCCAAGTCCTCGCTAATTACGGCAAGAAGGCTCTTCGGTTCCAGTCTGGATTAAAAGGGTACACGGTCACGACGGAAGAAGGGGATGGGTTGTTCCCAAAAACCGGCTTGACGGGGAGCCCTAATGACGCCTCTTATTTCCTCTCTTCCTCTTATCCGCGCGTGAGCCTGAACTCTTCTTCCAAGGCGGTTCCAGACCGCACCCACGTGGTATTCGAATCCAGCAGCAGCGATTACCTCTCCTCCGACGAGACGGGCTGCTACATCGAATTCAAGTACTGGTGCGGGCAAAGCACCCCGCGCGTCATGGTGTTCGGCGACAAAGATGGGAAAAGCAATCAATTGCTTGCCTTTGAGTCCTCCGCCTTGTCGGTCGCCAAACAATCGGGTTATTTCTCCTCGCGTTCCTCCTCCTTCGGCCTTTACGTCAATGGGCATGCGAAGTCCCTCGTTTTCCTTTGGCCTAGCGGCGGGGCGGATATTTCCATCAGTCCGAGCAATCTGACCGTCTACGTCACCGGGAAGCAGGAAATGCTCGCCAAACAAGCCAAACTCGCCAAGAATTCCCTGCAAAACGTGAAGAAGGACAACGCGAATCAATTCTCCTTCCAAACGTCTTATTCCGAGCAGCGGATCGTCGTGACCCAGCTTGGTTATGATTTGGGGTGGTCGGCGAAGGCGACGTTGGAAGATGGGACGAAGATCGATTGCCCGATGTACAAGCTCGACGGCGGTTTGGTTGGTTTCCTTGCTCCCGCGGGGGAAGTCCACTACGTTCTTTCCTACTGCACTCCCTACTTAAAAGGCGGGGTCGCTTTGGCTTGCGTCGCTTCCTCCGCTTTCTTCGGCTTCGGTTTGTATTCCTTCTTAAGAAGCGTCAAGAAAAAAGAGGCCGCGGAGGCCCCTTCCGGCGAATGATTCATTTCTTCTTTTGCAGATAGAGGTCATAAACTTGGTTTTTCGGGACCCCGAATTGCAAGGCGGCCTCTTTGATGGCCTCTTTGCTTTTCTTGCCGCTTTGGATTTGTTCCTTGAGATAAGAAAGGATTCCTTCTTCGGAGAAAGAGGCTTTTTCCTCTTGGTTTTTATTCCCTTCCACGACGATCACCATCTCCCCGCGCAAAGTCCCTTCCTCTAAGGAGGCGAACTCCTCAAGCGTCCCGCGGATGATTTCTTCATGGGCTTTGGTTAGCTCTCGGGCGATGGTCGCTTTCCGCGGCCCGAAGGCTTCGAACAAAGAAAGGAGGGTGCGGTGGATGCGGTGGGGGGATTCGTAGAAGATGATCGTTTCTTTTCGGGAGGATAATTCCTTAAGTTCTGCGTCTTTTTCGCTTTCTTTCGCCGGCAAAAAGCCCTCGAAATAGAAGTGTGAGGAATCTAGTCCGGAGACCGAAAGGGCATCCAGCGCGGCGGAGGGCCCGCTGGTGACGGAGACTTTGATCCCCGCTTCCAGGCATTTGGCGACCAAACGTTGGCCGGGGTCAGAGAGGGTGGGGTATCCGGCGTCGGACATATAGCAGACTTTCTTCCCGCTTCGCAAAAGGGAGACGATCTTCTCCGCGGCTTCGTTTTCGTTGTGCTCGTGGCAGGAGATGAAGGGCTTGCGGATGGAGAAGTGGGCCATAAGCTGGCCTGAGTTGCGCGTGTCCTCGGCGGCGATGTAGTCGGTTTGCGAAAGGACCTCAAGGGCCCTTGGGGTCATTTCCGAAAGGTTTCCGATGGGGGTGGCGACGAGATAAAGGAGAGGCGAATCCCCTTGGAAGTTCAATTCGCGGGGGGTCATTTTCCGGAGTTTCCGTTCCCTTTGGCGTGATAGCCGCGGTGGGGGCGATAACGGTGGGAGGGGTTCCTCGGTTTCCCTTGTTGAGCGTTGTCTTTGGGGTTTTGCCCTTGGGGCCCTCTTTCTTTACCGCGGTTTTGGTTGTTCCTTTGCCGGTCGCGGAAGTTCTCTTTCCCATTATTGGGGTTCTTCTTTCCGCTTTGGCCTTGGCTGTTAAAAGGCTTTTGTTCCTGCGGCATGGGCTTTAGCCCGGGGATGTTGAAGTCGGGAAGCGTGTCTTCCTTGGGCTTTTCCACGGGCTTTTTGTACGTTCCGTTCATCATGGCTTGAACGTCTTCGAGGGAATAGGTTTTGAAATCGTCGCGGGTGGCGTTGGCCAGGCGAACGTTGCGGGAGATGATGTTGAAGGATTCGACGTGGTAGTCCCCTTCCTCCAAGTGGACGATGGTTCCGGGGCGGGGGAAATCTTTCTTCTCCACGTCGTAGGTTTCGTTCTCATAGGCCAGGCAGCAAATCAATTTGCCGCAGGGGCCGGAAAGCTTTTGGGTGTTGAGGGTCAGCATCTGATTTTTGGCCAAGGAGATGCCGATTGGCTGCGACCAAGTGAGGAAAGTGGAGCAGCAGAAAGGGAGGCCGCAGACGCCGATCCCTCCGACTTGGCGGGCCCTTTCTCTGGGAGAGAGCTGATGAAATTCGATTCTTGCGTGAAGCAAAGGGGGCAGGATGCGAAGCAATTCGCGGAAATCGACGCGGTGCTCGGTGGAGGTATAGGTGATGGTGATCTTTGAGCCGTCCAAATTGTAATCGGCGTCCAATAGGTCCATGGGGAGGCCGAGCTTTTTGGCTTCGCGGTCCGTGATGGCCAAGGCTTTTTTGTCTTGCTCTAGGTTGAAGCGGTAGTCATCCATGTCGGCTTTGGTGGGTTTCCGGAGGATCGGCTTCAGCTGCAGGGGGGAATGATAAAGGGATTGTGACATGATCGGAGTGGAAACGGTGGCCATTTCAAAGCCGCTGGGGGTTTCCACGATGACGAAATCCCCTTGCTTCAAGTCGGAGAAATGGGTGGAGAAATAATAAGATTTTTCGGAATTGCGGAATTTGATTCCCACGAAATAGGAATCCTGGGTGATATCGTCCATGGTCATTCCTCCTTGAATTGATGGAGCATGTGGAGAAGCAAAAGCCCCCCGTTGATGTTGGTGTCAGCCTCTTGGCGGGCGTTCATGACGCTGAGAAGAGCTTTGTTGGGATCGCCGGTCTTATCTAAGACCGCGCGGCTCATTTTACCATAAGAAGCAAGTTTCAAAGGCGTTCCGTACTTCCAGGCGAGGACGTCTTCGTAGAAAAAGGTCAAGAATTCCAGAAATTCCTTTAAAGCGGGACGTTCCTTCAAAAGGGGGATGGCTGTGTTTTCCGCTGCAAAGCGAGCTTCCGGCATCCCTTTTTGGAGGGATGCGACGACTTCTTCAAAAGCCATTTTGGCGTTTTGATAGGTTTTGGATTGAGCCCCTTCTCGAATAAAGGTCAGGTCATTGGCCAAAAAAGAAAGGAGTTCTGCGTCTTTTTCTTCGACTCCTTCTTTTTTGCATTCTTGCAAAACCTCCTCGCGGGGGGTCAGCTTCAAACGAAGCGTTTGGCAGCGGGATACGATCGTTGGCAGGACTTTGGCTTCGTTGCGAGTCGTCAGGATTGCATAGGCGCAGGGATTGGGCTCTTCCAAGAATTTGAGAAGACTGTTCTCCGCTTCCGGGGTCATCCCTTCCACGCAGTGGATGAGGTAGACCATGATCCCTTTGCTTTCCAAAGGCGTTTGCTCGAAATAATGGATTAGGGATTGAACGTCATCTTTTTTGATGGATCCTTCGCTGCCGTCGTAGAAGCGGTAGTCGGGATAATCTCCCTTTTCGATTCTGCGGCACGTTTCGCACTCTTGATCGGCCAAAGGGTTCGGAGAATCGCAGAGGATGGATTTTGCCAGATATTCGCCGACCTGCTGCAGCGGGGTCCCGTTTTCGCCGACCAAAAGATAGGCGTGGGCCAAGCGGTTCTGCTTCAAGGCGCGGGAAAATGTCTGGAAGAGGACGCTTTGCTTTTCTTGCAGGTAGGCGGATAGGTTCATAATTTTTTCTGAATGGCCGCGAAGACGGCGTTTGCGACTTCCTCTTTGGATTTCGAGGCATCGATGACGACGTAGCGGTCTTTGAATTTTCGGGCTAGGTCTAAGAAGGCTTTCCTCACGCTTTGATGAAAGGAGAGCTTCTCTAGGTCAAGCCGGTTCACTTCTCTCCCCGAATTGGAGGCGATGCGCTGAAGCCCCTGTTCCGGATCAAGGTCGAAGAAGAAGGTCAGATCCGGGTATTGGCCTTCGGTCGCGTATTCGTTGATGCGCAGGATTTCTTCCACGCCGAGCCCGCGCGCGACGCCCTGGTAAGCGAGAGAGGAATCCAGGAAGCGGTCGCACAAAACGATTTTCCCTTCTTTCAAAGCGGGCCAGATCTTCTGGACCAAATGCTGACGTCGGCTGGCCGCATAAAGCAAAGCCTCCGTCCTTGGATCCATATCCGTATTGGCTTTGTTGAGGATCACCTCGCGGATTTGCTCGGAGATGGGGGTTCCGCCCGGCTCGCGGGTGAGGATGGTTTGGTACCCCTTGTCCAAAAGCATTTGGTTTACTCTTTTCAGGGCCGTCGTTTTCCCCGACCCTTCTCCGCCTTCGAACGTGATGAACAAACTCATAGTTTTCTCCTGCCTTCCAAGGCTTTGCTCAAAGTCAAGGAATCCGCGTAGTCGAGCGATGCCCCCATGGGGAGCCCATAGGCCAAGCGGGTGACGTTGACGCCTTGCTTTTGCAATAGGCGCGCTAAGAAGAGGGCGGTGGTTTCCCCTTCGATGGTTGGATTGGTCGCCAAAATGACTTCCTTGATGCCTTCGGTTTTGATGCGTTCCAAAAGCAAATCGACGTTCAGGTCTTCTGGGCCCATGCCTTTGGCGGGGGAGATGACTCCATTCAAGACGTGGTAAACCCCATTGAAGTCCTGAAGCTTTTCAAAAGGCAAGGCGTCCTTCGGATAGCTGACCACGATGCATGTGGAGTGGTCGCGGGAGGGATCGGAGCAGATTTCGCAAAGATCGTTTTCCGCGTAGAGTCCGCAGCGCGGGCATTTGTGGATTTTGCGCTTCGCATCGGCGATGGCTTGGGCGAACTCAAGGGCGTCTTCCTCCTTCATCTCCAAAATGGAATAGGCCATGCGCTCCGCGCTTTTCTTACCGACTCCCGGCAGCTTCGAAAAGGAGTCCACCAGGGCGAGATAGCTTTGGAGCTCTTTCATTAGAACAAGCCTCTTTGGCCCGTGATTTTTTCTTCGATTTCCTCGTTGGCCTTGTCGATTTGCTCGAAGGCGTCATTGAGGGCGAGGACGATGGCTTCTTCCAGCATTTCCTTGTTCTCAGGATCCAAGGCGTCTTTGTCGATGCGGAGGGACTTGATGCTGCGGTTGCCCAAGACGATGGCTTCGACCATGCCATTCTTCTCAACCTTGAATTCCTTGCTTTCCAACTCGGCGTGGGCTTTCTGCAACTCGCGTTGCATCCTTTGAGCCTGCTGGATCATTTGCTGCATTTGGTTCATGTTCTATCTCCTTTATATTGGGTTAACGGGGTAATTTGAGCTCGATGTCTTCCGGGCGAGGGAGTTTTCCAATCTGCGACAATCCGAAGTACTTGCTTTGGATTCGGTTGGAGTCCTGCCGGTCGAGGCCGAAGAGGAACACCTTCCTCCCAAGCACTTTCTCGACGAGCTTTCCGAGGACCTTCTGATTTTCTTTGAGGTTTGACCTTTCCTTCAGGCGGGTGAAGTTAAAGTTGATCAAGAGGGCATCTTGGCAAAGGCAGAAGGGCCGGGCTTGGGCGAGCAGGGCGGCGGCATCTCCGCATTTGGGGTCGAGCTTCATGGTTTCGAATTCGCCCCAGCGTGTCAATAGGGCGTGCCTTTCCGCTTTGAATTTGGCGCCGAGAACCATGATTTGCACGACGGTATCATCGTCCAGCGAGATGGCTTGCCCCTCTCCAGATAGGCTTTTGGCGCTGCTGGGCGGGGTGATTTCTTTGGATGCATCCTCTTTTTTGGGCTCTTCAACGGGTTTTTGAGGCGCGGCCGTCGGCTCGGCTTTCTTTGGAGTCGGGACGGGTTTTTCGCTAGCCAATGAGGAGTCTTCGAACAGGAAGGAAGGGGGTTGATCCCCTTGATAGATGTCGCCGGAGTCCGGATCGTAATCTTTTTTGGGCTCTTCTTTCTTCACCACGGGTTTTGGGGCTTCCGCAACGGGGGCGGGGATGGGCTTTTGGGCTGGTTCAAGAGCTTGGGCCGTTTTGCTGGGCGCGGGTTTTTGCGGGGCGGGCTCGTCTTGGCTTTCGGAGAAGAAAGAGCACATTTGAAGGGCGGTGAGCTCAAAGAGGGAACGGACGTTGGAAACGGACTTCGCATTGATTTGGGTTTGCAGCAGCAAATCGATCATTTGATTGGCTTTCTTGGCGGAGATTCGGCTGCAAAGGTCTTCCGCGTCTTCTTTTTTCAATACGGTGCAAAGGTCGATTCTCTTGGTTCTTCCGTAGATCAAAACGTCTTTAAGAATATCCAAAAGGGATCCGATGAGGCGTTTGATATCGATGCCAGAGGATAAAAAGGAGTTGAGTTTTGCGATGGTATTGACGACGTCGGCTTGGCAAATGCTATTCAGGAATGCCACTTTTTCTTTTGTGGAGGCGAGGCCGAACACGGACAGGACGTCTTGCTGACGGAGAGAATTCCCGCCAAAGGCGAGGACCTGATCCAAGATGGAAAGGGCGTCCCTCATTCCTCCGTCAGATAGATCGATGATGGAATCGATGGCCTCCTCGTCATAAGAAGCGCCTTCTTTTCCCAAGATCTCCTTCAGCTTTGCTTTCATGTCTTTGGGATCGATTTTTCCGAAGTCATAGCGTTGGCAGCGGGAGAGAATGGTCGGAAGAACTTTATTGGGCTCGGTCGTGGCCAAGATGAAAATGACGTGCTCCGGGGGCTCTTCTAGTGTTTTCAGCAAAGCGTTGAAGGCGCCTTGGGACATCATGTGGACTTCGTCGATGATGTAAATCTTGTATCTTCCGCGAATGGGGGAATAGTTGACCCTTTCGATGAGCTCGCGAACCTGATCCACCCCGTTGTTGCTGGCCGCGTCGATTTCGACGACGTCTGGGTGGGAGCCGTTATTCAAAGCGATGCAATTGGAACATTTGTTGCATTGGTGGCCTTCGCCTTCTTCGCAGTTAAGGGCTTTGGCAAATAGGCGCGCCATTGTGGTTTTTCCGGTTCCGCGAGGGCCGCAAAAAAGGTAGGCGTGGGCGATTTTGCCAGTAGAAATCGAATTCTGCAGGGTGCGGACGATCACTTGCTGGCCTGCGACTTCCTCGAAAGTTTGGGGCCTATATTTGTTGTAAAGCGCGGTATAGGGCATAGCATTAGAATTATATCTATCTTGGCTCCCCCTTCCTAGGCCTAATCAAAGATTAGGAGAGGCATCTTGCCCATGATATAATGGCCCGCGTTTATGGAAGAAAGCATGCGCACAAGGCTTGAAATCACTCAAGCTAGACTCAGCCAAATCGAGCGGGAGCTCTCGGACGAATCCATTGGGAATGACTTGCCGAAACTCACGAAGCTGACCAAAGAAAGAGCCAATTTGGAGCCTATTGTGCTCAAATTCAAAGAATATTTGAAACAGGAAGGGAACTACAAAGACAGCTTTGCTTTGGAGGAAACCGGGGATCCGGAGATGCTCGAGCTCGCCAAGGAAGAAAGAAAAGCCAGCTCGGAGGAAATGGAGAAACTCGAGGGCGACCTCCGGCTTCTTTTGGTTCCCAAAGACCCCAACGACGATAAGAACATCATCGTGGAGATCCGCGGGGCGGTCGGCGGAGATGAAGCGAACCTCTTCGCGGGAGATTTGCTCCACATGTATGCCAAATACGCGGAACGGCAGGGATGGAGCCTGAAGCTTTTGGATGCTTCGTTGGGGGCCGCTGGGGGATACGCTTCGGTATCCTTTATGATAAAAGGGGACGCCGTTTACTCAAAAATGAAGTTCGAAAGCGGGGCTCATCGCGTCCAAAGGGTCCCGAAGACGGAATCTCAAGGAAGAATCCATACCTCGACCGCGACCGTTTTGGTGATGCCGGAAGCGGAGGAAGTCGACGTTCACATCAATCCTTCCGATTTGAAGATCGATACCTACCATTCCCAAGGCGCGGGTGGGCAAAACGTCAATAAAACCGAATCGGCGGTGCGCATCACCCATCTTCCGACCGGGCTGGTCGTGGCTTGCCAAACGGAGAAAGCCCAGCTGCAAAACAAAGAAATCGCTATGCAGATGATCCGGGCGAAAGTCGCGTCTTACTTCCAAGAAAAAGAAGATTCCAAAAGGGCTCAGGAGAGGAAGCTGAAAGTTGGGACGGGGGAGCGATCTGAAAAAATTCGCACCTATAACTACCCCCAAAACCGCGTGACCGACCACCGCATTGGCTTCACGATCAACCAGCTGGATCGGGTGATGGAAGGGGAGCTGGAACCGGTGATCGACGCTTTGATCCATTTCGACCAAGAGCAGAAAATGCTGGAAGAAGGAAAGGAAGAGGCCCATGCCGAAAATCGCTGAGGTTTATAACGCCGCCCTCGCCAAAGGGAAGGACGTTGGGGTTTATTCCAACGACGTCCGGACCCTCATCGCCAAGGACAATGGCTTCAAAGAGCCGATCGACACATTGTTTTATCGCGACTCTGAAATGAAGAATTACCCCTTGTTCCAAAAGCAATTTGAGCGGCTTTTGCGGGGAGAACCGGTTGAATACATCATCGAGGAAGCTTCTTTTTTGCAATTTCGTTTGCACGTTGATCGGCGTGTTTTGATTCCGCGGATGGAAACGCAAGAACTGGTTTCGAAGATCTCGGAGCAAATCAGTAAATGGTACGATCCGCGAAATTACCTCGTCTGTGCCGACATCGGAACCGGGTCCGGTGCGATCGCGATCGCCCTCAAATCGCTGTTCCCAAATTGGCTGGTGACAGCTTCCGATCTATCTTACGATGCCTTGGAAGTGGCCCGCGGCAACATCCAAAAATACAATTTGGGGATCCATACTCTGCAAGGGGATTCTTTGGAGCCCTTCATCCGAGAGAAGATGAACCTTGATATTTTGGTGAGCAATCCGCCCTATATCCTGCATCCAGAGGAGACGCAGGAATCGGTGAAGAACTTCGAACCGGGATCGGCTCTGTGGCTTGATAAAAGCAACTCGGTCTATGAGAAAATCTTCCGAGATGTACATCTTGTGAAAAAAGGCGATTTGCTGATGTGTTTCGAAATTGGCTATGATTTGGAAGATTATCTCACTGAGCTGATGAGAAAATATCTTACGGATTACGAGTATTCCTTTGAGAAAGATCTCAACGGATTGACCCGTTTCCTGTTCGTGAATCTTCATTGAAGGAGTGTGACCGTGAAAAACATTTTTTATTGGAAGGACGTTAAGGAGGCGGCTTCGCTTCTGAAACAAGGGGAGCTTGTTTGCTTTCCGACCGAAACGGTTTATGGGATTGGCGCGATCGCGACCAGCCAAAGGGCTTTCGACAAGCTCGTGGAAGCCAAAAGGCGCCCCCCGACCAAGCCCTTTACCCTGATGTGCTCTTCGCTGGGACAAGCCGCGGAATACTGCCAAATCGACGTGCGCTCCCTTTCGGTGATGAAAGCCTATATGCCGGGAGAGATCACCGTGCTTGTTCCTGCGCGGAAAAACCTTCCTTCTTGGATTACTTTAGGAACCCCGTTGATTGGGATTCGCGTCCCAGATTCCCCAGAGGTCTTGGATTTGATTGAACAAGTTGGCGCCCCGCTTCTTGTCCCTTCCGCGAATAAGTCGGGGGAGAAGACGGCCACTTGCTTTGAGGAAGCTTTCTCCGCTTTCAAAGATGAGGCTTACATCATCAAGGGCGATTGCCGTTCCCATCTGGCCTCCACGATCGTCAAAATGGAACCCGGGATTGGCATCAGCCTCGTTCGCGAAGGACCCATTCCCTTCGCGGAAATCCAAAAGACCTACGAGGAAGCGTCGATGAATGTTTCCCTTGCCTGCGATCATGGCGCGTTTGATTTGAAGAGCGCGATCCGCCTCCACCTTCAAGGCATGGGCATCAATGTGCTCGATGAGGGGACTGATTCCAAAGCTTCTTGCGATTATCCTATTTTTGCGATTAAAGCCGCGAAGGACGTGGCGGAGAAAAGAGCGGAGCTGGGGGTTGTCTGCTGCACTTCCGGAGAAGGCGTTTGCATTGCCGCGAACAAGGTGAAAGGCATCCGCTGCGGGATCGGCTATACCGACGATTGCTCTGCAAAGCTTCGGGAACACAACAACGCCAACGTCATCAGCTTCGGCGCAAAATACATGAAGGAGGAGGATGTCTTGAGAAGGGTCGATATTTTCCTTCTTTCGAAATTCTCCCCCTTGGAAAAACACCATAGGCGTGTAGCGGAAATCGAAGAATTTGAGAGCCGACAAGGCGAAAAGGCCGATTCATCTTTATAGGAAGGCGTGGAGCCTTCCTTTCTTTGTCCTGTTTGTGGGAATTCCGACCCCAGATACATCGGAAGCAAAAATGGGGTCCTTTATTGCCGACGCTGCATTTCCTTCGTGGGGCAGTCCGCCCCTCCTTTTTTGCCTTCGCCCAAAAAGGTGGAGCTTTCTCTAGCGTATTCTTTATCGGCGGAACAAAAAAAGCTTTCCGATCAGATCCTTAATAATTTTGTCCACGGGATCGATACCCTCGTTTATGCGGTGTGCGGATCCGGGAAAACGGAGATCAGCTACGGCGTCATCGCTTATGCGATGGAGCGTGGGATGAGCGTCGGATTCGCCCTTCCCAGGCGCGATGTCGTCGTTGAACTGCACGCGCGTTTGGCATCCGCCTTCCCCAAAAACAAAATCGTCGCCGTTTATGGGGGGCACAGCCAAGTGCTCACGGGCGATTGCCTGGTCTTGACGACCCATCAGCTTTTCCGTTACCCCGATTATTTCGACTTGCTTGTCATGGATGAGGTTGACGCTTTCCCCTTTAAAGGGAGCGAGGTTCTCAACGCGATGTTCTACCGTGCCTTGAGGGGGCATTGCCTGATGATGTCGGCGACTCCTTCCAAAGAAGTCGTTTCCCTCTTCAAAACCAGCGGGCATCAAATGTTGACATTGCATACCCGATTTCATAAACATCCGATCCCCGTCCCTTACATAAAACTTGCGCATAACCCCGCAAAAACGGTCTTTTTAATTCGAAAATTGAGGGACTTTTGCAAAAAGGACAAACCCTGTTTCGTCTTCGTCCCCACCATTTCGGAGTGTGAATCCGTTTTCCATATCCTGAGTTTATTCCTTGCGGGAGGGGCTTTCGTCCATTCCAAATGTGCGAATCGGACGCGGGTGATTTCCAATTTTAAGAAAGGCCGTTTGCGCTATTTGGTCACGACCGCCGTATTGGAGAGGGGCATTACGGTCAAAAATCTCCAAGTGATTGTTTTCGATGCCGACTCGCCCATTTACGATGCGGCGAGCTTGATTCAAATCGCCGGTAGGGCGGGGAGGAAGGCCGATGCTCCAGAAGGGGAAGTTGTTTTCATCGCGGAAAAAGAAGAAGCGCCCATGGTTGACGCCATTAAGGAAATTCGTTACTGCAACACCTTTTTGCAAGGTGTGCTTTAAACCGATTCGGTCGGCTTCCTTCCTTTTCTTTTCGCAAGGATCCCAGCTGCTGTGTCCTTATTGCTTCGCGGAGATGAAGCCGGTCCTTTTCCGGTGGAAGGTCGGCCCGGTTCCTTGTTTGGCGGTTTATTTCTACAACCCGACCGTCCGCACGCTGCTTTACCAATTCAAAGGCTGCGGGGATTATGAATTGAAGGACGTCTTTTTCGCTTATTACGCTTTTTGGTTTCACCTTCGTTTCCGCTCTTACGTTTTGGTTCCGGCCCCTTCTTCGAAAAGCCATGACGAAAAACGCGGTTTCAATCAAGTTGAGGCCATGTGCCAATGCCTCCGTTTGCCTTTCGCCCGCTATTTGGAAAAACGCATTGAGGCGAAGCAAAGCGATTTGTCGGCGGAGGCTCGGAAAGAGGTGGGGAAGTACATTGCTTACGTTGGGCCAAAGGATTTGCGGAGAGCCAAAATTCTCTTGGTTGATGACGTTTATACGACCGGTTCCACGGCGAAGGCGTGCATGAAAGCCTTGCTGGCTCATCATCCGAAGAAGTTGGTTTTCTTAGCCATGTCGAAAACGTTGCGGAAATAGCTGTCCCGCGCGCGTTGCTTACCATTTCTTGAAATGGTAGAATTTACCGGCTTTTAGTAGGAGTTGTTTGTGGCAAATTTCATTGAATCAATCTTCCATCTGGAAAAACGCGAGTTGAACCGTTACGCCAAACAGGCGGATCGCGTCATGAGTTACGAGGACCAAATGAAGGCACTCAGCGACGATGAGCTGCGCGCCAAAACCAAAGAGTTTCAGGAGGCCCTCCGCAACAAAACGAAGACCTTGGAAGACATCAAGTTCGAGGCTTTCGCCGTCGCCAGGGAAGGCGCCCGCAGAGCTTTGAACCAATTCCCGTTCAAGGTCCAGATCATCGGCGCTCTTGTTTTGAACGATGGCAACATCGCGGAAATGAGGACCGGCGAAGGAAAAACCCTCACCGCGACCATGGCCGTTTATCTCAATGCCTTGACCGGGGAAGGCGTCCACGTCATCACCGTCAACGAATACTTGGCCGAGCGCGACGCTACTTGGATGGGCCAGGTCTATCGTTTCCTTGGCCTCACCGTTGGCGTGAACCTTGCCTCCAAGGGGCCGGCTGAGAAAAAGGAAGCCTATCTTTGCGACATCACCTATACCACCAACTCCGAATTGGGATTCGACTATCTCCGCGACAACATGACGCAGTCGCTGGATAACCGCGTTCTCCGCGGGCTTAAGTTCTGCGTCGTCGACGAAGCCGACTCCGTCCTCATCGATGAGTCCAGGACCCCGCTCATCATTTCCGGCGGCCAAAAAGCCGCGGCCAGCCAGTACATGGTTGCCGACCGCTTTGTCAAAACCCTCCGCAAAGGGAGGGATTTCACCATCGACATCAAAACGAAGACCTGCTCTTTGACGGATGAAGGCAACAACAAAGCCGAAAGGATGTTCGGCATCCGCAATCTTTACGATCCGGAGAACCAGGACTTGGTCCACCGCATCCATCAAGCCCTCAAAGCCAACTTCATCATGGCTCGCGACGTCGAATACATGGTCGACTCTGAACGTCAGATCCAGCTCATCGACCAATTCACCGGCCGCATCATGAAAGGCCGTGAATACAACGACGGCCTTCAACAGGCCATCCAGGCCAAAGAAGGCGTTGAGATCAAGCAAGAGACCATCGTCTTGGCCACGATTACCTATCAGAATTTCTTCCGTCTTTACAAAAAGCTCTCCGGCATGACCGGCACCGCCAAAACCGAAGAGGAAGAATTTGAGAAGATCTACAACATGAAGGTCATCGTCATCCCGACCAACCGCCCGGTTCAGCGTATCGACGATGACGACATTATCTACGGGACCCACGCCGCGAAGCTCAAAGGTTTGGTGGAGGAGGTCAAACGGCGCCATGAATTGGGACAGCCGATCCTCATCGGCACCGTATCGGTCGAAAGCAACGAAGAGATTTCCAAGCTTTTGACTGCCGCGGGGATTCCCCACGAGGTCTTGAATGCGAAGAACCAAGCCCGCGAGGCCGAGATCATCTCGCACGCTGGCGAAAAAGGCGCGGTTACTTTGGCGACCAACATGGCGGGCCGCGGCACCGACATCAAACTGAATGACGAAGTCCGCAAATTGGGCGGTCTCTGCGTCTTCGGCACGGAGCGCCATGAATCCCGCCGCATCGATAACCAGCTACGCGGCCGTTCGGGACGTCAGGGGGATCCGGGCTATTCCCGCTTCTATGTTTCCTTCGATGACGAATTGCTCCGCCGCTTCGTCAACGACAATATTCGTCAGACCTTCCAAAAGCAGCTTGGGGATGACCATTTGGAGAATAAAATGCTCCAAAACGTCGTCACGAATGCTCAAAAGCAAATCGAGGGGCGCAACTTCGATACCCGCAAAAACCTCCTCGATTACGATGACGTTTTGGCCAAACAGCGCCAAATCATCTACGATCGCCGCGACCGTATCATGATGGCGGGCGACATCAATGAGCTTGTCCATTCCTTCTTCGCCGATACGGGGAAATTCTTGGCTAAGAAAGCCACGAATCCCGGACGGGACGAAGACCTTATCTCCGGCGAGGCTCTCAAGAAACTCGTTGAGCCGGCGTTTGTCCCCGTTGGGGAATTCCCGGCCCGCGCTTACGATGAAGCTTCCGTCGAAGAGGGCGGAGAAGACTTGGGCGAATATCTCTACGCGGCTTATTTGAAGAAGCGTGCCACTTGGCCGCAGGAACAGGCCGACAAAGTGGAGCGTTCCATCTCCCTCTCCGTCATCGATCGTAACTGGACCAAACACATTGATACGATGGCCCATCTCCGCGAAGGCATCGGACTTCGCTCCTACGCGCAGACAAACCCGCTTCAGGATTACGTCAACGAAGGTTACGCCCTCTTCCGCGAGATGAATTCCAACATCGCGGTCGACTGCGTCTATAACTTCATGAACGTCCGATTGGTCCGCCAGGAAGAGCAGGAACAGCCCGCTCAGAAAGAAACCAAGCCAGAGCCTTCCAATTCCGAAGAGCTCGCGGTCGAGCAGCCGGAATACACCCCAAAGGAAAACGATGGGAAAAAAGCCGAATAAACCCCAGCTAAAAACAAAGGAATAATATGAAAGAGTTAGTCGAGTTAAAACAAAAAGCCCAAAACTTGGGCGAAGTAGTCTCGCATCTCGGTGATTCTCTTTGACCTCGTCAGTCTGAAGAAAGAAATCGCCGATTTGGAGGAGAAACAGAACCAAGAAGGCTTTTGGGACGACCAAAAATCCGCGATGGTGATTGTGAATCGCCTTGCGGACATCAAAGAAAAAGTCAACGGATACGAAAAAGCGCTTGCGGATATGAAAGATATCAACGATCTTCTTTCCGCCTGCGACGAAAAAGACGCCGAAATGCTTGATCTCATCGAGTCCATGGAAGCGGATTTGGAAAATTCGTCCAAAGAGCTGCGGGCCGTTTTGCTGTTCTCCGGCGAATACGATGCTTTGAATTGCACCGTCGACATCCACCCAGGCGCCGGAGGAACCGAAGCTCAAGATTGGGCTTCCATGCTTTTGAGAATGTATGGGCGTTGGGCGGAACGCCATAACTTCAAATGCCAAGTTTTGTCCATCGAGGACGGGGATGAAGCCGGCATCAAATCCGCCACGCTGAAAATCTCTGGGCATAACGCTTATGGGATGCTGAAAGGCGAGAAAGGGGTTCACCGTTTGGTGAGGATTTCCCCTTTCGATGCCAACGCCAGGCGCCACACGTCCTTCTCCTCGGTCAACGTAGTCCCTGAATTCGGTCCCGTTGCCGATGTCGTCATCGACCCGAAGGACCTTCGCATCGATATCTTCCGTTCCGGCGGCGCTGGCGGCCAAAACGTCAACAAAGTCTCTTCCGCCGTTCGCATCACCCATATTCCGACCGGGATTGTGGTTTCTTCCGAAGCCGAACGCGACCAGCCGAAGAACAAAGCCAACTGCATGGCGATGCTCCGCGACAAATTGATGCAGAAAAAAGTCGAAGAGCGCGAGGCTAAGATGAAATCCATCATCGGCCTGCAAAAGAACATTGAATGGGGCTCCCAAATCCGTTCCTATGTCTTCCAACCTTACCAAATGGTCAAGGATCATAGAACGGATGCCGAAACCGGCAACGTTCAGGCTGTGATGGATGGCGACATCGACCTCTTTATCTACGCTTACCTTGAGATGGAGGCCAAGAATGCAGACGCTCAAAAAATGGTGGGGTAACCCAAAAAACAAGAAGATTGCCTTCAATTATCTTTTGATTACCTTAGGGTGTCTGATCCTCGCTACGGGGACGGTCGCTTTCTTGCTGCCGCTTGATTTGGTCACCGGTGGGGTGAGCGGGATATCCGTCATCATCAACCATTATTTAGAACCCATCGTCGGCTTTCCGACCCAGGATATCATCGCGTGGATCGTGCAAATCATCTTGCTTATCGTGAGCTTCATCTTCCTTGGCAAGAGATTTACGCTCCACACAATTTACGCGACTCTTCTTTATCCGGCTTTCCTTACCCTTTTGATGAGGACCCATGTGTTGGATTTCATCTCCAATGCCATGAAGCCGGAAGGAGCGGGTGAAATCCAAATCGTATACACGTTGATTGCGGGGATTTTCGGCGGCGCATTCTCTGGGGCGGGGGTCGCCGTGACTTTCCTTGGAGATGGATCGACGGGAGGGTTCGATGTGCTTGCGGCGATTTCGGCGAAGTATACCCGCGTGAAAGAAGGCATCGCAACGTTCGTTATCGACGCGTTGATTGTCATCGCGGGCATCGCTTGCCTGCGCGACATCCCCAATGGTTTGATTGGCATTCTCTCCGCTTTGGTCTGCGCCCTCGTTGTCCAATACGTTTACGTCAATTCCAACACCTATGTCATCGCGGACATCATCTCCGAGCAAACGGAGGCGATCATGAACTACGTTCACGATAAAATGGAACACGGGACCACGGTCATCGATGCGATGGGAGGATATACGGGGCAGAATCGCAAAATCCTCCGCGTCGCATTCCACCGCAAAGAGCTTTCTTCCTTCCGCTCATTCATCGCTTCGGTCGACCCAAGGGCTTTCGTTTCCTTTACCCAAGCCTCGATGATCAACGGGGAAGGGTTTTCCCCGTTGGTGAATAAAAAGAAGAAAAAGAAAGATGAGTGACGTCCAAGGGTATGAGCGCAGAAATTTTGAACTGAAGGCCCCCTTCGCTCCGACCGGAGATCAGCCGGCCGCCATCGCGAAACTGCTGGATGGAGTGAAACAAGGGAAGCAAGTCCAAGTCGTTTTGGGTGCGACCGGGACCGGGAAAACCTTCACCGATGCGAACGTGATCGCGGCGTTGAACCGCCCGACTTTGGTTATGGTTCACAACAAGACCTTGGCAAGCCAACTTTATGGTGAGTTCAAGGAGCTTTTCCCCAACAACCGGGTGGAGTATTTCATCTCGAACTTTGATTTCTACCAGCCGGAAGCCTATATTCCGAAAACCGATACCTACATCGATAAAAACGCCGTTATGAACGAGGAAATCGACATGATGCGCACCTCGGCGATGAATTCCGTCCTCTCCCGCAGCGACACGATCGTCGTCGCTTCGGTCGCTGCGATTTATGGCCTTAGCGATCCGGCGGAATACCAAGGCCTCATTTTTGAAATCCGGCAAGGAGAAGAACTCGACCGAAAAGGCCTTTATCGGCAACTTTTGGAAGCGCAGTATACGAGGAATAACCTCGAATTGAAGCCTGGGACTTTCCGCGTGCGTGGGGACGTGATCGACATCGCCCCGGCGACCCACGATTACTATATCCGCATCGATTGCTTTGGGGATGAAGTCGAATCCATCGCCCAAGTCGATTCCATCACCGGAGAAGTGCAAAGGACGTTTTCGACTTATCCGATTTTCCCCGCCTATGACCACGCTTCTACGAGAGCCCGCATCGAAAAGGCGTGCAAGAGCATTCAAGAAGAATTGGAAGATCGTTTGGCCTATTTCCGCAAAGAAGGGAAACTCTTGGAGGCGGAACGCCTCGAGATGAGGACCCGTCAGGATATCGAAAGCATGCTGGAGTTCGGGCGTTGCCCCGGGATTGAGAATTATTCTCGCCACATCGATGGCCGAAAAGAAGGGCAGAGGCCTTATACCTTAATGGACTATATGCCGAAGGACTTCCTTCTTTTGGTCGATGAGTCCCACGTTACGTTCCCGCAAATCCGGGGGATGTATAACGGGGATCGGGCAAGGAAGATGACCCTGGTCGAATATGGCTTCCGCTTGCCGAGCGCGTTGGACAACCGCCCATTGAATTTCCAGGAATTCGAATCCTTGATGCCTTCGACCGTGATCTGCACTTCCGCGACCCCCGGGGATTATGAAATGGATCGGTGCGGGCATGAAGTGGTGGAGCAGATCATCCGCCCCACGGGGCTTTTGGACCCAGAGATTTCCGTCCGACCCAGCGAAGGGCAAATCGACGATCTTCTTTTCGAAATCAAAGACCGCATCGCGAAGGGAGAAAGGGTGATGATCGTCACTCTGACCATCAAAATGGCCGAAGACCTCACTTCGTTCTTAAAAGACCGCGGGATCAAAGTCACCTATCTCCACAATGAAACGAAAACATTGGAACGGACTGAGATTATTTATCAGCTGCGAAAAGGGAAATACGACGTGTTGGTCGGCATCAATTTGCTCCGTGAGGGGCTTGATATCCCAGAGGTCTCCTTGATTGCCATCCTCGATGCGGACAAGGAGGGCTTCCTCCGTTCCACCCGTTCCCTCATTCAGATCATTGGTCGCGCGGCTAGAAACGCGCATGGGAAAGTCGTGATGTATGCCGATGTGGTCAGCGATTCCATGAAAGAGGCCATCGAAGAAACCAACCGCCGAAGGAGCATCCAACAAGCCTACAACGAAGAAAACGGGATCGTCCCGACCACGATTATCAAGCCAATCACCCCGCCACTTCACAATACCGGGGACGAAAGCCTTGCGTTGGCTGAACAAAATGGGGCGAAGCTTTCCCAAAAGGAATTGGAACGCCGCGTCGCCGATTTGGAAAAGCAGATGAAATCGGCTGCGAAGGCTTATGATTTTGAACGGGCCGCGGAGCTTCGCGATCTGCTCTTCGAGGCAAGGGCCGAGTTGGAGGAACGATGATGAAACCCTTTTCCGCTTATCTTTTCGACTTTGATGGCACGCTTTTCGATACCCGGGAATCGCTTCTTCCGGTTTGGCATTATGCGTTTGAAAAAGTTGGGATTTACGGGATTTCAAGCGAGCTTTGCGAAGAATTCATGCATCATCCTTTGATGTATGCGGCCGAAAAAACCGGAGTGAAGGACGTTCCTGCTTTCTTTCAGGCGGTTTTGGAATCTCTGGATTTTCCCGAGAACATCGCGTCCATCAAAATGTTCCCGGATACGGTCGCGGTTGTTTCGACGCTCTATCGGAAAAACCTTCCTTTGGGCATTGTGAGCAGCAATTTCTCCGGCCATATCCAAAAAACTTTGGTGAGCAAAGGCATGGAGTCTTATTTTCAGGCTCTTTCCTGCTCAGACCAATACAAAAAGGGAAAGCCCGATGCGGAACCTTGCCTTTATTGCCTTAAGAAAATGGGTTTATCCCCCAGCAAAAGCATTTGCTACGTCGGCGATTCTTTGCAGGACGTCGAATGCGCTCAGCGCGCTGGTTTGGTGGGGATTTTGCTGGATCGGGAGAATAAGCATCCAGACTTCCCCGGGCTGAAAATCGCCTCGCTTTATGAACTTGTTTTCTAGTTGTAACCTTTTTGGGAAAAGTCTATCCTTTATTAGCCTGTCAGAAAGGAGCCTTTTATGAAATGGTATGACATCATCTTCGTCATTGTGTCCTTGATCGTCATCGTTTTGGCGTTGCTCCAAGGCGGGAAGTCCGAAGGCGCTTCTGGCGCCATCACCGGCGGCGGTCTCAATGTTTTCGCGAAAACGAAGGAACGCGGTTCGGAAAAGGTCATTACGTATCTTACGTTTGGGTTCGCCGTTGTCTTCCTCTTCATCGCCTTGCTCATCTCGGTCACAACGAAGAGCGGCAGCTCGGCGACGGACAGCTCCAGCGCCTCGCTGGAAGCGGCGATTCGCTTGCTCCCTTTCTAATAGGAAGAAAAGAAACAAAACCGGGTTCCCCGGTTTTTCTTTTTGTTCGGTAAGGCCCCTTTGTCCCTTCCTTCTTTCCAAATTCTCTTTGGATGGTATTCTTTTCATCATGGAAATCACCGAATTTGTTTCTGCGAGGAAAGCGGCTTTGAGGAAGAAAATCCAAAGCATGGATCGCCCTCCCCATTTGATGATCGTCTTGGCCAACGATGATCCTGCATCGGCTTCTTATGACCGGGGGAAGATGAAGGACGGGGGTGAAATCGGCGCGGTGGTGGAAATGACGAAGCTTGATCCTTCCGTCTCCGAAGGGGAGCTTTTAGCGAAGATCGACGAATTCAACGAAGATCCCGAGATCGATGGAATCATCGTTCAGCTCCCTTTGCCGAAGCACATCTCCGAAGAAAAAGTCAAAAAGGCCGTTAGCCCGGCCAAAGACGTCGATGGGTTCCACCCTTTATCTCCTTTTTATCCCTGCACGCCGTATGGGATCATCCTCTACCTGGAACAAATCGGCTTTCCCTTCCGCGGGAAGAACGCGGTGGTTCTCGGCAGAAGCAACATCGTGGGGAAACCCATGGCTAAAATGCTGCTTAGCAAGGACTGTAACGTCACCGTTCTCCATAGCAAGACGAGCGAAGAGGATAAGGCATTTTATATTCGCCACGCCGACCTCATTGTGGTCGCGATTGGGCGTCAAGGTTTTTTGGACAATCGTTTCTCATACAAAAAGGATGCGGTTATCGTGGACGTCGGCATCAACCGCGGGGAGGATGGAAAACTTCATGGGGATGCGGTTCCCGGACTGCCGGTCGCGCTTCAAACCCCAGTTCCGAAAGGCGTTGGGTTGTTGACTCGCTTGGCTTTGATGGAAAACCTTGTAAAAGCTCACGAATTCAAGAGATAAAATTGACTTTTTGCAAAATAAAACCCCTGTTTTGTAGGGGTTTCTCGTTTATTGCTTTTCGCCCGGACTTTCTTTGCTTTCGATTTGAGGGACTTCGTGGTGCTCGATCTCTTGGACCTTCGCTTCGATGACCTTCGGCTCTTCCTCCGGTTTGGCATCTTGTTGCTTCTGCTTTTTTATCTTTGCCTTTTTTGGTTCTTTTTCTTTGGCTTCCCCGTGCGAGGATGAAGCATTTGCCTCCTGGATGGATTCCTTCTTCGCGCGCTTCCTCCAAGAAAGGATGGTGATCGTCATTTGCGCCAAAGCGGCGATGGCGAGGACGGACCCCGTGAGAATCAAAGAGATGCGGAATTTGCTTTCGGAGTTGACGTTGTAAACGACGATGAGGAAGATCCCGACGCCAATCAAAATCGCGCCGAAGATGATCTCCAAAACTGGCATGAAGATCTTCTCGTTTTCTTTGCGGCAAATCGCCAGGATGGAAAAGATCAGGAACAGCGTCCCAATGACGATCATCCCAATGGCCATGAAGTACACCATTGCATCGATGAATGTGTTTTTGATGACAAGCATCATGACGACGCCAAGCGTGATTTCAAATCCACCGATGAGCATGATGGATTCTTCCGTCCTTTCCTGTTGCTTCAAAAAGCTCATGATGATGCGGAGGAGCCCGTCGAGAATGACGAAGCTCGCGACGGAGTAAGTCAAAATATCCTGGATATTTTTCGGAAATTCGCCGTTTTCGGCTTTGGCGATGCATCCGAAGACGATCGCGAGGACTCCAGCCACCAGGAGAATGGTGGCTTCGGCGACGTTCCACACAGTCCAAAATCTCAAGGCGATTTTTTGTTTTTGTTTGGCTTCTTCCATAAATCTTCCCTTTCCTTTTCCTTGCTTTAGTATAGTCGGGAAAGGGTCGGGATATGAAGAAAACTATCTTAAAAGAATACGCGAAACTTCTAGTCGTTTCCGGATTGGCCTTAAAGAAGGGGCAAAACGTCGTGATTCAGGCCAATTGCGATCAAGAGGATTTCGTTTCCCTGGTTGTCGAACAGTGCTATTCGGCCGGAGCGAACCGGGTTTTCGTCCGTTGGAACTCGCAGAAGGTTGGGCGGGTCGCCTATAAGAAAGCAAAACAAAAAGCATTGGAAGAAGTCCTTCCTTTCGAAGAAGCGGAAGAGGCGTGGAAGAGCGAGGATCTACCTTGCTCCCTGTGGATCGATTCCGATGATCCGGACGGGAACCGTGGGGTTGACGCGAACAAAGTCGCTTCGATCCGAGCGGCTCGTTATCACGTTTTGGGGAAGTACAAGGAGGCGCGCGAGAACCGTTATCAGTGGTGCATTGCCGGAGCGGCTTCTCCGGAGTGGGCCAAAAAGGTTTTCCCGGGCCTTAGGAAATCTTTGGCCGTCGAAAAACTTTGGGAGGCGATCCTTTTGACTTCGCGAGCCCAAGATGGGAAAGGGATCGAGAACTGGGAAAAGCACAACACGGAACTGAAGAAGCGCTGCGCTTATTTGAATTCGCTTCGTTTGAAGGAGTTGCATTATACCTCTTCTAATGGCACGGATTTGAGGGTCGGTTTGATCCCTGGGGTGAATTTTCAAGGAGGCGGGGAGAAAACCAAAGGCGGCGATTTCGAATTTCAGCCGAACATCCCATCCGAAGAATGCTTCACTTCCCCCAGAAAAGGGGAAGCGGAAGGGGTCGTTTATAGCGCGAAGC
>DCMK01000068.1:52604-72804 GCA_002321395.1 Caryophanales bacterium UBA1624
GTTTTACAATGGGCAGGTGATTTCCGATTTCCATTTGGTCTTCCGCAACGGGAAGGCCGTGGAGGCGCATGCAAAGCAAGGGGAGGAAGCTCTCCGCTCCATCCTCAGTCTTGATGAAGGGAGCGCCTATTTAGGCGAATGCGCATTGGTCCCTTACGATTCGCCCATCAATAACACGGGTTTGCTTTTCTACAATACCCTTTACGATGAAAACGCATGCTGCCATCTCGCTTTGGGGCGTGGGTTCAATGAACTGTATCCGAACTATGAGGAATATACCGAGGAGCAGATTCGCTCCTTCGGCATCAATTTTTCCTTATCGCACGTCGATTTCATGATCGGGTCAAAAGACTTGAACATCATCGGCACGACGGAGGCGGGAGAAGAGATCCAGCTGTTCAAAAACGGGAACTGGGCTTTCGGATTCTAAACGTATTCAAGGTCGATCAGGTTGAGAAGCGGGATCCGCGTTTCCCCAACGATGAGGAAACGGTTGCTTGCATCTACTTTTTCGATGGATCCGCATGCCCAATGCAGGCTGCCGTTTTCCCAATATTCCGCTTTCACGGAATCGCCTTGATGATGCTGAACCAAGATCCGGTTCATTTCCTCAGCGCGGTCATTGGAGATCAAAGGGCGCGGGATCTGCGATCTTCTTTGCCGCATAGCGGCGAGGTATTGGGCTTGTTCGATCAAAGATTGATAAGGGGCGTATTTCATCATCCCCCGGTCTTCGAATTCCTCTTTCATGCGTGGTGACCTCCGATTTGCTGATGCCTTTCTTTGACGGTGGATTCTTCTTTTAGAGAGCTTGCGCGGAGGACCGCGTTCCTGCCGTATCGCATGGAGATCTGGTCGATCGCTCTCCAGATTTGCCTTTGCTTTCTTTCCTTCTCTTCGCTTTGGAAAAGGGAAAGCTGAACATTCTCTTCTTCGCATAGGCCCCCCAAGGAAACCCCGAGGTTGCGAATGGGGTTCGCTTCGTATTTGCAGGCTAAGATCCCCAGGATGGTTTGATAGATCTTCTCGTTGGAATCACTTGGCCAATTGAGCCGCGACTGCGCGGAGAAGCCTCCCCCGGAAGAGGCGGAGTAACCGACGTATAAAGAAACGACTCTTGCCTTTTGCCTTGTCAAACGAAGCCGGTAGCAGACGTCATCCACCATTTCACGGAGAATCAGTTTGGCTTCTTCCAAGCGATAGTCGCGGATCAAGGTTTGGCCGATGGAAAGGCTCCTTTCTTTCGGAACATACTTTTTGCGGATGTCGGTCCGATCGATCCCGTTGGCTAAATCATGGAGCTGATTGCCCATGATCCCAAATTCTTCCCGAAGAAATCCGACATCGGTTTTTGCTATGCCCTCCAAAGTGGAAATCCCCATTTTTCTCAGGCGGGTTGCAGTGCCGTAGGAGATCCCCCAAACGTCCATCAAAGGGGTTTTCCAAAGTTTTGTGGACACGTCTTCCATCGACCAGCGCGCGATGAATGGAGGCTTCTTTTTCCCTTCCTGGTCCAAGCAGACTTTCGCCAAGAACATATTGGGGGCAAGCCCGGCGGTCGCGATTAAGCCGAGCTCAGTTTTGATGCGGCTTTGTATGCGGGAAACAAGTTCTTCTGCGGTGCAGCGATACATTTCCAAATAAGGGGTAAGACGAAGGAAGGATTCATCGATGGAATAAACGTGCAGGTCTTCTTCGGAGACGAAATCCAAAAAGATCGATACGACTTTTGCGGATGTTTTGACGTAATATGCCATCCTTGGCTTTGCATAGATCATCCCATCGACTTTTGGCAAGTCCTTCATCCGCTCGACGTTTTTTGCCCCGTATTTCTTTTTTAGATATGGGGTGACGGACATGACGATGGTGTTCTCGGTACGCTCGGGATCGCAAACGGCCAAAGGCGTTGAAAAGATGTCCAAACCTCGCGCGGCGCATTCGCAGCTGGCGTAGAAACTTTTCATGTCAATGACCGCGTAGACTTCGTCCATATCGTTCATGATAGGAGAAAACAATTTCACTTTTAGGCTTGAATTTTGCGTTTCGATTTTTGGAAACATTTTCCCGAAAAGTATCTGCTCATCATAGCTGCTCTTTTTCGAAGGCTTCGGACTCTGTACGAAAAAAGGGGAAGAAAGCAGGAGAAAAGCATTTTCATTTTCGTTTTCTTGTGCGCTCATCTCTTCTTTTTCGACTTTCCGTTGGCGCCTTTCGCTTTGGGGCTTTCTTTTCTTGTAATGGAGGGCGGGATGGATATAATAATTCCGCGTTGGGCCTTTAGCTCAGTTGGGAGAGCGCTTCCTTCGCAAGGAAGAGGTCGCCGGTTCGAATCCGGTAAGGTCCACCAAATTGATTGTTCGCCGAAATGTCTTCGGCTTAAGATTGCCGTTGGTTCCGTTATGGAACCGTTTTTTGTTTTTGGTATTCCCAATCCGAATGTATTTTGTGATTTGGCATCTTTTTCGATGAGTTATTTCCACTTCTTAAGTTGAAAAAACGCAAAATCGAAGTGAATTTATGCTAGAAAATGCAATACGGGAACGCTCCTAGAAGTAAAAAGCGGTAAAACCTGCAAAAGACATTCTCCGTTGGCGCAGTTGATAGCCAACAATCCTTTTCATTATCGCGGGTCTGCTTGTTGATCGCCGTCCTTTTTGTTTTTCAATGGCAAATCACCGATAAAACACAAAGTTTTTGGGCAAATGCTCAATTTCTCTTTTCGGTGTTACAATGGGCGTCGAAAGGAGACAAATATGGAATTTGTCAAAAAATCTTTGTCTAAATGGGTGCAGGCGATCCTGATTCTGGTCGTTGGCATCCTCACCATCGTCGCGGGTGCTCAGATGGGAAACACGAGCATGGATGCGCTCCTCAACGGGAATGGGTCGGCGGAGACAATCAAAAGCATCTCCCTCGTTTTGGGTTGGTCCTTGATTGTCATCGGATCCATCGGCATCGTCGCGGGGCTGCTCAGCACCGTTTTGTCGAAAACGGGATTTGCTTCCGCCGCGATTACCGCTGGGCTTACCCTAGCCATCGGCATTTGGCTTGTCGTGCGTCAAGAGGCTGGCAAGCTGATGTTCGTTCTGATTGGATTCGTTCCGTACGTGATGATCGTCGTTGGCGCGGTTTTGTTCGCCGATGCCGCTTTCCTCATTGTGAATGGGATTCGCAATAAGGCGCTGAAGCAGGCTCTTCCCGCCGCCATCATCGGCGCTTTGGTCGCGATTGCCTCGATCGTTCTTGGGGCCCTCTGCATCGCTACTAACGAAGGGGGAGACACCATCATCCCGTCCAATGTCCAGCTCATCATCTTCGGCGTTATTCTCCTCATCTATGCCTGCTTTTCGATCTTGGCGACCTTCGTCTCACTTCCGATGGTCACGGTCGTCGCCGTCCAAAAAGACGAAGATGATCCCCAAGGCGATCATCAAGCTTAAGCGAGAAAGATAAATAGCGAAAAGCCCACATGCTGTGGGCTTTATTTTTTGCCAATCAGGCAAATCCAAGGGCCTTTTGCGTGGATGGATACGGAAGAAAAGCCCGCTTTGAGCAAAAGGGATTCCAAGTCTTTCGCGGTGTAAAAATTCATGTTGGGCATGATGGGGCGGAGCCTTTCTTGGCAAGCGATGTTTTTGCCATCGTCCTCATTGAGAATCATAAAAGACGCGCCTGGAATTAAGACGCGGGCGATTTCTTGAAAGGTTTCCTCAATGCGAGGCCAAAAATAGACGGTTTCCACCGCCAAGGCGAAAGAGTAGGAGCTTTTCTCAATGGGAAGGGAAGCGACGTCCCCGCGGATTATTCGGCAGCGGCCTCCATCGATTTCTTTTTGATTCCTTTTGGCGGCTTCTTCCACGGCGACTTTCGAATAATCGATGCCCGTAACAAACTCGGTCCCTTCCCGGAGCAAGAGCCTGTGGGTCGTCTCGCCTCCTCCGCATCCTAAATCCAGGCAGCGGGGGAATCTTGAATCGCCGAGCAAAGAAAATCCCCAATCGATGAGGGGCGCGTGGTGGAGGTTCATCTCCTGAATCCTTTTACGGCCCATTTCGCCGATGGGTTTTTGGGCGTTGGAAATGTATTTCTTATTCATACTGGCGAGAGAGGTGGTGGGACTCGTGGAAACGTTTCTTCGCTTCGTACATTTTCTCGTCGATGCGGAAGAGAAGATCGTCCAAGGAGTTGCTGCTATTGAGGCGATATTCGAGGAATCCCATGGAAACGCTGAGGAAATAAGGGCGTTCTTCGGTTTGCTTTTGCTTTGCGAACGCTTCGTTGATTTGCCGGATGAAGGTTTCGCCGATTTCATTTTCCGGGGAGCGGATGAAAATCAGGAATTCGTCCCCGGCGTATCGGATGACATTTCCTTTTTTGCCGACGATCGAAACGAAGGTCCGCGCGGCTTCAATCAAAGCCTTATCCCCCATTTGGTGGCCGAATTGGTCATTGATGTTCTTGAAATCATTCAAGTCGATCATGATCGCGGCGAGGCTGACGTTTTTGAGCCGATAACGTTGTTGAAGGTAGATGAGATAGGCGCGGTTGTACAAACCGGTGAGAGAGTCGCGATAGATGGATTGGTTTTGAATCGTCAGGAACAAACCGACGATGCCGATGGCCACGGAAGGCCATTGCAGGGAAACCCCGTAGAAGCAGGCCTGAAGGATGACCCCGATGAGGATGGGGGCCAAGAAGATGACCATGGAATAGAATTGGAAAGGCTCTGCATGGCGTTTGTCGATGAAATGATAAAGGATAGAGGAAGCCAGAATCGCCAATTCCACCACGACGAGAACGTAGTATCCGGGAAGCCTGAGATAGGTGTTTTCCGGGGTGATGGTGAAAAACAAGGGAAGGAAAGGATTCGCGAGGATGAGGATGATTCCGACTAGCATCGGTATGTGGGTGAGCAGAAAATGCGGCTTCTTCAATTTACCGTCGAAGAAAGCGAAGAGGAAGAGCAGCCAAGCCGTCAGAAGCATCACCGTGGTGATGAAGGAGCAGGTGTTCACAATGTAAAGGATGATGCGGACGGCGTTACCGGGTTGCCCGTCAAGGATGCTGGAGATGGTGTCGGAGACGGCGGATAATCCGGTGAGAAGAAGCATTAAAAACAAACAAGCGCTGGTGGCGGTTTTTTTATGGAACCTTCGGTAGCAAGCCAAATAGCAAACGACCGCTAGCATCAATGCGACGGTGTTGCTGCCGATGGCGGAGGCCGCGATGGTGGATAACTGCATAGGACAAATATACTCTTTGGGGCTTCGGGATAAAAAGAACCGCTCCGCCAAGTGATTCCGATTTCCTTCTTAGTTCCCTTTTTCCAGGAAAAGAGCGAATTTGAAGTCCGTGGTCGCTTTGACCCCGTGGAGCCCGCCTTTGGCGAAGCAGAAAGAATCGCCCGCTTTGACAGGGTGATCAGAGCCTTCATAGAAGATTACGCCTTCCCCGTCCAAGATGATCAGCAAAGCTTCCCCTGGGGCTTTGTGGGGGGCGAGTTCGCAGCCCTCTCCCAAAGACAAAACGGCGAGTTGTGCGCTGGGGGTGTCGGCAACGGTGAGGTTGATAACCTTTCCTTGTTGGTAGGGAAGAAGGTTTTTCAACGCAAAAACCTCTCCTTTGTTGATCAACGGATTCATAGAGTTCTCCTTTTCCAAACGCCATTCAAAATAAAGGAAGGGGTCTTTCTTGGCCTTTTTGCCTAAAAGCTCATTGGCCGTCGACAAGTAGGCTCCCCCAAAATGAAGCGCCAAATCTCGATTCTCCTTTTCCAAAAAACCATTCCCGGACCCCAAGCCGATTAGTAAGCAATCTATCGGATAACTTTCCTTGGTGATGGACGTCCCTTCCCCCAAGGAAAATACTGTGGCGTGTTTGGTGACTTTTTCGGAAATCGTCAAGAAAGGAATCGCAGAATTCGATTTTTCAAATGTGAAAGTCGTCCCCTTTTGCATGGCATTTCCCTTTCGACCATTTTACCGCGGAGCATGTCTTGGGTCGATGGTTTCGCATTAGAAAGCGGGGTGGTAAAATATCTTCATTAAGGAGAATTAACTTACATGGCTTGCACAACAGTATTGGTTGGGAAGAACGCCAGCAACGATGGCTCTACGATGATCGCCAGGAACGACGATGGGCATTTCGACGTGAAAAAGCTCATCGTGGTGGATCCCAAGGATCAACCGAAGAAATACCGTTCGAAGATCGGAAAGCTCACGGTCGAGGATCTTCCAGAGAATCCGCTTCGCTACACGATGATCCCAAATGTCGATACTTCGAATGGGGTTTGGCCTGCTGCAGGCGTCAATTCCTATGGCGTCGGAATGACGGCGACGGAGACCATCACCAGCAACCCCAGGGTGAAAGGCGCCGATCCTTACGTCGTCCCCCACGAAGAAAACGGCAAGCAAATGCCGGGTGGTTTGGGTGAAGAGGATTTGGTTTTGCTGGTCCTCCCTTATATCCGTTCTGCGCGGGAAGGCGTGGAACGTCTCGGTGCTTTGCTTGAAAAATACGGAACCTATGAGCCCAATGGCATCGCCTTCAACGATCCGGATGAGATTTGGTGGCTGGAAACCATTGGGGGCCATCATTGGATTGCCCGTAGGGTTCCCGATGATTCCTATGTCATGATGCCGAACCAATTCGGGCTCGATAACTTCGATTTCGAAGACGCCTACGGGGCGAAAAAAGAGAATATGTGTTCCCCCGATTTGCGGGAATTCGTGGAAAAGAACCATTTGGCTTTGGAACAAAAAGGGGCGTTCAACCCTCGTTTAGCGTTCGGGTCGAAAGCCGACTCCGATCACGTTTACAATACCCCGCGCGCTTGGTACATGATGCGTTATTTCAATCCCAGGACCTTCGTTTATGACGGGGTGAACGCTCGCTACACCCCGATGTCCGACGACATCCCATGGTCCATGGTCCCGGAGTCGAAGATCACGGTGGAGGACGTGAAATACATCCTTTCCTCCTACTATCAAGGGACTCCCTACGATCCCTATTCCAAATCCGGGGATCCTTCTTTGCACGGCATTTACCGTCCAATCGGGATCAGCAGGACCTCATTTATGACTTGCTTGCAGGCCCGTCCGAACCTTCCACGCGAGATCTCCACGATCGAATGGCTGTGCATGGGGGCAAATCCCTTCAATGCTTTCGTGGCGATCTATCCCAACGTCAGCAAAATCCCGGCTTATTTCTCCGGAACCAAGAAAACGGTGGATACTTCCTCCTTCTATTGGGCGAACCGTCTCATCGGCGCTTTGGCCGACTCCCATTTCCATTCCACCGCGATCTTCATTGAGCGTTATCAGAACAAGATGCAGGAAACGAACCGTGAGCACATTTTGAAAACGGATCAAAAATACCTAGAAGCCAAAGATCCGTCCGTTTTGGAAACGGCCAATCAAGATATTGCCGATTCGGCGAAAAGGGACACCGACTTCGTTTTGAAGGAAGTTCTGGGCGTCGCCTCCAATGCGATGAAATGCGGATATTCCCGTTCTGACAACTGATCAAGGGGAGCGATTCGCAATTTGGCCGCCTTCGAAGGCGGCCTTTCCTTTATAATGGTTTCCGCTATGTCTTACGCGGATAAAGTCTTTAAGCAGAACGTTGAGGATATCCTTCAAAATGGGGTGTGGGACACCGACTATCCGGTTCGCCCCCATTGGGAGGACGGAACCCCAGCCCATACCATCAAAAAGTTCGGGATCGTCAATACTTACGATCTCCAAAAAGAGCTTCCCATCTTGACGATTCGGAAGACCAATTTCGAGAATTGCCTTGATGAGCTTCTTTGGATTTGGCAGAAAAAGTCTAATAACGTCCACGACCTCCGTTCCCATATTTGGGATTCGTGGGCCGACGAAAACGGCTCCATCGGGAAGGCTTATGGCTATCAGCTTGCGAAGAAATCCCTTTATCCCGAAGGGGAATTCGACCAAGTCGACCGCGTCTTATTCGACTTGAAAAACAATCCTCATTCTCGTCGGATTCTCACCAACATCTATAATTTTGAAGACCTTCATGAGATGAATCTCTACCCCTGCGCCTATTCCATGACGTTCAATGTTTCGGGGGATACGCTCAACGGGATTTTGAACCAACGCTCCAACGATATGCTGACGGCAAACAACTGGAACACGCTGCAATATGCGTTGCTGATCTTGATGTTCGCCCAAGTTTCTGGGCTGAAGCCGGGAAAGCTCATCCACGTCATCGCCGACGCCCACATCTATGATCGGCACGTTCCTTTGGTGAAAGAAGTTTTGGCCAAACCCGAGCATCCGGCGCCAAGGCTGAAGATGAATCCGAACGTCCATAATTTCTACGACTTCAAGCTTTCCGATTTTGAATTGGAGAACTACGAATTTGAAAAATTGGGAAAGAAAATCCCCGTTGCAATATGAACAAGCTCATTGAGATTTTTAACTGCGATCGCCACTGGGGGATCGGCAAAAGAAACGGCCTTTTGTTCCGCCTTCCAAAAGACATGGCCTTCTTTCGGAAAACCACCGAAGGACATGCGGTGGCGATGGGTGAGAACACCCTTTTGTCTTTCCCCCATTCGGCTCCATTGAAAAATCGGATCAATCTTGTTTTGACTCAAGACCCCAGCCACGAATATCCGGGTACCATTACGGTGCATTCTTTCGATGAATTCCTCTTTCAAATTCGAAAACAGCTGCAAAACGGGGATGTTTTTGTGATTGGCGGTGCTTCGATTTACCGTCAAATGCTCCCTTATTGCGATGAAGCACTTGTTACGAGGGTCGAAGATGATGGTGGGGCCGAGGTGTTCGTGGAGAACCTGGACGAATCCCCCGATTGGTCGTTGCTCCTTGCGTCCGAAAAGGAAGAAGACAATGGGCACATCATCCAATTTTGCCGTTACGAAAACCGAAATAAGAAAGCTCTTTAATATCCGTAGCGCTTCTTCTCGAAGAATAGGAAGAACAGCATCATCGCGGTGGATGCGATTTCGGCGAAGCAGGCAGAGCTCCAGATGCCGTTTACCTCTAGCCAAAGGGGAATCAGAAATACGCACGCTAACTCAGCCGCGGAGCGGAAGAAGGAAATCACCGCGGATGTGGTCCCGTTGTTGAGCGAAGTGAAATAACTCGACATGAAGATCGTGAACCCCGCGGTTAGATAAACAAAGGCATAGATGCGATTGGCGTTGGTCGCGATTTCTTTCAGCTCTTGCGATCCGCTGGAAAGAAGACCGGAGAGGGGCTCTGCGAGGGCTTGGCACAGGCCGAACATCACCAGGCCAGCAACGCCGATAAGCAGGAAGCTTTTCCGAAGGATGCTACGAAGCTCGTTTTTGTTTCCGGCGCCGAATTGGTAGCCGATGAAAGGAGCCATGGAAGTGGAATAGCCAATGAAAATTGCCATGAAGATAAAGGATACGTACATCACGATTCCATAGGCTGCGACCCCGTCTTGCCCTAAGTAGAGCAAAAGCTGCGCGTTATAGCAAAAACCCACGATGGCAGAGGAGATGTTGGAGACGAATTCGCTTGCTCCATTCCAAGCCATCTGGCCGAGGGCTTTGAAGTCCCAAATCGGTTTGCCAAGAACGAGGATGTTGTTTTTCGTCGCGGCAAAGTAGATCAGAGGGAAGACCGTCGCGAATCCTTGGCCGATCAAAGAAGCGATGGCCGCTCCGGCGATCCCCCATTTGAAAACCGCAACGAACAAGGCATCTAAGACGATGTTGGTCAATCCGGCCCCAACGATGGCCAAGAACCCCAATTTCGGCTTTTCGTTGGTCAAAAAGAAGGATTGGAAAACATATTGGAGCATCATCAGAACAATGCCGCTGCAAACGATCCTTCCGTAAAGGATCCCTTGGCTCACCATGCCTTCGCTGGCCCCATCTTTGCTGAGGGACGCCATCCAATAGACGAAGGGCTCAACGGAGAAAAAACCCGCAATACCTAAAACAATCCCCAATAGGATGCTGAAATAAATCAACATGGAGAATAGGCCGTTCGCCCTGTCTCTATCTTTTTCTCCAAGCGTTTTTGAGACCAAGGCGCTCCCCCCTGCCCCGAACATAAAGCCGACGGATCCTAAAACCGAATAGAAGGGGAATACGAGGTTCAAACCTGCAAAAGCATCGGCTCCCGCGAATCCGGACACGAATACACCATCTACGATTGTGTAAAGGGAGGCGAAAACCATCATCAAGATTGGCGCGTATGCAGCGTGGAATATTTTTCTGTAGTCGAGATGCTCTTCTAGATGGACGGTCATAAAAAATCCTTATCGGCAAAAGACGAAATCAGGCCAAAGGTCATTATACGTAAGGAAACCGAACTTGTAAAATTTTCAATCGGAATCCAAGGAACTTAAGAACGCAGAAACCACGTTAATGTATTCGCTGTTTTTCTCGAAGTAAGTCATGTGCCTACTGCCTCCAAAACAATGGATTTCTTTCTTTTCGCTGCGGATTAAGCGGAACATTGTGTTGTTTTGCAAAGCCGTCGATTCGTCCTTTCCTCCGTATAAAACCAAACAGGGGCAAGTAACTTTCGGTAGGAAGGCTCGCGTATCGTAATCCTTCAAAAGCCCTGTCGGGGTGAATTCGCTGGCGCCCCAAGCGTGAAGATAGGATTGCTGCCCCGTTTTCTTTTCCCGGGCCAGGCATTCCGGGATGTTTGCGGCATCGAAATCGATGTCGGAAACCGTCATCTTAAGATAATGCTCGCTCGCTTTTTGAAAAGAAGGCGAAGAGTAATCCTTCGTCGCTTCGGCCTCCGCGATGGCCTTTTGATCGGCGGAAGACAGTTCTTGGCAAAGGCGATGGGTTTCCTCACTCCATTGTTTCGCGCTGCACAAAGTGGAGGAGAGGACAATCCCGTTGATTCCTATTTGACCGAATTTTTGAAGATAGAGCTGCACCAGCATGCCGCCCCAACTGTGGCCGAGGAGGAAGACCCTGTCCAAATGGAAATAAGAACGAATGGCTTCCAACTCCTTAACCCATGCATCCGGGGTATAGGCGGTGGCGTTCTCCGCGAAGGAAGAAAGCCCGCACCCGAATTGGTCATAATAATAAATCGGGCGATCGCCGATCGCGGAAAGGGGATCGAGAAGCTCTAGGCTGTTATGAGTGGATCCGGGCCCGCCATGGCAAACAAGAAGCGGGGTGTTTTTTCCGTTTGGGTTTGCGATGCGGACATATACGCCATGCCCTTTTTCCAAAGGAATGAATTTTTCGATGATGGAGGTCATAATCAGCGGAGATTATCGGGGATTTTGGGATCGGGGATATCCTTAATCTTATCGTTGAGGTAACGGATGATGGTCTGCCGGGTGATGATGCCCATGAATACTCCCTGCCCATCGACGACCGGAACGAAGTTTTGGCTGCCGGCCAGCAAAACAAGATCCTTCATTTCGGCATCGAACCGAATGGAGCTGACCTGCCTTTCATGCGGCAATTCCGAAATCGGGGTACTTTCCGCTTCTTTGTAGTTGAGATTGGCTTTCAATTTGATAAAACGGAAAAGATCGCCTTCCGAAATCGTGAACACGTATTGGCCTTCATGATTCAGCACGGGGATTGCCGTCAAATCGTTGGCAACCATTTTCTCTGCGATTTGCCGGAGGGACCAAGAAGCCTCCCCATAGCAGACCTGCGATTTCGGAATCAGGAAGAAAAGGATGTTCATGGGAACATTCTACCCCTTTTCTATCGGGTCTAATGCCGGTTTGATATAATGACGTGGATGGATTTCAGCGGTTGGGAAAAGCTTTCTCTTGTTGATTTCGATGATTGTTTGACCACGACCCTTTTCGCCGCCGGATGCAATTTCCGATGCCCATTTTGCCACAATGGGGGACTTGTTCTTACAAACAGTCGGCCAACCTCCATTCCTTGGGAAACCATTTATGGGTATGCGAAAAAAAGGGCAAAAGAGCTGGATGCCGTTTGCGTATCTGGAGGCGAGCCTACTTTGATGCCGGACTTGCCCGAAAAGCTCCTTCAGATCAAAAAGCTCGGATACAAGGTGAAGCTTGATACAAACGGGACGAGCCCCGATGTCCTTTCTTCCCTCATCGAAAAAGGCCTTGTTGATTATGTGGCGATGGATATCAAAAATTCAAAAGAGAAATACCCATTGACCGTGGGGCTTCCTTCCCTTGATATGTCCAAGATCGAAGCCTCGATTTCTTTGCTGATTCATTCCGGGATTTCCTATGAATTCCGGACCACGCTGATACAGGAATTCCACTCGCGGGAAGACATTGAGAAAATCTCTTTTTGGCTCTCCGGGGCGAAAAAGTATTATCTCCAGATGTTCATCGACTCCCCAAGCTGCATTTGCCATGGGCTTCACGCAGTGACGAAAGAAAACGCAGAAGAATATAAAAATATCCTCGCAAAGACCATGGATATGGTCGAATTGCGAGGATATGAGTGATTGCCAATGAAATTATAAACTTTGCAGATAGGCATTCGCAGAGGTGGCGGCCACCGCCCCGTCCCCCGTCGCCGTGACGACCTGACGAACCATTTTCATACGACAGTCTCCGCAGGCGAAGAGGCCTTTTGTTTTCGTCGCCATTCGCTCATCGGTTAGGAGGAATCCTTTTTCCGAATCGGCGAAGGATAGGAACGGTTCATTATGAGGAATTTGCCCGATCGCGATGAATACGCCATCGGAACGGAATGCGGTTTCTTCCTTGTTCTTCGTATTGAGGAACGTTGTTTGTATCTTGTCTCCTTCTTTGTCGAAACGCTGCGTGGAAAGGCAATGGTGGATTTCAACGTTCGGAAGAGCGAAGAGCCTTGTTTGCAAAACGGCGTCGCCGAAAAATCGATCGAACAACGTGACGACGGTGACTTTGCGGCAAATGGATGACAAAGAAATGGCGTATTGGAGGGCGGTGTTGGCGTCCCCAATCAGCAAAACATCTTTCCCGGAGTAGAAGGGCCCATCGCAAACCGCGCAATAGGATACGCCTTTCCCCGTAAGCTCCTTTTCCCCGGGAACCCCTAGGGAGCGGTGAGCGCATCCTGTGGCAAGGATCACGGTTTTGCCTTGATGCGAAGAGTAGTTCGTGGCGACGGTGAAGATTCCCGTTTCTTCCTCTTTGCTGAGGGATTGGGCTTCCTCCAGCTCGAAATCCGCGCCCAAATCCGTCACTTGGGAAAAGAGGCGGTCAGAAAACTCTTCTCCGGAGATGGAGGCGATGGAAGGAAAATTCTCAAGCCTTGGGCTAAGGGCGATTTGCCCGCCGATGCTTTCCTTTTCCAAAATCAAGACGCTTCTTCCGGCTCTAAGAAGATAAAGCGCGGCGGTTAAGCCGGACGGGCCGGCGCCGACGACGATGGAATCGTAAATCATGGATGGTTTTACTGCAGGCTGGCTAGATACCCTTTGATGAGGGAGGCGTTTTCATAGGCTTTGTAGGAATTTCCGTCTGGGACCAAAAGCGTCGGAGCCTGTTTGATCCCATAGGCTATGGCCATGTCTTTATTCGCGATGGCGTCGACGTTGCGATAATGGAATCCGGCTTTGTCCAAAATCATCTTCGCCATTTTGCAGTTCGGGCAAGTGGGGGAAGTGAATAGAAGCGGCTCTTTCAAAGCTAGGGCTTCTTCTCCTTTTTCTTCTTCCGAGACTTTGGTTTTGGCCTCCTCTTGCTTGTTTTCTTCGCATTCTCCGGATACGTCATAGGTTTTGCGCATTTTGAATTCTTCGCTTTTCCCGGCGTTCCAGTTTTTCACGGGGCGGTAGTAACCCGTGATGCGGGAATAGACCTCGGTTTCCTTTCCACAGGTGGGGCATTTCCATTGCTCGCCCGAAAGATATCCGTGTTCGGCGCAAACCGAATAGGTGGGGGAGATGGTGTAATAGGGGAGTTTGTAATTCTCGGCGATTTTGCGGACCAGCTTCATACAGGACTGCCAGTTGGGCAGCTTCTGCCCCAAGAAAGCATGGAAAACGGTTCCGGAGGTGTAAAGGGTTTGAAAACGGTCTTCGATGTCGAGGGCCTCAAAGATATCGGATGTGTAGCCAACGGGGAGATGGCTTGAGTTGGTATAGAAGGGGGTCTCGCCGTTTTTGGAGGCCGTGATGATGTCCGGATAGCGTTCCTTATCGTGCTTGGCTAGGCGGTAGGAGGTCGATTCGGCAGGAGTCGCCTCCAGATTGAACAGATCCCCATATTGCTCTTGGTAGTCGGAGAGGCGAGTCCTCATGTGGTTGAGGACTTCTTCGGTGAAATTCTGGGCAGCGGGATGGGTTAGGTCTTCTCCGATCCAGCGCGCGTTCAAACAGGCTTCGTTCATCCCCACCAGCCCAATTGTGGAAAAGTGGTTTTTGAAGGAGCCGAGATAATGCTTGGTATAAGGATATAGACCAGCGTCGAGCAGTTTGGTGATGGTCTTCCTCTTGATGCTCAAGGAGCGGGCCGAAAGGTCCATCAAACGGTCCAAACGCGAATAGAAATCCGCCTTGTCCGTCGCCAAATAGGCGATGCGCGGCATGTTGATGGTAACGACGCCGATGGATCCCGTCGATTCGCCGGATCCAAAATAACCGCCGCTCTTTTTTCGGAGCTCGCGCAAATCAAGGCGCAAACGGCAGCACATGGAACGCACGTCGCTGGGCTTCATGTCGGAGTTGATGTAGTTGGAGAAGTAAGGGGTCCCGTATTTGGCGGTCATCTCGAAAAGAAGTTTGTTGTTTTCCGTCGGAGACCAATCGAACTCTTTGGTGATGGAATAAGTTGGGATGGGGTATTGGAATCCGCGGCCGTTGGCGTCCCCTTCGATCATCGTCTCGATGAAAGCGCGGTTGACCATGTCCATCTCTTTTTTGCATTCGCCATAGGTGAAGGGCATTTCCTTGCCGCCGACGATCGCGGGAAGATTGGCCAAATCGTTCGGGCAGGTCCAGTCCAAAGTGACGTTGGTGAAGGGGGCTTGGGTTCCCCAACGAGAAGGGGTGTTGACCCCATAGATGAAGGATTGGATGCATTGCTTCACTTCTTTGTACGAAAGATGGTCGGCTTTGACGAACGGGGCCAAATAAGTGTCGAAGGAAGAGAAGGCCTGGGCCCCGGCCCATTCGTTTTGCATGATGCCGAGGAAGTTGACCATCTGATTGCAAAGGGTCATTAAGTGGCGGGCGGGGGAGGAAGTGATTTTCCCCGGGACTCCGCCGAGGCCCTGCTGAATAAGCTGCTTCAAGCTCCAGCCCGCGCAATAGCCAGTGAGCATGGAGAGGTCGTGAATATGGATGTCGGCATTGCGGTGGGCATCGCCGATTTCTTTGTCATAGACCTCCGACAGCCAATAGTTGGCGGTGACGGCGCCGGAGTTGGATAGAATCAAGCCGCCGACGGAATAGGTGACCGTGGAGTTTTCCTTGACGCGCCAATCGTTGACGCGGAGATAGTTGTCGACGACTTTTTTGAAGTCGAGTTCCGTGGTCTTGACCTGGCGGATCTCGGTCCTTTTCTTCCGATAGTCCATATAGGACTTGGCCACATCGATGTAGCCTGCTTGGATCAAAACGATTTCCACGGAGTCTTGGATGTCTTCGACCCCGATGGTTTCGTCTTTGACTTTGCTGTTGAAATCCGCGGTGACGCGCAAAGCCAAAAGCTCGATTACCTCATCAGTGACCGTTTTGTGCTCGGCCAAGAAAGCGCGGGAAAGGGCGCTTTCGATGCGTTTCAAATCGAAGGGGACAATCGAACCATCGCGTTTGCGGACTTGCAGCATAATCAGAACTCCTTGGAAAACTCTTATGGGCGTCGAAGGCTATAAAAAGAACACCGCTTCCGCAATTTTTCGTTTTATGCTTGCATCCGCCCTTTTAGGGTTTGCGGAAGCAATCATAAGTTCACTTATGAAAATATCAAATGAGCTTTTTTCACGGTTTTCTTTTTTGTTTTTTGGGTCGAAACCGGAAAAAACGCGAAACGTGCGGTCCCATCGCGGAAAAGGCGATTCTACTAGTAGTTTATTAGGAAAGAAAACGAAGAATGTGGAAAAAAGATTTCGAAAAACATTAGACACTGTCACATAAAATGGACTTTGTCCACAACCCATCGGTGGAAAACCTTTTTCTGGATTCCTGTTTCCAGGTTGAAAAACCCGATAGCATCGATGGGGCCTTCCTGTTTCATTTGATTTTCATTTCTTGACGAACTTGATTTTTCCTTCTCGGAGTTCAGGGCTCGAGAGTCGCCGAAAAAGGAAAAAAGGAATTCTCCGCGTTGAACTCAAAATATGGTGGCCCTATAGTATTCCCGTTCATTTGGAGGTCCAAAAAGAAAGGAACGATTTTATGTCGAAAAAAGAGAAAAAGAGCAAATTCAAAGAGAAGCGCAAAGGCCTTTGGAAGGACTTCAAAGCCTTTATCAATCGTGGCAACGCCTTCAACCTCGCCGTCGGCGTCGTGATCGGCGGAGCGTTCAACGCGATCGTCACTGCCTTCACCAACATCCTCCTCAGCGTTTGCACTTGGGGCGTCCCTGGTGGTCTTAAGGGTTTGGTTACCGTGCTTCCGGCGCTCAACGACGCCCAAAAAGGCATGGATGGAATTGGCCAGTCCTTCAGCGCCGCTGAACTTCAAAGCCATGCCCAAGCGATGGCCATCAGCATCTATGGCGAAGATACCGTCGCTTCCTCTCCTACCTTGATCGAAAGTGTGAAAGCCACCATCTTGGGAAAATACACCCTTCATGGAACGACCTATACGTATAATCTTTCCGCGGTAATCGATTGGGGGACCTTCATCAATGCGGTTATCTCCTTCCTTATCATTGCGTTGACCTTGTTCATCATCGTCAAAGTCGTTACTTCTTTGAACAACAAGCGCCTTCAATTCGAGGCGGACGCTCGCGAAGCCTATTATCAAAAGCACCCCGAAGAGCGCCCGGTTCCTGTTGCTCCCGATGCGCCGAAGCCGACCCAGGAAGAACTTCTCACCGCGATTCTTGCTGAGCTGAAGAAGCAAAACGGCGAAACGGAAAAGAAAGCCGAATAAAACCAAAAAGACCTCCATGGGAAAAGCGGGCGTCAGCTCGCTTTTTTCTTTTGCCGCGTTGCGATAGACTTTTCGAAGTATGGCAAGGAATTATAAATTTGAAGGCATTGAGAACTTTCGCGATTTAGGGGGGTACGAATGCCGGTATGGCGAGACGTCTTTCGGAGTCGTTTACCGTTCCGCAACGTTGTTGGACGCAACGCCAGCGGACGTGGAAAAAATAAAAAGGCTTGGCATTAAAACCATCCTTGATTTGCGGGAAAAACGCGCGAAAAGAGAAGAAGTTGGCTTGGTTGAAAAAGACCCATATTTCACCATCATCGATTTGTCCGTAAACGGCGAAGGACGCGTTCCTGAGGATTGGGAGGATGGGGTTGGCAGCTATTTGGAGATGCTGGACGATCCTGTTTCGGTTCGGAAGATCCTTCGGACGATTTTGCATGCGGATAAGCCGCTTTTGATGCACTGCAACGCAGGGAAAGACCGCACGGGCATCTTCTCGGCCTTGCTTTTAGAGCTTGCCGGAGTCGATTTTGCCTCGATCAACGCGGATTTTATGTCCTCTTTCCCTCTTTTGGAACAGGCGACGATCCGCATTCGGAAAGAACGGCCCGGCTTTTTGCCGGAGATTTGCTTGACTCCCAATATCGCTTATTTACGGGAAGTCCGCACCCGCTTCCTTGAAAAGTACCACACGTTTGAGAATTACTGCGAGGCGATTGGCCTATCCGAGGACGAGATTTGCTCTTTGCAGAATTTGCTTGGCAAACAAGAAAAGAGCTGCGGGGCGGTCGTGTTCAAAGATGGGAAGGTTTTGGTTGAGCACATGAAGCTGGGGCATTATTCCATACCCAAAGGGCACGTCGAGGACTGCGATGGTGGGGTGGAAGAGGCCACGGCCGCCCGGGAAATCAAAGAAGAGCTCGGCTTGGACGTCACTTTCATTCCAGGGTTTAAAACGGCGACGACGTATTCCCCCTTCCCTGGGATTTTGAAAAAAGTCATTTGGTTTGCATGTTATGCAAAAGAAGGGCCATTGACTCTGCAAAAAGAAGAGGTCCAAGACGCTTACTGGCTGTCCCCCGCCGATGCGGTGCGGGTCCTTTCCCACCAAGACGATCGCGATGTGGTGACAAAGGCATCCTTTTTCGAGGCGGGCATTGAAACGGGAAATTAATCAACGTCCTCTTTGAACCGATTCCGGACGTCAATCATGAATCGCTCCGGCTCTTCGAAGCAAGGCTCGTGGCCGGAGCGGGTGTAAGTCAAGAAGGCGTGCTTCGGTGCGCGAATCTTTTCGGCGTATTCCTTCGCTAGGGGATAAGGGGCGCTGATGTCATCGATTCCTTGAATGACGTAATGGGGGATTTTGCGGACGTTGCCATAGGGTTTTAGACTCAAGGCGTCTATCACCGATGAAGTAGCGGCCCGAGACAAAGCGATTCCTTTGAGCCAATTCTTTTTTTCTTCCCTGGTATATTCCAAGCTCCGCATCACGGGTTTGATTTCCCTTTTCTCAAAAGAAGGGTATCCCGCGGGTTCCATGACGGCATAGTAGTGCGAAGAGAAGAAATCGTTCGCTTCCTGGGTGGAGAATCGCCCGCCATTTGGGCTGCCGATCTCCTCCAATTTCCGAATCAAAAGGGCATCGCCGATTTCACGAGCTTTTTGGGACAGCATTTTGTAGCGTTCCTCCATGAGGTCGGGCATGTCGACGATTTGGCCAACCCCGATGTAGGCCGCATAGGATTCTGGATTTTCCACGATGGCGCGACTGGCTAAAAAACTTCCGAAGGAATGGCCGATGAGGTAGATTCTTTTGTGGTGGAATCGCTTGCAAAGATAGTCTGTCCATTCCTTGATGTCCGCCAAAAAATCGTCGATGGAAAGATCTTCCGGCTTTAAAGTGGGGGAGAAGCTTCCTCCGGCTCCTCTTTCGTCAATGGCGGCGAGGACGAAATCATCGGCTAAAGGGAGGAGGTGTTTTCTGATTTTGTGACGGAAAGGCATTCCGGGTCCGCCGTGAAGGAAAAGGATGACGGGTTTCGTCTCATCTTTCGCCCATAAATGGATTCTTTGGGGGATCCCGGAAATGATAATTGTTTTCTTTTCGTTTAATTTCATGGCGTTCCTCATTGACTAGGAGAATCTTACCACTTTGTCCTTTGCTTCTTCCTCATTGAGGACAAGAGAAGGAGGTCGGGGTAGAATGGTGGCCGAATAAGAGGGTGTTTCGAAAATGGAATGCAAAAAGAAAATAGACCGTGATTCCAATGTTTGGTTGGAGCTGCTCCGCTTCGTGATCATCGGGGGGTATGCCACGGTTTTGGATATGGCCGTCGAAGGTTGGGTTACCTCGGCTTTTTCGGGAAAAACGGCCGGCGCGAATCATATTGGGGCGTTCTTTTGGATGTTTCTCTTCTCTCTTGTCGGCTTTCTCTTGGCGACCCCGGCCAATTGGTCTCTTTCTTCGGTTTGGGGGTTCCGCAACGTCGATGCGGAATCGGAAAAGAAAGCGAAATCCATTCGCGGCATGCTGCTTTTCGCTTTTTGGAGCTTCGTCGCCCTTTTGATCGGCGCCTTGATTCAGTTCATCGGCTATATGACTTGCCTTGAATGGACCGGTTGGAACATCAATATCTTAAGCGGTTTTTCCTTCGACAAAATGTTCGGCGAAAATGGCTCCATCGCCGTTTTTTGGGCATGGTTGGTCGTATTCGTGATTCGCACGGCCGTCACTCTCGTCGTCAATTACGTTTCTAGAAAGCTCTTCATCTACAAAGCCCCCAAAAATCAGTAAGCCCGCAAAAAAGGCTAATTTTATTAATCGACGTAGATTTCTTGTACCGAATTAAACCTCTTTTTGCAGGTTTCGGAAGGGTCCATGTAATGGGAAACCATATCGAGGATCACGTTTTCCGGAACCCATTTTTCCCGAATCCTCTTTTTGTTGCGGATGAGGCACGTCCGATAATCGTGAAGCTTTAGCAAAACGAGGTCATATTCGTCAAAATCCCCATCCAACGCATCCCGAAAATAAAGTCTTCTTTTGTCGTAAAGCATGGTGGTATCCAGAAGGACCGTGACGGATTCGGTTTTTTCAACGATGGACTTGATGCGCGCGACCAGCTCCGAATACACGTGTTTCATATCCCCGTTGGGTGGGAATT